>DAIRSQ010000089.1:0-2006 GCA_036804325.1 Candidatus Nanopelagicaceae bacterium | reverse complement strand
TCGGATCTACCCTCGCTAAAGATTTCCAAGCACTCGGACACTCAGTCGCAGTAATCGACCAAGATCGAGAAGCTTTCCGCCGCCTTGGAGCAGACTTCAACGGTTTGACCGTGGCTGGAGTTGGATTTGATCGAGATACTCTTCTTGAAGCAGGCATCGAGAAAGCCGATGCATTCGCCGCTGTTTCCAATGGTGACAATTCAAATATTCTCGCAGCCCGCGTTGCACGTGAGACATATGGAGTGGCGAGCGTCGTTGCACGTATTTATGATCCTGCGCGTGCTGAGATCTATCAGCGCCTGGGAATTCCTACTGTTGCAACTGTGTTATGGACTACCGACCAAATCATGCGTCGCATACTCCCTCAAGGGTCTCGCTCCGAATGGCAAGATGCATCAGGCAAAGTTCAGCTCGCAGAGGTTCCACTTCATCGTGAGTGGTTTGGTAAACCTGTTTCGCTGATCGAGCAGCACACCGATGCGCGAGTCGCATTCATTACCCGATTAGGCGAAGGGCTTATTCCAAACGACCACACTGTCTTGCAAGAGGGCGACGTTGTGCATGTAATGGTGGAGGATCACAATCTCACTGCAACAGAGAATTCCTTAGCAGAAGCGCCGGGTGGCAACTAATGAGAATTGCAATCGCAGGGGCAGGAAATGCTGGTCGAGCAATTGCGCGCGAGCTCATCTCCAATGGCCATCATGTTCTCCTGATCGATAAGAATCCAAAAGCTCTCAAGATGGAGAGTGTTCCCTCTGCCGAGTGGCTTCTTGCTGATGCCTGCGAAATTAGTGCTTTGGATAAGGCAAAGCTCGATACCTGCCAAGTAATGGTCGCAGCAACCGGCGATGACAAAGTGAATCTGGTTTCCTCATTGTTAGCGAAAACAGAGTATGGAGTTCCCCGCGTTGTTGCACGCGTAAATCATCCCAAGAATGAGTGGCTCTTTGATTCATCGTGGGGCGTCGATGTTGCAGTTTCAACACCTCGAATCATCGCAGCTCTTGTTGAAGAAGCAGTTTCCGTCGGCGATGTCGTGCGTTTATTTTCACTTAAAGCTGGCGAAGCTAACCTTGTTGAGCTGACTCTTCCGGATGACTCTATTTGTATAGGAAAATCGGTTGCTGAAGTCCAACTTCCAGATGATGCCTCGCTTGCTGCAATCATTCGTGATGGCCATGTCATTTCACCATCGGCTCACGATGTCTTTTCAGCAGGGGATGAATTGATTTTTGTAGCCAGTGCTAGGGCAGAAGAGTTACTAAAGGGCTGCTTCGTTTCAAACTAGAAGTTAGTTAACTGCTCTTAAGTCATCTCGCAGTTTTGGTCCACTCTTAATCACAATCCAGGTCGCCCATGCTGTTGCAATAAAAAGCGGATAGCCCATGATGAGGCGAGCGGTGCCAAGAGCATTGACATTTCCTGAGATATAAAGCGGATACTGAATGAGTAGCCTCACGGTGAACATTCCAACCCATAGCCATGTTGCTTTGATGTATACCTTTGTACGAGCGGGATCTTTGCGCCAGCGTAGGTTTTCTTCAAGTAGTGGACCAATGATTAAACCAATAACAGGCCACCGCACAAGAATCGAAACCAAATAAGCCGCGCCGTAAATGGCGTTGGTCCATAGCCCAGGCAAATAAAAATCTTCAGCTTTTCCGCTTCGATTCGATAACCAGGCGCAAATTGCAACTCCCACAACGCCAGAAATCGCGTGTTGGATAGTCTCTTTTCGCGCTAAACGAAGTGCAGTGAGTGCTAGCGATAAACCTAAGGCTGCATATGATGATTGCCTAACGTCCTTGGTGACGTTAAATACAATAAGAAAAACTAACGCCGGTAAACCTGAATCTATCAAACCCTTTTTGCCACCCATGGCAGCAACAATCTTTGCTTTATCTTCTTCGTGACTCATGCTCTCCCCGTTGATCCAAATCCGCCGGCACCACGACCGGAACCAGGAAGTTCTTCAACTTCAATGAATTCCGCTCGCTCGACGC
>DAIRSQ010000088.1:0-2043 GCA_036804325.1 Candidatus Nanopelagicaceae bacterium | reverse complement strand
ATCCCTTCGACAACAATCTTGGACCCGACCTTTGGTGAGGAGACGCCTTCACCCAGACTAACTACTCGACCTACCCATTCATGGCCGAGAGTTATTGGATAACGGATATATGCAGGATCTACGCCACCTTCAATAATTTCTAGATCCGTGCCGCAGATTCCAGAGGCCAACGGCTCGACGAGTAATTCATCTGCCCCAAGTTTTGGTTCAGGTATATCAACTATTTGAACGTCGTGTGGAGCAATACATCGAAGAGCTCTCATGCTTGCTTCCGAACTTTTCCACCCAGAGCAATTGTTACTTCATGCGCTGCTTCAATCACTTGGCGGCCAAGTTGATCTACTGCTCGCTGTGAGAGTTCACGCTTGATTCCAGTAGCTGATACCGCGCCAACACAACGTCCGCTGTGATCAAAGAATGCTGCACCCACACAGAAGATGCCTTCGCAATCTTCTTCATCATCAATTGCGTAACCAACTGCACGAATTCTGCGAATGTCATTCATTAATGCGTTGATATCAGTCCGGGTATTTTTTGTTCTTTTTGGCAATCCAGTTTGTTCAATCACTTGCGCTATTTCCGCATCATTCATCTGTGCCAACATCGCTTTACCGGCAGATGAAACATGAGGTAACTCTCTTGATCCTAAGAGAGTAAGAAAGCGAATATTTCCTGGAGCGTCAACGCGGGCAACGAAAACTGGATGTCCGCCATCATTTATTGACACTCGAATTGTCAGCCCAGTTAAACGCGATAGGCGATGAATAATTGGTTGGGCAATTTCACCAACAGGTAAGTGTCCGCCCGCTAAATCTCCCAATCGAACGAGAGAAATTCCTGGTAAATAGCGTGGCCCTGGTTTTGTTTGGCGAACATATCCAGCTTCCATCAACGTTTGTAGTAACGCAAAAACCGTACTCTTGGAAACGCCTAATTCTTTTGTGAGGTCGCTTAACGTTAATCCGCTCTGCGGAGCAGCAGCGATGAGATCTACCAGTCGTAGCGCCCGTGCAACGCTGCCAACTTTGTATCGCTCTTTTGTGACCATCTCGAACCTCACTTCCAAAAGCCTTGACAGAAGAACTATGAGGGGAGAGGGTAGTTATTCCAAACCCTGTTCGGCAAGACCTAATTGCACTATCCGGAAGGTAGATGAATGCGAAGTAGTGAATGGTTTTCGGGAAATGACGAAACCGCAGTTTCGCACCGAGTTGTCATGCGCTCCGTGGGGCTTGAAGTCCCGGCGAATAACACGAAACCAATAATTGGAATTGCCGATTCTTCCAGTGATCTCAATCCCTGCAATTTGCCATTACGTGCGCTCGTCGACGATGTAAAAGCTGGAATCCTGGAAGCAGGCGGGCTTCCAGTTGCCTTTCCAGTGATTTCACTTGGTGAAGATTTGATGAAGGCAAGCTCGATGCTCTATCGAAATTTGCTCTCTATTGAAATTGAAGAGAACTTACGTTCCTATCCGCTTGATGGCGTTGTTTTACTCGCGAACTGCGATAAGAGCGTCCCCGGTGCATTAATGGGAGCATTTAGCGCAGATCTACCAGCGCTTATGGTTACCGCCGGTGCACGGCCAGCACCTTTTTATAAAGGTAAGAAAGTTGGAACGGGTACAGATTTATGGCGAGCTCTCGAAGAGTGGCGTGCCGGACGAATGTCAGATGAAGAATGGCGAGAGTTTGAAGAGTGTTTAAGTTGCGGGCTCGGCTCTTGTAACACGATGGGAACGGCAAGTTCGGTAGCACTCATGACCGAGATGCTTGGGTTCATGCTTCCTGGTAGCGCAACAATTCCAGCCGGAACGCAGGAACGACGCGATGCAGCTCGCGCCTCTGGGAGAAGAATTGTTGAGATGGTGAAGGAAAATTTAATTCCTTCAAAAATTGCCACACCTGCATCATTTAGAAATGCGATTCGAATGTTGCACGCAATTGGTGGCTCAACAAACGCGCTCGTGCACATCTTTGGCTGCGCTGGTCGTATTGGCGGTGATATTTCAGTTGATGACATCAATAAATTAGGTGTGGGCAT
>DAIRSQ010000087.1:0-2204 GCA_036804325.1 Candidatus Nanopelagicaceae bacterium | reverse complement strand
CAGTACACAGCAAACTTGAAAAGGGAACAGGTTTTATTTTTGCTCTCGTGATTGCAGCCGCTGCAATAATCTATTCTTTCTTAGCGTAATGAATCCGCTGACGCTTGAGGAGATCAAGTTTCGGTGGAACGAAATCCTCGATGAACTTCTCAACAAAGACCGGATTCTCTGGCTAGCGTTCTTTGATGCGCGTTTGGCAGATTTCTCTAATGGCGTACTTACGCTGGATTTTCAAGACTCGGGAAAGTTTGCGACTGAGCATGACTATTCCACCATGCGAAATATAGAAAGAATTAATATTCTCGAGAGAATTGCCCAAAATATTCTTCAAACAGAGCTAACTATCGCAATAAAGTAAGAAGTGTGAAGCCAGCAACCAATAACTTCAGAGCTATTTTGGTGATGGCCGCGATTGGTTCCTATTTACTCTGGTCTGCTGGCGCAGCCATTCCACTACTACGACTTGATCTAGGTATCAGCCGTACTCTCGCCGGGGCGCACAATATCGCAGTAGGAATTAGCGCAACTCTCGGCGCCCGCTTGGCAGTCCCACTCATTAATAAGTTTGGACGCGAGTTGGTGATGCGCACCTTGTTGTTAACTATGTTTATTGGCGTCATTTCTCTGGTAACTGCGCCAACAATTCTGATTACTGTTCCGGCGATTGGTCTGGCGGCATTCTCACAGACAATAGTAAATGCAATTAGCTTGGCCCAAATCTCTCAAGATGCTGCTCCATCTATGCGTCGAATGATGATTCAAACAGGTATACAAGCTGTGGTTGGCGCAACCGCAATTTTATTAATTAGCGCATCTTTACATGCTGGTCAAGGCTGGCGGCTACCGATAGTCATCGGCGCACTAGTCCTGACGCCGATTTCACTATTGAATATCTGGCGAGTGAAATTTCTCGTTCCTGAACCTATGCCCGCGCAATTTTCTGATGAAGGAAAAAAGAAAGATGACGTGAAGATCATCTCTTACGGAGTAATTAATTGCATCCTTGAAATTGGTGTTGGTTTCTGGGCTTTGGATCTACTGGTGAGCCGAGAAGCTCCCGTGGCTTTGGGGGCATTGGGCTCGGCGATTCTTAGTTATGGAATTGCTGCTGGACGTTTATCCCTTGCCTTTTTACAACCTAAATCTCCACACGTTATTAAATTTGCAGTTAGCGCCATCATTACCGGCGCGTTCATCGTCTGTGTGGTGGAGGACCCACTGCTCACAATGGTTGGACTCACAATTGCTGCAGTGGGAATCTCACCGCTCTTTGCACTTGGAGCGTTTCGAGTTTCTGAAGGATTTACCCACGCCGATTATCGAATCTCTCGGTACATGATGGGAACGTCATTCTCTTTTGGCTTCGCGCCCTTTATTTTGGCAATTGTCTTCGACAACTTCGGTTATGTCGTTGGATATGCAGCGCTCATCCCATTTGCTGTTGCTTGTTATGTGATGTGGAAAATTAACGGACCGAAAGAATTACCAGTCAGCCACTGATCCATCGCTATGGAACCACTGCGTAGGCGCATCTTGAACAAATGGGTGCTTAGCGGCGGCGGCATCGTTAATAGTTGCGCCGATACCAACTGAAGTCGGCGGCAAGATATGGCCATCGACGATATCTGGAGTTCCTTCTACGACCTCTTTACGCCATGGAACATCTGCGCGCATTACCTCTTGAATGAGGAAGTTTGGCGTGACTAGGCCAAGGTGGACGTTAACCATGGTTGCTATTGGACCAAGCGGATTATGCGGCGCCATCACCACCCCAAATGCATCGCAGAGCGCAGCGATCTTACGGAGCCCAGTTATTCCACCGGCGTGACAAACATCAGGTTGTGCCACCTCGAAGACACCGGACTTCAGGAATGGCAAGAAATCTTGCTGGGTGTAAAGGCGTTCACCTGCAGCGAGTGGAACAGATACTTTCTCTTTCACGCGCTTCATCGCTTCGTACTGTTCAGGTTGAACCACTTCTTCTAAAAAGAATGGTCGGTATGGTGCAAGCACATCAGCGAATTGAATCGCCATCGCAGCAGAGGTTCTTCCATGGAAATCAACCATGATGTCAATATCATCGCCGCCCGCTTCACGTGCAGCACGCATCAGAGTATCGGCATGCTTTAAACGCTTCGCGCCATCTAGTGGAGCAGCCTGCGGCACAGCCAGAATTTTCACAGCGGTAAAACCAAGCTCTTTAC
>DAIRSQ010000086.1:0-2291 GCA_036804325.1 Candidatus Nanopelagicaceae bacterium | reverse complement strand
GGCATGCTCTTATCGAAAGATGCAATTGGAGAAGTTGTAGAGATTCTCCGGCAGCGTGACTTCTATCGACCTGCACATGAATTAATTTTTGATGTAATTATTGATCTATATGGCCGTGGTGAACCTGCCGATCCAGTAACTGTCTCTGCAGAACTCACAAAACGTGGCGAGATTGCGAAGGTCGGCGGCGCTCCATATTTACATACTCTTATCTCTGCAGTCCCGACTGCTGCAAATGCAAATTACTACGCAAAGATTGTAAGAGAGCGAGCGATTGCACGCCGCCTAGTTGAAGCTGGAACAAAAATCGTCCAGATGGGCTACGCAACCGAAGGTGAGATTGATGATGTTGTTGATCAAGCCGAACAAGAGGTCTACCAAGTCACCGAGCGGAGAGCTGGCGAAGATTTCGTTCAATTAAATACTCTAATTCCTGCCGCACTTGATCAAATCGAGAAACTTCAATCTGGGGATCTTGCGGAAGGAATTAAAACTGGTTTTAGAGATTTAGATGATCTAACAAATGGTTTCCATCCCGGAAATATGATTGTTATCGCTGCTCGACCCGCAGTCGGTAAATCAACCCTAGGCCTTGATTTTGCTCGCCACGCAGCAATTCATAATAAAGAGTGCGCTGTCATCTTCTCACTTGAAATGAGCCGCTCTGAAATCACGATGCGTATGCTTTCGGCGGAAGCGCGAGTCGCTCTAAATAACATACGTTCTGGATCTTTAAGTGATGACGAATGGTCAAAATTGGCTCGAAGAATGGGCGAAATCAATGATGCCCCACTATTTATTGACGATTCCCCAAATCTCTCGATGATGGAGATACGAGCAAAAGCTCGTCGATTAAAGCAGCGACATGATTTGAAGTTAGTTGTAATTGATTACCTTCAATTAATGACGTCCGGTAAGCGTGTGGAAAATCGCCAACAGGAAGTATCTGAGTTCTCTCGTCAACTAAAGCTTCTCGCCAAAGAGCTACATGTACCGGTTGTTGCTATCTCCCAGCTAAATCGCTCTCCTGAACAGCGCGCCGATAAGAAACCAATGCTCTCTGACCTACGTGAATCTGGATCTATCGAGCAGGACGCAGACGTTGTTATCTTGTTACATAGAGATGATTTATATGATCCTCAAAACCGACAGGGCGAAGCTGATCTGATGGTGGTTAAGCATCGAAATGGTCCAACCAAGAAAATTCCAATCGCATCACTTCTTCACTTCGCTAAGTTCGCCGATATGGCACCTAAGTACACAATCCCGCAAGAACGAATCGTCAAGGACGACTAAAAAGTTTTTCTAACTTTCCGTTTCTTACATCGTAGATTGCGCCCATAACCTCTAACTCTGAAGGTAGAAACGGGAAAGACTTAATTCTCAGCACATCTACCTCAAGTGCGGCTTTTTGATCAGTGACCGTTCGAATTTCAATAGACCGAGTATCAATTCCTGAAGCTTTCTTTATTGCTTCGTGAACTTGATCTTCTGTTCCGCTTGCCATGCGGCAATCAGTGTGTGGCATAACTAGAACCTTCGAAACATTCAACAGATGCACTGCTAGAACTAGAGTGCGAAGAACGTCCTCGGTTACTCGAGCTCCGGCATTACGGAGAATCTTTGCGTCTCCCGGCTTCATACCTACGACCCGTAATGGATCAATTCTCGAATCCATACAAGTGACGATTGCCAAACCTTGAGCAGCCCGGCCTGTTAAATCGCTAGATTTAAAGGTTTTTGCGAACTCCTCATTTGCGGCCAAAATTTCATCGAAATTCAATGTTTACCAACCCCTGAGCGCGCTCTATCAGCTATTGAGATACCGACTATAACAACCATACAGCCGACCAACTGTATCGCGGTAAGTCTCTCACTGAGCCACCACCATGCAAATATTCCAGCTAAGACTGGCTCGATCATTCCAAAGATGCTTGCGGTAGAAGCGCTAAGAATCTTCAAACCACTAATAACTAGTAAATATGGAGCAATCGTTCCCATAACTACTATCCATAAAACTAGAGCCCAGCCAGGTAGTTGATAATTTTCAAAGCGACCAAGCAGATTCATGTCATTAGAGAGTGCAGCAGTCGGGAAATTCCAAAGAGGGAGCGCAAAGAGAAGAATCAATGTTGCTACACCAAATCCCCATGTTGCAATAGCTCCGCTTGATTTAGTTTTACCGAGTAGGTCACCAATTAAGAAATATCCAGCCAGCGCGAGCGCATCAAAGATTGCGGCAAGTAGACCGATCTGATCAACCGAGAGCCCGCTCCATACTTGGGTAATCA
>DAIRSQ010000085.1:0-2437 GCA_036804325.1 Candidatus Nanopelagicaceae bacterium | reverse complement strand
CTGGTATCGAAACTTTTGCCAATAGAGGTTTAGCTGGCATCGATGGAAATGTATCTACCGCATATGGAATAGCCCTAACTCGAAATCAAACATTTGCGATATTAGGTGATCTGGCATTTCTTCATGACATTAATGGTCTCTTAGTTGGCAACGATGAAGTTCGCCCTAACCTCACTTTTGTAATTATTTCAAATGATGGTGGCGGAATTTTCTCAACATTGCCGCAGAGCGATGTCCCTGGTTTTGAGAAAATTTTTGGAACGCCACATAACCGGGATTTAGTCGCGATTGCCGAAAGTTATGGCATTCCTTCAGTTGCTGTTCGTACCCGTGATGCGCTCATTGCTCAGCTGGCAAGAGGGAGCGAAGGAGTGCGGGTAATTGTTGCGCAAATGCCTGATCGAAAAGTAAATGCAGAGTTATTAAAAGAAATTACAAACTCTCTAGCGCTTCTCTAATTGGAAGTAGCTTGGCCTGACTCTCTGCATATTCCTTTGTTGGATCTGATCCTTGGACTATGCCACAGCCAGCGAAAAGTCTTATCTCTCGGGAATCCTCAGGATTAATCTGTGCGCAACGGAGGGCGATTCCAATTTCGCCTTCGCCTTTACTGTCAATCCAACCAACGGGACCGGCATAACGACCGCGAGACATCGCTTCTATCTCTTTAATGGCTCGCTGCGCAGCAGGGCGCGGAGTGCCACATACTGCGGCAGAGGGATGTAGTTCGCGAACAACTGTGAAGAGATCTGCTGGTGCGAGTGAATCAGTGAGAACGCCAGTGACATCGGTTGCTAGATGCATCACGTTAGAGAGATGTAAAACGAAGGGGGTTTCAGGCACGTTGGTTGAGGAACAGAATGGTGCAAGAGATTGCGCAACTGATTCCACTGCATATTCATGCTCTTCAAGATCTTTAGAGGAGCGAGCCAGAGATGCTGCAAGCGCTAAATCACGCTCATCATCTCCGGTGCGCTGAATTGTCCCAGCGAGGATTCTTGAAGTGACCAATCCTTTATTAAGTCGTACTAATAATTCAGGGGTAGCCCCTACAAGATTAGCTACCGAGAAGATCCAGGTGGCGCTGTAATTTTCTGCGAGTTTTTTCATAATATGTCGCGCATCAAAAGGCATATCCGATTGCGCGATGAGATCTCGAGCTAGTACTACTTTTGAAATTTCGCCGTTGTGAATCTTTGCTAGCGCTTTACCAACATTGATCTCCCATTGCGCGGGAGAGATAGTTCCGCCAACCCAGCTGAGATTTAACGGAGCCTCGGGTTTGGTTGCAGATGCTATTGCGGGAGTATTTTCATCACCAATCCATGTCACCCACGTTCGACCATTGCGTTGCCCGACGACAATTTTTGGAATGATTGCAACGCTGGGTTCATCGCCATCAAAGGTTCCAGAGAGAAAAAGGACTGGACCAGAGCCAAATTTTTTTACTTCATCATGAATAGTGAAGCGTGCACATCGCTCACGCCACCAGAACCTGATTTTTTCAAATCTATCTGCGCCGGTAACTTCAATTCGATCAAACTCTCCCCAACCAACAAGCCCATCGCCACCGCGAACCCATGCGAGCGCAGAGCTATCTGGAAGGAGCGTTAATAAATCTTGCGATTCACCAATCTCTTGGGTGTGAACCGAAACTGGAACCAAACTTGCAGGAGGATTCACGAACGACGCTTATCCACCACTCGCCACAGCGTAGGAAGAGCAGTTGCAGCAATTGCAAGTTTGAGAACTTCACCAAAAATAAATGGCGTAAGGCCAGCGTTTATAGTCCAAGACCAATCTTTACCAGTTGCGTGTTGAAGCCAAATTAATCCAGGAGTGAAAATGAGAATTTGGCCAACTAACATTGAAATGAGAGCAGTGTGCACTTTCTTATCCCACTTTTTCGATGCAAGGAAACTCAGTGCAATAGTTGCTAGGAACATTCCTACTAAGTAACCACCGGTGGGGCCCACGAATTTTGCTAGCCCATGTCCTTGTTGTGAGAAGACCGGCGCACCAGCGATGCCGATACCTAAATAAAGAGCGAAAGTAGTTGCACCAAGCGCCCGACCATAACTTGCGCCAATAAGTAGCGCGCCAAGAGTCTGCCCGGTAACGGGAACGGGTGAACCAGGAATGGGCAGCGCGACCTGTGCCATCAACGATAAGAAAGCAACGCCGCCTAGCGCGAGAGCGCTGTTAGTCAGAA
The DNA here is from genome assembly GCA_036804325.1 of Candidatus Nanopelagicaceae bacterium. Taxonomy (GTDB): domain Bacteria; phylum Actinomycetota; class Actinomycetes; order Nanopelagicales; family Nanopelagicaceae; genus IMCC26077. The sequence goes on along the minus strand of DAIRSQ010000085.1, from coordinate 225 downwards.
GCGTGCTTTTGGGAAAGAGCGCAGCGCGAAGCGAGTGCGCAGGTACGGGAATGGTGGTCACAGTTGATATCTCCTTCAACTAGGTCTTCAATTCGGTCTTCAACTCGATCTGTATCTCGATTGGCATCTGAGCGTACACACCATAAAGATGTACCCCATGGTTCGCGCCCGCCTCGACAAGTCGCCCAAAGATGTTGCCGCCATGTTTGACCAAGTGGCAAAGCG
>DAIRSQ010000084.1:0-2571 GCA_036804325.1 Candidatus Nanopelagicaceae bacterium | reverse complement strand
GTGATGGAATGAACTTCACCCTCATTTTTCGCCATAGCGCTACGGTAGAGAGAAATCCTTCCGCGCGCATTATTTATTAGGTATTTTCTCGTCGTTACGCGCTAGTAGCCAAATAACGAGATACCTTTGAGGTGTGGGAGAGGTTACACAGACGCCAAGAGTCGTCTTTATCACAGGCGGCAATCGGGGTATTGGCGCAGCAATCGCCGAACGCTTTGCAGAAGCCGGAGATCGAGTCTTCGTCGGCCACAGAACTCAGAGCGCGCCTAATTTCTCGGCGAGAATCACCTCAATAAATGTTGATGTAAAAGACTCCGCAACGTTAGACCTGGCATTTGCTGCCATTGAAGAAGCTGTAGGTCCAGTAGAAATTCTCGTTGCAAATGCCGGCATCACCCGTGATAACTTAATTTTGCGGATGAGCGATGAGGATTTCGATGAAGTGAGTCAGACAAATTTTGGTGGCGCATTCAAGACAGCAAAACGTGCAGCCAAAGGAATGCTTAAGTTAAAACGTGGTCGAATAATTTTTATTGGATCAGTTGTTGGCTTATTAGGCAGTGCTGGCCAAAGTAATTACGCAGCGACCAAATCAGCCCTTGTTGGTCTTGCTAGATCACTAGCACGTGAACTTGGGTCGCGAAGTATTACCGCTAATGTGATTGCGCCTGGTTTTGTAGAGACTGACATGACACACGCACTGAGCGAAGAGAGAAAAAATGAAATTGCATCGGCAATACCTTTGGGAAGATTCTCTACCCCCAGCGAGATAGCTGATGTGGCATTTTTCCTCGCCTCAAGCGGAGCAAGTTACATCACTGGAGCGGTGATTCCGGTGGATGGTGGACTAGGAATGGGACATTGATGAGTACTAGTAATGGATTAGTGCAGGGCAAGAGTTTTCTTGTTACCGGAGTTTTAACAGATCAATCGATCGCTTTTCATATCGCGCGCTTGATTCAAGAAGAGGGCGGCGAGGTAGTTCTCTCCTCTTTTGGGCGTGCAATGAGTATCACCCAGCGAATTGCGGGTCGGTTACCAAAAAGCGCTCCCGTCATTGAATTAGATGTCACCAATACTGAACACCTCAACCGATTGAAATCGTTAATCCAAGAACATCACCAGAAATTAGATGGAATTGTTCACTCAATTGGTTTTGCCCCCGAGAGCGCTTTAGGTGGAAATTTTCTCAATACAACGTGGGATGATGTTTCGGTCGCACTGCATGTTTCTGCGTATTCACTTGCGTCACTAACCATGGCGACAAAAGATTTAATGAGTAGTGGCGGATCGGTGGTCGGCATGGATTTTGACGCAACAGTTGCCTGGCCACAATACGATTGGATGGGCGTAGCAAAGGCTGCGCTCGAATCGACCACTCGTTACTTGGCGCGTGATCTTGGGAAAGAGAACATCCGGGTCAATCTCATCGCTGCTGGTCCGATTAAAACTATGGCCGCCAAATCAATTCCGGGTTTTGCGGAGTTTGAAAATGTTTGGAATGCACGAGCGCCATTGTCTTGGGACATCTCTGACCCAATTCCGGCGGCCAAAGGGGCCGTTGCCCTCCTGTCCGACTGGTTCCCTAAAACCACTGGTGAGATAGTCCACGTAGATGGCGGGGTCCATGCAGTTGGGGCTTAGCCCGGAACTGGCCCGGAACTAGCCCGGGATTAGCCCGAAATTAGCGGAGTTCAGCGGGGCTGGGGTACCCTAAGGGCCTCTTGAGAAATCAAGAGAACGCAAAGAGGAGTCCAACTCCCACCTCTAGCCCGCCAAAGGGCTCTACGAGGTCCACCTTCAGCTCCATCCTTAGATGGCAGTATGGGAAGGTCTCTCTCCTTGCGCGGCATTTCGCAAAAATATTTAGTTTTACGCTAAATAACACTGAATAAAGGAGAGCACATCAGCGCAGAACCTCGAATCAATGATCTCATTCGCGTGCCTGAAGTTCGATTAATCGGACCAAATGGCGAGCAAGTTGGGGTAGTTGCAATCGATCAAGCAATTCGCATGGCCGAGGAAATAGGTCTCGACCTTGTAGAGATTGCACCAGATGCACAGCCACCAGTTTGTAAAGTGATGGATTTCGGAAAGTACAAGTACGAAATCGCTCAGAAAGCGCGATTGGCTCGAAAGAACCAAACGCACGTGGTGGTCAAAGAGATGAAGATGCGTCCAAAGATTGATACTCACGATTATGAGACTAAGAAGGCTCATATCGAGCGGTTCCTTCTCGGAGGCGACAAGGTGAAAGTAACGATGATGTTTCGAGGCCGGGAGCAGGCGCGCCCTGATACCGGATTTCGAGTTCTACAAAAACTCTCTGAAGATGTTGCGGAAATTGCCACTGTTGAGTTTGCACCAAAACTCGACGGCAGAAATATGGTTATGGTTCTAGCGCCTACAAAGCGCAAGGGCGCAAATTAAGTAACGACAAGAGATCGAGCGATTAACAGATCGCATGATTTAGAGATGAGGAAGCTATGCCAAAGATGAAGACGCACAGCGGCGCCAAGAAGCGCTTCAAGCTGACCGGAAGCGGAAAAATCAAACGCGAGCGAGCCGGAA
>DAIRSQ010000083.1:0-2635 GCA_036804325.1 Candidatus Nanopelagicaceae bacterium | reverse complement strand
CGACAAAACCAGAGTTAGGAATTCGCAAATAAACAATGCGTATCTCAGTAAAGGGCAACGCCAATACCTTTCGCAGATAATCAGCGCCATTGATGACATCAAACTCAACCTCGAGCTGCAAGCCATCTCGGTAGAAGGCGAGAGAAGTATCCATATCTTTAACGGTTATGCCGCCATGAAAGAAACCAGTTATATGTGTCATGAAATCCTCGGATTTATAAATTCGCGGATATTTTCCGCGATATCTCGAATAGCCTCGCGCGCTTCAGGTAAGAAGCCTTGCATCAACAGAAATCCGTGAATGAGAGTGTCATATCGCTTCAGCACGCTGGTAACGCCAGCATCACTTAATCGCTTAGCGTAAATCTCGCCCTCATCACGTAACGGATCAAGCTCTGCAGTCAGTGTAAAAGCCGGGGGCAGATTAGATAAATCTTCGGCCATCATTGGTCTGAAATATGGGTTAGCAAGATCTGCTTCACTGTTCATATATTGATCCCAATACCACTTCATGCCTTGGGTGGTTAGCGAGTAACCAGCTGCGTTATCAATCATTGATGGATAATCGAATTTATAGTCAACGGCAGGATAAATGAGTATTTGAAAGGCGATCTTGGGCCCATTCTCATTGCGCGCCTTAAGGGCAACCGCTGCCGCCAAATTTCCCCCAGCGCTATCGCCAGCAACGCCTATCTCCTCTTCATTGATCTGCAGAGATTGTGCATTTGCAACTACCCACTCAAGGGTTGCATAGCAATCATCAAAAGGAGTTGGAAATGCATGCTCAGGTGCTTTTTGATAATTGACCGCGACGACAACAGATCTGCTGTCATGAGCCAATTGCTGATGTTGCACCCCGTTAAGTTCAATATTTCCCGCTACCCAGCCACCACCATGAAAGAAAACAACGGCAGGAAATGGTCCTACTCCATGTGGAGTGTAAATCTTTACTGGTAACTCGGCAGTTGGGCCAGAAATATAACGATAGACAATCGAAGCAACGGCATCAGGTGTTCCTAAATATTCTGGCTGCCACTTTGTGCTCGCCGATGCGCGCACCTCTGCTGGCGTTGACTCCCATTGTGGCTTAGCTGGAGTTTTTGCCAACATATCTTGAAACTCTTTTATCTTTGGATGTAGCGCCATGAACTTTACCCTTCTCGCAAGAAAGAATTAATTTCTGACCAGGTGCTCTCATCTGCCTCTTGGCTGATTACCTTCTTTGCGCAATCAAAGATGGAAGTGAAATCTCGACCAACCATCGAAGACCACTTTTGTTCACGCCATGCGCTCTCTACTGGAGTGAAGAGATGTAAACCGGGCGCTTGATCTATTTGTAACTCTGCGCTGCCACTACTTGTCTCAACGCGAATATGGGCGCTTCCTAATGGAATATCTCCCCCGACTGCATTTACCAAGGGTTCAATCGTGGGAGCTGGTGTGAGATCCATCGGATTCTTTGATGCCCATGCGGCAGCGCTATTAAGAGCTAAGTTCCACCAACGCTCCTTCTTGGGATCATTAAGAATCGGGAAGACTCCACTATTAACCGTGACGGTGAGTTTCTTAAGTTCAGCGGTAACGTGTTGTTGCGATAACTGACTGACGCCTAGAAGTGCGCTCTGAATAAATCCTGTTGCTGGGAAGGTGCGGACTCGAACCGTTGAAATACCATCTTTAAGTAAGGCCCCATCGGTGATGGTGCCCGCTAAATCAAAGACTTCGAACAAGCCACGATCGCCATCCCAGAGGTTTTCGATTGCCGGCGTTAGTTCGTAAGCGGCAAAGGCAGAGGTAACGCCAAGTGCAGCTGCTGCCGCTCGATTAAATCGTGGCGTTCCTTGTAACTCACGGGAGACTTGGCCAAGTCCACCCATATTTGTTCCCGCTAAGTGGAGCGCGCGTTGGCCATTAGCGCTATTTAATCCGATCGCTGCAGCTGCAGCTGTTACTGCGCCAAAAGTTCCAGCTGTTGCAGTGATGTGCCAACGTTTGCGATGACCTGGTCCAAAGAAATGTGCGGCAGATGCGGATGCGCGCATTCCTGCTAGCGCTGAAGTGAGAAAATTCTCTCGATATTGTGGGTGCTCAAGGACAACTGCAAAACTTGTTGCAAAAACTACTGAACCGGGATGATTTACAGCTGACCAATCAAGATCATCTTTATCCTCGAAGGCAGATTGGCTCGCTAATCGAGCGGCAAGACCAATTGCGCCATCTTTTTTTAGCAGTGAATCGTGGCGGTGCAATCTATTTCCGCTGACTACACAAATCATAAAATCGGCGAGGAGAACTTCCAATCGCTCTAGAATTTCTGGAGTGGAAGCGAGGGTTGAATAATCAACGAGCTCTCGAACTAGTCGGTTAGCGTTCTCTAATTGTTCTGACACTTAGCGCGCTCCCTGGCTACTTGCGCGTGGCGTAAATTTGGTATCGATAACAGATTCTCGAGGCTCATTGCCATTAAGAACTTCAAGAATTAAGTGCGCCGCTTCGCTGCCAATTGCCTCTGGATCTCGATAGACCGAGGAAATTTCGGTAGCAAAGACATCAAAGAGCGGCCACTCATCAAGAGCTACCAGAGCAATATCTTCGCCAATCTTTAAATTCATCTCATTAAATGCGCGAACTACGC
>DAIRSQ010000082.1:0-2723 GCA_036804325.1 Candidatus Nanopelagicaceae bacterium | reverse complement strand
GGCCAAGGCTGAAGATGATGTAGCGCAGGTGCGAGCCCGCAAGCAGAAAGATGAAGCTCGTTTAGCTTCAGGAAGCGGAAGCGCCAAAGACTTAGAGAATTTGCAACATGAAGTGGCAACGCTTGAGCGCAGAATTAATGAACTCGAGGAGGTTGAGCTTGAGGTGATGGAGCGATTTGAGGCTGCTGAGCAAGGTATATCTGCGCTCGCCGAATCTATTGCGCGCCTTGAAGGTGAGAAAAAATCCCTTGAAGCTATTGCTGATGAGAAGTTAAACCAAGTCAATAGTGAAGTAGAAAAATTAGGCGCAGATCGTAAAGATCTTGCGGGAACAATTGATGGAGAGTTGTTGAAGTTGTACGAGAAGATTCGTGGCGATCAAGGTGGTGTTGGCGCAGCAGAAATCATCAGGCGACGTTGCACTGGATGCCAACTTGATCTCACCGCAGTTGATGTGGCGCGCTTTGCTGCGACCGCTGCTGATGAGGTCATTCGATGTGAAGAGTGTCGCCGGATTCTGGTACGTACTGCGGATTCAGGGCTCTAATGGCTCGTTTTTTGATAGTCGAGGCCGATGGCGGCTCCCGTGGAAATCCAGGACCTGCTGGTTTTGGCGCGCTGGTGCGCGATGGCAAGAGCGGTGAACTCTTACGAGAAATCGCAGAGAGTATTGGTGTGGCATCAAATAACGTTGCCGAATACAGCGGACTCATTGCAGGTCTCACTGCAGCACATGAAATAGATCCAACCGCTGAAATCACAGTTCGAATGGATAGCAAGTTAGTGATTGAGCAGATGTCTGGGCGCTGGCAGATTAAACATCCTGATATGCGCGAGCTTGCTTTGAAGGCGCGGCAAATTCATGACCGGGCGCTCATCACTTATCAATGGATTCCGCGGGCAGAGAATTCTCATGCTGATTCGCTGGCAAATAAGGCTCTTGATGGGGTGGCTGTTGCGCCAAGTCCTCCGAAGAAGCAAATTAATTTCCTTACTGAACGCCTCACCGGAACTGAGAAGGCTACGACTATTTATTTTGTCCGCCATGGCACGACGGATTTCACGCCAAACCGAAGATTCTCGGGTGGCGATGGCAATGACCCCGCGCTTAATGCACTCGGATTACAACAAGCGCAGAATGTTGCGCGCGAAATGGCGAAGATCAAACCAGAGATTCTCATATCTTCTCCGCTTACGCGCACCATGCAAACGGCAGCAGCAATCAGCAACACGACTGGACTTTCGATTATTGAAGATGATTCGTGGGTTGAGATTGCTTTCGGCAAATGGGATGGCCTGACCTTTGAAGATGTAAAGCGCGAGTATCCAGAAGATGCCCAAGAATGGCTCTCTTCTACTACTTTTGCCCCTCCCGGTGGCGAGTCATACGATCAAGTGGGCGAGCGAATCGACCCGGCAATTGATGCACTTGTTGCGGCATATCCTGAGAAGAAAATCTGCGTCGTCACTCATAATGTAGTTATCAGACAGATTGTTCGATTAACGCTCTCTGCGCCAAGTCACGCAGCTTTTCATGTTGATATTGATCCATGCAGCATCACCACGCTCTCTGTGTGGCATCGCGATGGGTTGCGCATCCTGCGTTCCTTTAGTGAAGTTGGGCATCATCGAGGTTCCGAATAGCAGTGAATCAAAACGTACTTTTGGCGTTAAAGATTTTTCTCTCGCCAATCCTCATGTTGATTGTGACTAGGTTGCAAGCGCGCAATAGCGCAGGCGCGGGTGGACGTTTTATGGGTTGGCCACTTGTCACTGGGCCAATCATTTTCATTATCTTCTTACAAGAAGGTGGAGCCTTTGCAGCGAAGACTGCGCATGGAGCGCTTCTTGGGCAGATTTCGTTAATTGCATTTGCATGGACGTACGCATTAGTTGCTTTGCGCGCTCCGTGGTATCTCTCTATTGCCTGCGCGACAGTGACATTTATTGGCTCGGTTTATCTAGTAAGCCTGATACATGTTCCGCTCTGGCTTACTTTTATTCTCCTGGCGCTCGCACTTTTTTTAGTGAACAGATATTGGCCGAGCTATGAACCGATCACCACGCCACTCTCATCACCAAAATGGGAGATGTATTTACGGATTGCGTTGGTAATTACCCTTGTTTTCGTTCTATCCGAATTTTCACAAACCCTTGGCCCAGGGCTGACCGGTGGCTTCTCCACCTATCCAGTTATCGCGACAATTATGGGCACTTTTAATCACAAGCGATTTGGCGCAAGTGCCGCAATCAGCCTCCACCACGGGCTGATGCAACGTCTCTACATCACCTCATTAATTCTTGGTGCCGTAGCGATATTCCTCTAGTTAGAATCAAGGTATGTCTGGCACCTCGCTCATCGGCAAAACCGCTCTCATTACAGGAGCTGGTTCAGGTATCGGTAAAGCATGTGTTGAAGAATTTGCTCGCGCTGGTGCGCGAGTAATCGCTGTTGATCGCGATGAGATTGCTCTTGCAAAATTAGCTTCTGGGCAAGTTGCGACAGTTGTGGCAGATCTCTCTGATCCAGAGAAATATTTTCCAGATAATTTAGAGGTAGATATCCTCATAAATAACGCTGGCGTGCAGCATGTATCGCCTATTGAAGATTTCCCGATGGAGCAGGCTGATTTCATGCTCTCGCTTATGTTGCGTACCCCCTTTTATTTAACGAAGAAGGCGCTACCTCATATGTATAAATCAGGATGGGGAAGAATTATTGG
>DAIRSQ010000081.1:0-2777 GCA_036804325.1 Candidatus Nanopelagicaceae bacterium | reverse complement strand
TGCATCATCACTGCCATCATCAACAAGACCAAGATAGAGCGCGACTTTACGAAGTGGGCTAGACATAATGAATAAAGTTAAACCATTGGTGGGCGAGAACCGAGTATTGACGAGCCAATACGAAGATGTGTCGCACCAGAAGCGATTGCAGGTACAAAGTCTCCACTCATCCCCGCTGAGATTACGTGTAACCCCGGTGCCATCTTTTTCAGCTCAAAAAAAGCCTTCTGGAGCTCGCTAAATGCTCCTTTTGGATCTTCCCCTAAGGGAGCCACACCCATCACGCCTGTGATTTCCAGGGGCGAGCGCTCTACCTTCTCTGCCGCAAAGGCACGGAGGATTTCATGGGCTCCCGCTAAATCAACCCCACCTCGACCTTCTCGCTCAGTTCGAATGAGCCGATCGAGCGAGATTTGAATGAGGCAGTTAAGGGTGCGCCCATTCTTTACTGCAGCATCTGAGAGCCCCTTGAGATATTTCTTATCGTCAACTGAGTGCACGGTATGAGCCCATGCTCCGATGGACCCGAGTTTATTTCGTTGTAATTGCCCTTGAAAGTGCCAGCGAATATCTACGTAATTAGATAATGCTTCCACTTTGACTCGCGCCTCTTGTTCACGATTCTCCCCAAAATCTCGAACGCCCATCTGGTAGAGAATTTCGATATCGCTAACCGGGAAGTTTTTTGTGACGACGATAAGAGTAATTTCCGAACGAGCACGTCCAGAGTCTTTCAACGTTTGGCTAATTTCCATTTCAACGCGCGCTAAATTATGGGCCAACTCATCTTTACGATTCACGAACAATCACCCCAGCCTGTCGCCCCGTCACTTTCTCTCTGCGAAATGAGAAGTGCTCGCTACTTTCGTAGGTGCAAATCCCATTCCAGTCCCCATTCCAGCCAGCGCTAATTTTCTCTCTAGTGAGTCGCGAGCGCACAATCTCAAGTATCGATTGAGGAATATCTAAAGTTGGCTTTCCAGCCCGCTCACCGAGAATAAATCCACGAGTTTTCGCTTGCGCCGCAAGATCTTCACCCACCTCATAGCACTTCCCGCAAATAGTTGGTCCGATTTTCACATTAAGCGCAGATGCTTGATCATTTGCCAGCAGTAAATCGAGAGCTTTCTCGACGATGCCACCAAAGAGGCCGCGCCACCCCACATGAATTGCGGCAACTTTATGAGAAGTACTTAAAAGTACCGGCGCGCAATCGGCAACAAGCACAGCTAATCCGAACCCTCTTTCGCTAGTAATCAATCCATCGCATTCTCTCATTTCATTGACATCTGAAGCGCTATCAATTTCAAGGATTGTTGTGCCATGGACCTGGCTCATGAAAAAAAGTTGGGCTGGATCTATTCCAAGAGAGTTCGCCAACGCTTTTCGATTTTCATTTACCGCTTCAGCCTGATCACCAACGTGAAGGGCAAGATTCTTTCCATCAAAAGGCGGTGCGCTCTCGCCCCCATAACGCGAAGTGAAGATGTAGCGGGTCCGCGAATTTATATCGGAAGAATTCGCCACCAGAGAGAGGTATTCGCTAATTCATCACTTGAGGAAATCTGGCACATCTAATTCGTCGACTGTGCCATCTTCTTCAAAAATAATTCGCTTTCTCGTTGCCCCGCCACCTAGCGCGCTACCCGATGGGAGCGTTGCTGCTACGTCAACTGGATCATTCTTTTCTCGGACTGGGGCAACTGGGGTTTCAATAACGGGAACCTCGATCTTTGTTGGTTCACCGCTCTCAAATCCAGCGGCAATTACCGTCACTCGAACTTCATCTCCCAAGGCATCATCGATGACGGTGCCGTAGATGATGTTTGCATCGGGATGGGCAGAGGCTGCAACCAATTCGGCAGCTTCGCTAATTTCAAAGAGACCAAGATCTGAGCCGCCTGCGATTGAAAGGAGAACTCCATGCGCGCCATCTATGGAGGCTTCAAGAAGTGGGCTGGCAATTGCCGACTCGGCAGCGCGAGTAGCTCGGTTCTCACCACGAGCAGAACCAATACCCATTAACGCCGAACCGGCGCCGTACATCACCGAGCGAACATCTGCGAAATCAAGATTGATTAGGCCAGGAGTGGTGATGAGATCAGTGATTCCTTGCACACCAGCGAGGAGAACTTGATCAGCGCTCTTAAAGGCTTCCAGGGCGGTAATGGTTCGATCGGAGATCGAGAGCAATCGATCATTTGGAATCACAATTAAGGTATCAACTTCTTTGCGGAGCGCAGAGATGCCCTCTTCAGCTTGAGTAGCGCGACGCTTTCCTTCGAAAGTAAATGGTCGTGTTACTACACCAACAGTGAGCGCACCTAACTCACGGGCAATGCGAGCAACGATTGGCGCACCACCAGTTCCGGTGCCACCACCTTCACCTGCAGTAACAAAAACCATATCTGCGCCGCGAAGTACTTCTTTAATTTCTTCTTCATGATCAGCGGCTGCTTGTCGTCCAACATCTGGAGATGCGCCCGCACCAAGACCGCGAGTGACTGCGCGACCAATATCTAATTTCACATCAGCATCGCTCATTAACAACGCTTGTGCATCGGTATTGATTGCGATGAACTCAACGCCTTTTAATCCAACATCAATCATTCGATTGACAGCGTTAACCCCACCGCCACCAATGCCAACAACTTTTATTACTGCAAGATAATTTTGCGGGGTTACCACGCTCACGCCTTTCGACAGGAGATAACCCTCATGCTCTACTTGAGAGTGAGCGCCATCTCAAAACTTGGCGAGAAGGTAGAGGTATTCCG
>DAIRSQ010000080.1:0-2902 GCA_036804325.1 Candidatus Nanopelagicaceae bacterium | reverse complement strand
CAGGAAGATCGAATGCATAATCGATGGTTCCCTGGCGTAGCGCGATTACGCGAGTTACTGGATCTGGAATTGCCAGATAAGTTACTTGCTTAACAGCAGGCTTTGCCCAGTAATTTGGGTTGGCTTCGATAACCATCTTGTCATCGCCAAGCTTCCACTCCTTGATGCGGTATGGACCAGCGCTAAGTGGCGCTTCCCAGTATTTAGCATCGGAGGCGAGTGCGCGAGGATGCATCCAGAAGTAGATGCCGGCCATCGCGTATGGCAGATCATTGAAACGAGTCTTAGTTTTGATGACGATTGTCTTTGCATTCGGTGCGGACACATCTTCAAGAACAGCAAGTTGTGGCACTGGTGCCTTCTTGAGAAGTTCGAACATAAATACTGCATCGTCAGCTACTACTTGAGTCTTGCCATCGGAGTATTTGATGTCCTTGAGCGTAAGGGTCCAAGTCAAGCCATCGCTGGATTGTTTGGCATCGCTTAGGAGGTCCTTCTTTGGCTTTCCATCAGATGCGATGCGCCAGAGCATGCCTGAAATCAAGAACTTGGAGATGTAGTTCTGGTTAGAGGTACGGAGGCTGTTTGATGGATCTAGAGAAGTGACCTTTCCAACTGCACCCACTGTGATTGCATCACATTGAGCTGTTGCGGTTGGCGTAGTGAGCTTACAGTTCTTACCTGTTGCTGCTTGCGCTGCTGGAACACCAACTAGTAGTGAACCCAACAATGACGCAGAAGCAAATGCGAGCACGAGGCTACGCAATTTCTTTGATGTCATTCTTAGTACCTTTCCGGAGGGCTAAGCACGTTCTTCAAGTCCGGTATGGGCTTGATGGTGGGAAATGCTACTTACGGGAAAGAGCGCTGGCAACGTTTTCGAGCCCGGTCAGGTTCGCGGTCCAAACTCTGGAATTGCTCTGAAAAGACCGCTATTTTGTAGGGCTTTAGCGAGTTATCGAAGGGTTACCAAGTAACAATTTGTAATATTTCGGCATTCCCGAATCGCGCCCGCTCGATTACCGAAATTACCCTCAGGTACCGTGCAGAAGTGAGGAAGCTCGAATCCAAACGAAGCGATCGTTTTGCCGCGCTTCGCGAGAGAAATTATCGAAACTATTTTCTTGGCACGGCAATTTCTAATTCAGGAAATTGGGCGCATCGGGTTGCGCAAGATTGGTTAATTCTTAATTTAACGAACAGCGCACAACTTTTAGGAGTAGTACTTGCTGCACAATTTTTACCAGGATTTATTTTTAGCTTATATGCCGGAAAATTAGCAGACAAAGTTAATCCCAAACGTGCGCTAATTATCTGCAACCTTATGGCATCGCTAATTGCTGCCGGGCTGGCAACTTTAGTCTTATTAGAATTGGCAAATAGCGCACATGTCATTAGCGCCGCCTTTTTGCTTGGCGTAACAAATGCAATCGATGGTCCAATTCGACAGAGCTACTACGTAACTCTTGTTGGAGAAAAAAAGTTGCCAAGCGCGCTAAGTCTTAACTCCGCAAATATAAATGTCGGCCGATTAGTTGGCCCAGCACTCTCAGGATTACTCATTGATTATTTTGGAATTGGTCAAGCGATTTTCTTTAATGCAATCTCTTATCTACTCTGTGCGATCTCATTATTTTCTATTAGAGAATCTGAATACCTATATCAAAAGCAATCGAGTCACAACGGAGCGATTAAACTTATAGATGGATTTAAATATGTGCTTGGCAAGAAAAAACTCTTCTACTCGATATTCGCGGTCTCCTTCCTTGCGATGTGGGGACAGGATATGCAATTCACCTCTGCACTGATGGCAAAGAATGTTTTTCAAGGTAGCGCTTTTGGTTTTGGGTTGATGGGTTCAGTACTCGCGCTCGGCGCAATCTGTGGAGCGATTTCTTTTGCTAAACATAAAACTTTGCCATCGGTGGAGCTGCTCACTAAGCGCGCTTTTTACATGTCGGGAATTTGGTTCGTCACGGCGTTGGCGCCAAATTATTGGATCTACCTAATGGCGCTCTTTGGCGCGGGATATTTCTCTATGGGAGTAAATATTTCTGGAAACGGAGGGATTCGTACATACGCTGCCCCTGAGTTCTATGGAAGAGCGTGGGGAATCTATATTTTTTGCTGGCAATCGCTTATTGCTCTGGGCGGAATAATTCTTGGCGCGCTCGCCCATCAATTTTCCGAGCGGTTTGTGATTTTTTGCGGCGCAACGATGGCTCTATTTATGAGCGGAGTGTTGAAGGTGAAATTTCGCGCTCCCGAATCCATAAGGACCGACGAGTGAGTTACATCAAAGATTGTTGACATGCCTAGGTGCCGGTGCTTGGCTACCTTTATATATAAGGAGAATTCATGGCAACTGTCGACTCACCAAATGCACATCTAGCCCCTGCGCAAACTCATTGGCGCGAACCGATGAGCGCGCTTCGTTGTGGAGTAGCGCAGCGAGAATTTACCCCGCCCGTTGGCATCATGTCTGGAATTTGGGGTGCGGCAAAGAAATTCAAATCCGAGTCGATTCACATCGGTCTATTCCTCACTGCAGTAGCTCGCGAAGATAAGAGCGGCGCAAAGAGTTTTATCGTTGGAATCGATCTCTGCGTTTTGGGTTGCGTTGAATGTGCGCATGACCTTCTAGATCGAATTGCAGCTGGTGTTGGCGTTGAACGCGACAAAATTCTCTTTTCATCGAGCCACACACATGCAGTTCCACTCCCATGTATTCACCGCTCTAAGAAAGAGGGCTCAGAGTTAATTCCAGCCTTCCGTGAGAGCATCATTCAAAACACCATCGAGGCGTGCAAAGAGGCAGCGAGCAAAATTGAAGATGTGGATGTTACGTGGGGATATGGCCACTGTGATCTCGCAGTCAATAGAGATTTGCCTTGCGGGTCTC
>DAIRSQ010000079.1:0-2946 GCA_036804325.1 Candidatus Nanopelagicaceae bacterium | reverse complement strand
AAACGTACGCCATCTACCAAAAGAAATTACACGAGGGAAATGTTTTTGATTTCGATGATCTAATTATGAAAACTGTGGAATTACTCCAACGCCATCCTGAGGTAAAGGCGCGCTATCGCTCCCGTTTTCGCCATGTCCTCGTCGATGAGTATCAAGATACAAACCACGCTCAATATGTTCTAGTTCGCGAATTAGTTGGTACCGAAAGCGATGGCTTTCCGCCAGCAGAACTCTGCGTCGTGGGCGATGCCGATCAATCCATCTATGCATTCCGCGGCGCAACAATCCGCAACATCCTCCAATTCGAAGAGGATTACCCTTCGGCGCGCACCATCTTGCTCGAACAAAATTATCGCTCTACCCAAAATATTCTCTCTGCCGCAAATGCAGTCATCACCAACAACGCAAGTCGTAAAGCAAAGAACCTATGGACTGATTCTGGAGCAGGTTCTGCCATCATCACTTACGAGGCCGATGATGAGCGCGATGAAGCAGAGTTTGTGATGAGTGAAATCCGTTCACTCCAAAGCGATGGAATTTCCCAACCTGGCGATACCGCAATCTTCTATCGCACTAATAACCAATCCCGCCCTTTTGAAGAAGTCTTTATGCGAAATGCCATTCCCTACAAAGTAGTCGGGGGAGTCCGCTTCTATGAACGAAAAGAAGTCCGAGATTTATTGGCATATCTGCGGGTACTCGCCAATCCATACGATGAAATCTCACTCCGGCGAATCATCAACACCCCAAAGCGCGGTATCGGAGATAAAGCAATCGCTGCACTCGATGAGATGGATATTCCATTATGGGATGCGCTCTTTCGCGCAGATCAAGCGCGCGATCTCACTGCCCGAGCAATTTCTGCAATCGATCAATTTGCAAACTTGATGGCAACGTTGCGCACCATGGTCGAATCTGGTTTTAAGCCATCAGTGATTGCCGAAGCTGTCATCGAACAGAGCGGGCTCGGCGCTGAACTCTCTGATAGCACCGACCCCCAAGATGAAGGTCGACTCGAAAATATCGAAGAGTTAGTAGCAGTTGCGCAGGAGTACGAAGAGGATGAATCACTAGTTGGCGCCGATGATCAACCCGAAGAGATTTCACTCGTTGGTTTCCTCGAGCGAGTCTCACTCGTTGCCGACTCTGATCAAATTCCCGATGGCGAAGTTCATGGCGGCGTTGTCACCTTAATGACACTTCACACTGCAAAGGGACTTGAATTCCCCACTGTCTTTCTCACCGGTTTAGAGGAAGGTGTCTTTCCTCATTCACGCTCACTCGGTGACCCCAACGAAATCGAAGAGGAACGTCGCCTTGCGTACGTTGGGCTCACCCGCGCACGGGAACGGTTATATCTCTCACGCGCATCGACGCGATTTATGTTTGGCACTCCAACATATAACGCGCCTTCTCGTTTCTTCAGTGAAATACCGGAAGAGTTAATGGAGACTCGCAAAGCAACGCTCAAACCAATTGTGCGTAGCGCTCCTCCTGTTCGCTCTACCGGAAAACGGGTTATCGCCCTCGATCTCGAAGTGGGTGATCGCGTCTCCCACCAGACCTTTGGCATCGGCAAAGTTCTCTCCCTCACTGGCGAAGGTGATCGAGCTGAGGCGAAAATCGATTTTGGCAGCTACGGCGAGCGCAGGCTCCTCCTTCGATATGCCCCAGTCGAGAAGGTCTGAGCCCAAGCAAGCGCTATAGCCCGGGCAGAGATTTAGTAGTTAATTTGTCGCATCCCCCCAGGCAGTGGCACGGTAGCGCTATGGGAAGTAAGCCAATTCGGGTGGTGGTCGCGAAGGCGGGCCTTGATGGCCACGACCGCGGCGCAAAGGTCGTCGCCCGGACCCTTCGTGATGCTGGCTGTGAAGTGATTTACACCGGCCTCCACCAATCACCAGAGGAGATCGTTACCACCGCAATCCAGGAAGATGCTGATGCGATTGGTCTATCTATTCTCTCTGGAGCGCACCTGACGCTCTTTAAGAAAATCATGGAGCTTATTGGTGAGCGGAAAATTCTTCTCTTTGGAGGCGGGGTTATTCCTGATGATGATGTCAAAGCGTTAGAAGCGTTAGGCGTGGCCAAAATTTTCACCTCCGGCGCCTCGACAACCGAGATTGCCGAATGGGTCAAGCAGGCAGTGAGCCATCGCTAGGATGGCGTCACTAATTAATTCTGAATTTATCGAGAGGTATTGAGTAGTGGATCTTTTTGAGTATCAAGCGCGCGATTTATTCGAAGCACATGGCATTCCCGTTCTTGCTGGCAAAGTAGCAACAACTCCAGATGAAGCAAAAGCTGCAGCAGCTGGCATGGGTGGAAAAGTTGTCGTGAAAGCCCAAGTAAAAATTGGTGGCCGCGGTAAAGCAGGTGGCGTGAAGTTAGCTACTGATCCCGACGATACCTTCGAGAAAGCAAAAGCAATCCTTGGCATGGATATCAAAGGCCACACAGTTCACAAAGTGATGATTGCTCAAGCTGCTCCCATTAAAGAGGAGTACTACCTCGCAATTCTTCTTGATCGTGCTGCGCGATCCTTTCTTGTCATGGCATCAGTTGCCGGCGGTATGGATATCGAACAAGTAGCTCATGAGACTCCAGAGAAACTTGCAAAAGTTCATGTTGATCCAGCGAAGGGAATTGATTTAGCGCTCGCCGAATCCATTGCTAAGCAAGCGCAATTTCCAGCAGATGTGCAGAGCCAAGTAGCTGCGGTACTCGTCAAACTCTGGGCATGTTTTGTTGCAGAAGATGCAACGCTTGTAGAGGTAAACCCACTCGTTCGCACCGAAGATAATCGAATCATTGCCCTCGATGGCAAAGTTACCCTCGATGACAACGCAGCATTCCGCCATCCAGAGCATGAAGCCCTTGTCGACCACGCCGCAACAAATCCATTAGAGGCTTTGGCAAAAGAGAAAGATCTCAACTACGTCAAAC
>DAIRSQ010000078.1:0-2957 GCA_036804325.1 Candidatus Nanopelagicaceae bacterium | reverse complement strand
CCTGCACCGAGGACTAGAACTCGATTGTGGAATTTTGCGGCCAACGAACCTCCCAAGGCTGACGCGAGTAACGCGAGGATTAAGAACGGACCTGGAAATCGTAGGGCATAAATTCCTCTCTCAATTACCGGCAGAACTGGGGAGCAGTGGGCTGGCTGTTAGTGAGGAGAACGTTTCGCCAGATACATCTGATTATCTGCTTGCTCCACTGGATTTTCAGCGGATGTGATGGCGGTTGTACCGACGCTAACTGTGAGTAGGAGCGGATGCTGGCCAACATATATTGGTGTTGTCAGGCATCGATGTAGGCGCTCCACAAGTTCGTGAGCGCTCTGCCCTTGGCGCTCAATCAAAGCGGCGAATTCATCTCCACCTAATCGTGCCAAGTAACTACTGGTTGGTAGGACTGCCTGAAAGCGGTGAGCCACTTCGCGGAGCACTAGATCCCCTGCGCTATGGCCATGGAGATCATTGACTTCTTTAAAGCGATTGAGATCAAGTAGTAGTAGCTCCCAAGAGCCATCGCGCGGTAGCGATTTCAGGCGGGTAAAGAATTCCCGTCTATTTCCAACGCCTGTCAATTCATCGGTTACAGAGAGCTCTTTATGAATTTTTCCTTGCTCAGCATCCTCAAGGGCAACGGCCATTCGAATAAAGGCAAGTAACAAGGTAATAATCGCTGGCAGTAAAGCAAGTTCGGAGTTTTGTTGTGGACTTAAGGAGAACCACCCAAGAATTGAGAGCGAGAGTCCAAGGGCGAGAAAAATCGCTGGATAGGTGTTAAGCGCTCGAGTTCTATGGTGAATCAGTTTCGGAAAAGTAGAGGTAAGAAGGAGCGCAATGAGCCAACCTTCATCGACTAAACCACCGACAACATATCGATCGTTACTAAATAACCAGAGATATCCAATGTCACTTACAGTAAAAATAAGAATCGCGCTCATCAACAGAGAATATTCCGCAGTTATTCCATTTCGCATTCCTACCACTATCAATGAAGCAATAAGGAGCAAGTCCCCAATTGGGTAGAGCGTCAGCAGAAAGACTTCTAACGATGAACGAGCGTTTGAAGTTGCTGACAGTGCAACTGAAGTAAGTAGCGAAGAAATGCCTAAAGTAATAATGAGCGAATCAAGTATTTGTGGCTTTGTGAGCGCCTTTAACTGTTGACTTCTCAAAATATAAAAAAATAAGAGTGGATAAAGCAAGAGATAACCCATGCCACTCCATTGTGAATAGTTAGAGAAGATTGACCCTAAGGTCCAACAGCCGATAGCGGTTGCGATAATCCACTCTCTTTTATACGCGGCCCATAACGCGCTGCATGTGAGGATGACGTTATAGAGAAGGACATCCCATAAGTAGGAATTGCCAGGCTCGGTAATTGCGCCAACTAAATGGATTAAACCAACCCAAACGGGAAGGAATCTCAAGAGCCGTGACATAGCTGAACGTTAGGGGAGGATTTACTGAGTGAGAAGAGAGAACTTCCCTTTGCTAGTACAGATAGGGCAAACTGGGCAGATGGAAATCAATCGACGTAATTTTTTATGTGGTTCTCTATTGGCAGCTTTGGGTACGACGAGCGCTTTTGTTGAGAGCGCTACCGCCGCTACTGGAGTTAAGAAACTCTCAGATGGTTCGGTTGAAGTAACTGTTGGATCAGTGAAGTCTTTGGCAAAAATTGGCGGCATTGCGCTGCTTGGCGACGTGAATGGCGCTCCGACAGCCCTAGTGCGCACCGGTTCGAAGAAGTATGTCGCGTTAGATTTACGTTGCACCCATGCAGGAGTAACTGTTAAGCCAAAAGCTGGCGGTTTTTACTGCGAACCATCGCAAGGTGGCCATGGTTCGGCATTTTCAAGTGCGGGTGCGGTGAGTCAGGGCCCAGCGGGTGCTCCGCTAAATCGATTAACAGTAGCTATTAAAGGAAAGAAAGTGATTATTAGTTAAATACCAACGGTGCAAGCGAGATCGCGCACTGTTAGCGCCATCTCATACATATCTTTAGAAGTCCGAGACAGTTTGTCGAAGGTGTCTAAAAGCGCAGCTTTAGATTTAGCTAGTTCTTCTTTATCAGCTGGAGTAAGACTGGTGTCTGCCTCTGCAGTTGCAAATTGAGCGAGGAGTTCAGCTTTCTCTTGTAACTTCTTTGCATAAGCCTTTTTACCTGCAAGATATTGATTATTAGAATCGATACATTCTTTAATGAGCCAGGTCAACTTCGCTTTTTTCACTGTGGGATTCTTCTGGCAAATGTAATCAAAGCCAGCAATCTTTGCTCGCTGGTTCGTCTTTGTGCAGGAGCCACCAGCCTTATTCGCTGCCTGCGCAGGAGCGCTCACCAATCCAAGTAGTAGGAAAGTTGCGGTTGCTATGGTGAGAAGGCGTTTGGTCATAGGCAGAGCCTAACTTTTTTTCCTGAGAAATCTTGGGATTTAGCGGGCCTGCACTTGAGGATTTCCTGTGAAATCGGACTATTTGCGCTGTTTCCGTCGAACACCTAATCCAACCTTGCGAACTAAAGTGCGAGGTAGATGGCGTATAAAGAATGTGAGAATTCGATATTTGGCACCGGGGATTGAGAGCGCTTTACCCCGGCTAACGGCGTTAATTCCCTCTGTAACAACCTGATTCACATTAAGCCAGAGCCACTTGGGTAGCCCTGACATATTCATCTTTCCTCGTTGATGGAATTCGGTATGTGTAAATCCAGGAGCGAGAGCGGTAACGTGAATGCCTTCTGCGGCAAGATCAACTGCAAGATACTCAGAGAATACGGTTACCCAAGATTTTGATGCGCTGTAAGTGCTGCCGGCAATCCACCCAGCCACGCTACTGACATTAATAATGTATCCCTTTTTATTTTCTCTCATAAATGGGAGAGCGGCATGGGTTAATCGCATCACTGCGGTTACCAATAATTCAAGATTTTCACTTTCACGTTCGATATCTCC
>DAIRSQ010000077.1:0-3114 GCA_036804325.1 Candidatus Nanopelagicaceae bacterium | reverse complement strand
CAACGCTCACGGCGCTTCGCGAAATTACCAGCGACATTACCGCTTTGGTAACGGTCGCCGACAACGGCGGATCAAGTGGGAGATTGCGCGCCGAATTTGGAGTTATGCCACCTGGTGATCTACGGATGGCGTTAGCAGCGCTCTGCTCTGATGATGAGTGGGGAAGAGGTTGGGCACGGGTACTACAACATCGATTCTCTAGCGAAGGCGAACTTAACGGCCATAGCGTAGGAAATCTTTTACTTACTGCGCTTTGGGAAATTTATGATGATCCAGTTGAGGGGTTAAAAAAAGTAGGCGAACTACTTCGAGTGGTTGGAAGAGTTTTGCCGATGTCATCTATTCCATTAGAGATTCAAGCACATGTCCGCTCACGCGCTGATGGTTCGCTATCAATTGTGAAGGGGCAAAGCGAGGTTGCGCTTGCTCGTGGAATCATTGAGAGCGTTCAATTGATTCCAGAAAATCCACCTACACATCCAGAAGCGCTAGCTGCTATAGCACGCGCTGAATGGGTGACCCTTGGCCCAGGCTCTTGGTACTCCAGCGTCTTGCCCCACCTCTTATTGCCGGAGACTCGCGCTGCGCTGGCCAAGACCAAGGCTCGCAAATTGCTCATACTTAATTTGATGGCGCCACATCCGGGCGATGAAGCGGCAGATTTGGCAGCGGCGGGGAGGCTGGAATTTCTCCATAACCACGCCCCCGAAGTACCCATCGATCTGGTTCTTGCCGACCCGAGTATCCTCTCAACGGAGTTGGCTGATTATGTCGCTTCGCTAGGTGCGACCCTCGAGGTACGTGACTTAGCCCACGGCCCAACCAGCGACCAACATGACCCAAAAAAGGTAGTTTCCGCACTAACGGAACTGCTCAAGAGTTAGAGGAAGAATTAGAAATGGCGATGACTGCGACGGTAAAGGATGAGTTAAGTCGCCTCGCCATCTCCAAACCTTGTTGTCGTAAAGCCGAGGTTTCTGCCCTCTTACGTTTTGCTGGTGGACTACATGTGATGGCAGGCAAAGTCGTTGTCGAAGTTGAGCTCGATACTGCGCAGACGGCTCGTCGATTATTAAAAGAGATTTCAGAGGTATATGGCCACGCGAGCGATTTGAGCGTGCTTACTCCTGGCGGTCTAAGAAAGGGCAGTCGCTACGTATTGCGAGTTGTCGAAACGGGGGAAGCCCTCGCTCGGCAGACTGGATTAATCGATGCCAATGGACGCCCTGTTCGAGGCTTGCCGCCGCAAATAGTTTCCGCTGCAAAGTGTGATGCCGAATCTGCATGGCGTGGCGCATTCTTAGCGCATGGTTCGCTAACTGAACCCGGCCGCTCTTCAGCATTAGAGATCACTGCTCCAGGACCTGAAGCTGCACTTGCATTAGTGGGCTCTGCGCGGCGTTTAGGTATCACTGCTAAAGCTCGAGAAGTTCGGGGCATAGATCGAGTAGTAGTTCGCGATGGAGATGCAATTGGCGCATTACTTACTCTAATGGGGGCGCACGATAGTTTCCTTGCCTGGGAAGAGCGTCGAATGCGCAGAGAGGTGCGCGCCACCGCCAATCGACTTGCAAATTTTGATGATGCCAATCTTCGTCGCTCAGCGCGCGCTGCAGTCGCAGCATCCGCTCGCGTCCAACGCGCTATCGAAATTTTAGGTGCGGAGATTCCTGATCATCTTTTAGAGGCAGGGAAGCTTCGTATTGAGCATGGTCAAGCGAGCTTGGAAGAATTGGGTTCGCTCGCAGTGCCACCAATGACGAAGGATGCAATTGCAGGTCGGATACGAAGACTTCTTGCAATGGCTGACAAGAGAGCAGCGGAGATGGGAATACCAGATACTGAATCTGGAATCAGCCCAGATCTGCTCGCGTAATTCACGATACAAACCGGAAGAGAGATAGGCAATGGCAGAGAAAATCAAAGTAGGGGTAAATGGTTTTGGTCGAATCGGACGGAATTTTTTCCGCGCGATACTCGCTTCTGAGAGCGCTCGACAGAACGTCGAAATAGTTGCCATCAACGATCTCACTGATACTGCAACTCTTGCTCACCTACTTAAATATGACTCGATCCTTGGGCCGCTAGGAAAATCTGTTTCACATACCGAGAATTCGATCACGGTAGATGGAAAAACAATCACCGTTTTTGCTGAACGTGACCCGGGAGCTTTGCCGTGGAGCTCAGTTGGCGCTGAAATTGTCATTGAATCTACAGGAATCTTTACCAAGGGCGAACAGGCAAAGAAACATTTAATTGGGGGCGCAAAGAAGGTAATTATTAGCGCACCTGCAACCGATGAAGATGTAACAATCGTCATGGGCGTCAACCACGAGAAATATGACCCTACTAAACATACGATTATTTCCAATGCTTCATGTACTACAAACTGTCTAGCACCTATGGCAAAAGTTCTTCAAGATAGCTTTGGAATTGAACGCGGCATGATGACCACAATCCACGCTTACACAAATGACCAAGTAATCCTTGACTTTCCCCATAAAGATCTCCGTAGAGCGCGCGCGGCAGCTACATCCATCATTCCAAGTAGCACTGGAGCAGCTAAGGCGATTAGCCTGGTTTTGCCTGAGCTCAAAGGAAAAATGGATGGTTACGCGATGAGAGTGCCGGTGCCAGTAGGTTCGGTGACAGATTTGAGCGTTGAGCTCTCCCGCGAAGTGTCAGCAGCAGAGATAAATGCTGCGCTTAAAGCGGCGGCAGATGGAGCGCTAAAAGGAATTCTTGAGTACACCGAAGATCCGATTGTCTCTGCAGATATTGTGACCAATCCACATTCCTGCATTGTTGATAGTCAGCTGACTAAGGTAATTGGAAAGAGCGCAAAGGTCGTCGGTTGGTACGACAATGAGTGGGGTTACTCCAATCGACTAGTGGATCTCACCACCTTCATCGGTCGCTCGCTCTAGTTAATTTACAGAAGCTGATAATGCAAACTCTGGAGTCAATAGATTTCACCGGCAAACGAGTCATCCTTCGCTGTGACTTAAACGTTCCACTTGCCAACGGACAAATCACTGACCCGGGGCGAATTCTCGCTTCACTTCCTACGATTGAGTTGATTAGAAAGAAAGCAGCATCAATTGTCATCTTGGC
>DAIRSQ010000076.1:0-3144 GCA_036804325.1 Candidatus Nanopelagicaceae bacterium | reverse complement strand
TCTTCACCTTGTTGATTACCTGGCGTATCGGTAGGCGCGATCCAATTATCTTGTAACTCACTACCAGGGAAAATACTCGTATAGAAGGTTGCTGCTTCGCGTGCTCTGCCATCAAACCAGAGGCAAGTAATTAAATTCATGCTGAAAGCATAAACGCGGAGCGCTCCAATAGGAAACGCCCCGCGCAACTATGCTGTTTTTAGAAGAGATCTGCTTCCATCACCTTGCTCCACGCGCTGACGAAATCCTCAACAAATTTCCCTTTGTTATCGTCCTGCGCATAGAGCTCCGCATAGGCTCGCAAAATCGAATTAGATCCAAAGACGAGATCTGCTCGAGTAGCGGTGAATTTCACTTCACCAGTATTTCGGTTTCTAATGTTGTAACTATTTAGTCCAGATGGCTCCCATATATAATTCATATCGGTGAGGTTTACAAAGAAGTCATTGCTAAGCGCGCCAACCTTCTCAGTAAAGAGACCATGCTTGGTATTTCCGTGATTGGTACCAATCACGCGCATACCGCCGATGAGCACTGTCATTTCTGGAGCGGTAAGACCCATTAATTGAGCGCGATCAAGAAGTAACTCTTCAGGAGAGACGACATACTCCTCTTTCTGCCAATTTCTAAAGCCATCGTGGATTGGTTCTAGTGGCGCGAAAGATTCGACATCGGTTTGCTCCTGAAGGGCGTCACCGCGACCTGGAGTAAATGGCACGTTGACCGAAACTCCCGCGGCTTTCGCTGCCTGCTCAACGCCAATATTTCCCGCCAAGACAATGGCATCCGCGATGCTCGCGCCACATTCCTTTGCAATTGGTTCGAGCACTGCGAGAACTTTCTCGAGTCGCTTTGGTTCATTACCAATCCAACTTCGCTGTGGCTCAAGGCGAATCCGCGCACCATTAGCGCCTCCACGCTTGTCGGAGTGGCGGAAGGTTCGCGCGCTGTCCCACGCAGTCGTGACCATCTCCGAAATTGATAATCCAGAGCTTTCAATCTTCGCTCGCAATTTTGCAACGTCATACTTGGCGTTTCCATGTGGAACTGGATCTTGCCAAATGAGATCTTCCTTCGGAACTTCTGGTCCAAAGTAGCGAGATTTCGGCCCCATGTCACGATGAGTGAGCTTGAACCAAGCTCGTGCAAAGACCTCACTGAAATAGGCTGGATCTTTATGGAATCGCTCCGAGATCTGTCGATAGATTGGATCTTTAATCATCGCCATATCAGCATCAGTCATCATGGGGTTATAGCGAATTGAAGGATCCTCAACATCAACTGGCTTATCTTCTTCAGCGATATTTACTGGCTCCCATTGTTGTGCTCCAGCAGGAGACTTCGTTAACTTCCACTCGTATTTGAAGAGCAAATCAAAGTACCCGTTATCCCATTTCGTTGGGTGGGTAGTCCATGCACCTTCGATTCCACTAGTAACGGTATTTCTGCCGACTCCACGTGAGAAATGGTTATTCCAACCAAGTCCTTGCTCAGAGATATCTGCCGCTTCAGGCGCTGCACCTAAGTTAGAAGCCTCGCCATTGCCGTGCGCCTTACCAACAGTATGGCCACCGGCAGTTAGTGCAACAGTCTCTTCATCATTCATTGCCATCCGTGCAAAGGT
The DNA here is from genome assembly GCA_036804325.1 of Candidatus Nanopelagicaceae bacterium. Taxonomy (GTDB): domain Bacteria; phylum Actinomycetota; class Actinomycetes; order Nanopelagicales; family Nanopelagicaceae; genus IMCC26077. The sequence continues at coordinate 1,520 of DAIRSQ010000076.1, read as the reverse complement.
CTCGCGCACATGTGCAGCGGTACGAAGTGGATCAGAAACGCCATTGACGCCTTCAGGATTTACATAAATCAAACCCATCTGCACAGCAGCAAGCGGATTCTCCATCGTGCTTGCATCATTGATATCTCCATATCGATGATCACTTGGAGCGAGCCACTCTTTCTCAGATCCCCAATAGGTATCAATCTCAGGCGCCCATACATCTTCACGACCAAAGCTAAAACCAAAAGTCTTAAGTCCCATTGATTCGTATGCAACGTTGCCAGCAAGAATCATGAGATCTGCCCAACTAATTTTATTTCCATACTTTTTCTTAATCGGCCAGAGCAAGCGACGTGCTTTATCGAGATTGGTGTTATCAGGCCACGAATTAAGTGGAGCAAAACGCAGCGTGCCACTTCCGGCGCCACCGCGACCATCAGCGGTGCGATATGTGCCAGCGGAGTGCCATGCCATCCGAATGAAGAGGCCGCCGTAATGGCCCCAATCAGCAGGCCACCAAGCTTGGTTGTCGGTCATCAGCGCGTGGAGATCTCTCTTTAGCGCGGCCACATCTAGCGACTTCAACTCTTCGCGATAATTAAATTTCTGACCAAGTGGATTGGTCTTAGCGTCATGTTGATGCAAAATCTCGAGGTTGAGCGTGTTGGGCCACCACTTCTCTTGTGCCGCTCCAACTGATGTGAGGGAACCGTGGGGTACGGGGCACTTACCTCTCTCTTGACTGGTGCTCATGGCACTCCTTCTTATGCTCTATATATGTTGGATATATGTTGGATATATGTTGGATATATGTTGGACAACCGGCTAACCGTGAAAACGGTCGTTAAATCAGAGTGCGAACTTACCAAAGGTCGTGCATTCTCTCAGGTCGAAAATTAACGCCTGGAGTTACTACCTTTTTAAGGGCATTGCGAGATTCGAGCTCTGATCAGTTTTTTAAGTAGCGCTTGTGAAAGCGGTTTTCCAATCGGTACATGAACGGCGCTTTTAGTTGTTTTGTATGGAGCCAATTCTTTAGGAAATAGGTGAAGGACCGAACCGCTAAAGGGATAGAACCCCACATGATTCTTTGCCGCCATGATTCCGGCGACGATATTTCCCTCTACTCGAAATGCCGGCATGCCGTAGCTGATTACTTCTTCAGCTTTTGGAACGATTTCCAAAATACTTTTCCGCAGCGCGAGCATCGTTTTCTTATGTTCGGATGGAGCTTTGTCATACAACGCTCGAACTTTTTTATCCATAATTTTTTACTCGGCCGCGCTACCTGTGCGTTTAATTTCGCGAAGCGCTAATCAGATTTATTAAATAGGAGAGCGAAAAGCCAAATCCAACAGCGGCATAAAGGTAAGCGAACCAGGTGAGTGAGACTGGAACGATTAAAGTCAGGATGCCAAGTAGCGCAGCGCTAATGCACATAACCCGCGCAACGTTAATGACGCGTGATGAATCTTCTTGTTTTGAGTTTTGCCACATATTTCCTGCGAGAGCGAAAACGGTAATCCCAATCATTCGCA
>DAIRSQ010000075.1:0-3162 GCA_036804325.1 Candidatus Nanopelagicaceae bacterium | reverse complement strand
CCGCATCTTCGACAAGCTTCAGCTAAGTGGGCGCAATGAAGCGCGTAGATACTTCCTGGAGAATAAAGAACGTTTTGGAATCAACGCACGCACTAAAGGTGAAGTTCCATCTTCCCGTGAGGAGTTTGCCCACTAATGACAAAATTAATTCGCACCCCAATCCTTGAATCTGCCGCTGAAATAATCGGTCCCTACGATCACCAAGTTGGTGAAGGCGGCTGGGTAAGCATCTCTCGCCTGCCTCTATGGACGAAAAAGCAGTATGGCGTGAGTGGTTTGCATCGTTGGGTTCGCTACCCCTCTGGCGTTCGCCTTGCATTTCGCACTGCCGCAACGCAGATTGCGCTGGAAGTTCACGTTATGCCACACACCATCGCGCGCGTTGTCGAAGAACCTGCCACTGCCCGTTTTGATTTGGTGGTTAATGGTGGCGAAAAAGAGACGATTGCTGCGATAAAAGGTGGACAGATCCGCCTCACTATGGAAGGACCGCTGGTAACCAGCGAAGAATTTATTCGCGGTGAAGGTGAAGATATTCACTTTACTAACTTGGGTGATGGCATGAAGGATGTCGAAATCTGGCTCCCTGCTGGCGCGCTTGTTGAGTTACGTTCCATTGCAGCAGATAGTGAAATTCTCCCGCCGAATCCATCAAGTAAGAAAAAGTGGGTCCATTACGGAAGCTCCATTAGCCAATGCGCAGAAACCGAACGACCACTTGATGTTTGGTCTGTTCATGCAAGCCGCTTACTAGGTCTAGATATTCGTAACTTAGGCCTTGCAGGAGAATGTCATATTGATGGCTTTGTCGCTCGAACAATTGCGGCAACTCCAGCAGATTTCATTTCACTTAAATTAGGAATTAACGTTGTCAACGGCGACAGCATGAGAGAGCGAACCTTTATTCCAGCAATTCATAATTTCCTCGACACCATCCGCGAAAAGCAGCCATCAACTCCGATACTTGTCATCTCGCCCATCATCTGCCCATTCCACGAATCAAACCCTGGCCCCACCTTGATTGGCGATGCAGGGCTAACATCGATGGAGCGGCCAGCAGCGCTTGCAGCCGGCGCCCTCAATCTGCCAAAGGTCCGCTCACTCCTTGAAAAAATTATTTCCGAGCGTGAGGATGCAAATCTTTACTTCATGAGCGGCTTAGATCTCTTTAGTGAAGGCGATATTGGAATGATGCCTGATTTACTTCATCCAAATTCAGCAGGCTATCGCCTCATGGGCGAGCGTTTTGCTGCACTTCAAAAAGATCTTATTTCGCGAGTAGTTCGCTAACTAAATTTGCTACCCGCGATTTAATCTCATCTCTGATTTCGCGAACCTTCTCGATACTCTGCCCTGCAGGATCATCGAGAACCCAATCTTCATAGCGCTTTCCCGGAAAGTATGGACAGGTATCGCCACATCCCATCGTGATCACTACATCTGATGCCTGCACCGCATCAACCGTAAGAATTTTTGGCTTGTTATTGGCGATATCGATACCAACCTCTGCCATCGCCGCTACTGCAATTGGGTTGAGCGTCTCTTTAGGCGCTGACCCAGCTGAAAGAACTTCAATTCCTCCAGCAGCAAAATGTTCGAGGAAGCCAGCCGCCATCTGAGAACGCCCCGCGTTATGTACGCAGACAAAAAGCACTGAAGGCTTACCACTCATAATGCACGCTCACTTCCGAGTTACTTATTCGCTAAGACTCTTGTCAAAGCTAAAGCAAAGAATCCACCAATTAATTGAACGGCGATGAAAGCCAATGCAGACGAGAGGTTAATTCCCGTGCCATTTGCCGATAGGAATCGTGCGAGGGTTACCGCGGGATTTGCAAAACTCGTTGAGACCGTCGAAAAATATGCTGAACCGATCCAAGCAGGAACTAAGTATGGGATTGCGCTCCCGCGCCCTTGCTCAATACTTAATAAGATAATCAAAATTAGAATTGTGGTGGCAACTAATTCACCAAGATAATTATTTGCACTCGCGCGATTTATTTCTGATAGCACAACTGCTTTACTGGTAAACATAAGGTTTGCAAGGATCGTGCCCAGCGCACCACCAAGTACTTGTGCGGCAATATAACTAACTGCTTCATTACCCTTAATTTTTTTAGTTACTAGAAAGACGATGGTGACAACGGGGTTGAAATGCGCACCGCTCACCGGTGTTAGCAAGAAAATGGCTACCAATAAAACCATCGCGGTAGTCAGGGCATTGATAAGTAGCTGCAGGGCCTTGTCATTCGTCAGATTCGCCGCCATGAAAGCTGAACCAACCACCGTCACGGTAATCAACCCAGTACCGAGCGCTTCGGCGAGCCACCTTTTCACGCTCAGATGCTAGCGAGTGTAGGTAACAGATATCCCCGTTTGGGCGAGAATTTTATTTGCCATTGCACTTTCGAGGGTTTGGAGAGTTACCTCACTTGCATTGAGATCGAGAGGAGTAGATAAGGCATAAATGGTGATGGTGTACTTTTTCGCGCCCGGACCTTGTGAACAGGGCGGCGTATAGCCAAGGCTCCTAGCTAAAAAATTCTGGCCAAAGGTGCCCACTCCTGGAACCGCTTTTCCAATCGACTTGGCATCCTTGGGAATGTTGAAGAGGGTGAAATAGAAGTGTTTGCCGCTATCTACCTCACCAGGCCGCGGTGGGCCAGGAATTGAATCCATCACTATGGCAAAGCTCTTAGTTTGGGCGGGAGCGTTGCTCCAGCTAAGTGGCGGTGAAATACCTGCACCATCACAGGTGAACTCTTTGGGTAGCGCGCCACCATCAACAAAATCGCTACTCGTCAGAGTAAATGACTCGTCATTCTTCATAGAACTATTTGAAGAAGTGGCCGAGACAACCCCGCCAGATTTAGCGCTGGAAGTTGATGGAGCACTTATCTGTTTCCGCACCAAAATCGTATTATCAAGTCGAAGATCTGATGACCAAATGAGTTTAGTTTTTGAGCTCCAAGAAATATCAAAATATCCCTCTTTTACACCTACTTCCTCTTTTGTAAAGAGCGAAGCATTTTGCCAGGAGCTGTCCTTATAGTTGGAAGTTGCCCAATTCTTTGGCAACGCCAAGTTACTGCTCTTACAATCAACAGTTGGATTAGATGACGTTACACACTCTTCATTAAGGGGCGCTTTATCAACTACTAA
>DAIRSQ010000074.1:0-3165 GCA_036804325.1 Candidatus Nanopelagicaceae bacterium | reverse complement strand
TCTGATCTTCAGTTAATGAAGTGCGCTTGAGTAATTCATTTCGCCACTGACGAGCGGCAACGGTATTGGTAACCAAGATGAGCGTTGTCGCTTGCGCGAGTGACATCGCCGCTGCGCCCACGAGAGTTTTGCCGGCACCGCAGGGGAGTACAACAACTCCGCTACCGCCATGCCAGAAACCTTCCGCCGCAAGTCTTTGATATGGACGTAATTTCCAATCCTTTTCAAATAACTCAATGGGATGAGCTTGGCCATCAACATACCCAGCCATATCTTCAGCAGGCCAACCAAGTTTTAGTAGGGATTGTTTTAATCGACCTCGTTCACTCGGAAATATTTGGATAGTTTCACTATCAATCCGTTTGCCAAGCATCGGTTGTACTTTTTTCGCGCGAATTACCTCTTCAAGAACAGCAGAATCGGTTGTGCTAAGTATTAATCCATGAACTGGATGCGTCTCTAAGCGAAGTCGTCCATAACGCGCCATCGTTTCGGCAATATCAATAAGAATTGCATGCGGCACGGCGTAGCGGGAGTAGCGAAGGAGAACATCAATAACGCTCTCGGCATCAAGCCCTGCTGCTCTGGCATTCCATAAACCAAGTGAGGTGAGGCGATAGGTATGAATATGTTCAGGAGAACGCTCTAGCTCGGCAAAAGCAGCGATCGCGCGTCGACATTCATCGGCGGCGCCATGATCAATTTCAAGGAGAAGGGTTTTGTCGCTTTGGACAATGAGTGGACCATCAGCCATTGGGGTTAGCCACTAAATCTTTGATAAATGCGTGGAGGAACTCAATCTGAGAAGCAATGCCTTTAGCGCTAATCCATTCACCTTCAGCATGTGCATTGCCCCCAATTGCTCCCAAGCCATCAAGAGTAGGAACGCCGGTTGCCGCTGCAAAATTCCCATCGCTGGCGCCACCTACTGCCACGCCCATTAATTCACCGCGGCCGAGCGCGAGATAAACCTTCTTCGCGCGCTCAAAGAGCGACTTGGTTGCATCAAGTTGAAGTGGCGGGCGATTAATCCCACCAGAAATTTCGATTCGAGCGTCTGGGTGTTGTGGCTTTAATTGATGGAGCGCTTTTTCAATTCGCTCTAATTCACTCATAGCAAATGAGCGACAATCTACGACAAGGCGAGCTAGCGCTGGAACGGTATTTGTTGTAGTTCCAGAATTAAGCACTGTGGGCACTGCGGTCGTCTGATGTTCGGCATTAGCAAGTTTTTCAATTTGTACGATGATGTGGGCAATTTCAGTTGTGGCATTAATTCCTTTTTCTGGTTCAAGCCCTGCATGTGCAGCGCGACCATGGACTTCAATGACAAAATCTGCAGTGCCTTTACGTCCAATTTTTACCGCACCATTTATCGACGCTTCCAAAACTAAAACGGCGCGGGCGCTTTTAGCTGACTCCTCGATGAGAGCGCGCGATGCTTTAGAGCCAACCTCTTCATCTGTGGTGCAGAGCATCGCTACCGAACCTGAAATTCCTTGCAAAGCATAAACCGCTTGAACAAAGCCAGCTTTCATATCAAATGCACCCGGCGCAGTAATTCGGTCGCCTTCAACTTTCCATAAGGGCAGAAAGGATCCTTTAGGCCAGACTGTGTCTAGATGTATGAGTAAGAGAATTTCAGCGTTCTTTGGACCCCACCAGAGAATTGGTAGACCATTTACCTCGGAAATTTCACCAGCGCTACCCAAGACTTCGCTGCAAATCTTGTTCGCTTCACGAAGTACTTCATCAAGCGCGCTTCGATCATCACTCGGAGATTCAATTCGAACAAGGCGTTCAATATCTGCCAAGTAATTTGTAGATTGCGCCATGGGGTTAAGTCTGCCCTATTCGACTATCGCTACGCCTGAGATACGGCTCACCGCGAAGCGGAGTACCTCATCGCTGCCGTGGTCGTAGGCCATCAAGACCCCACCAAGTAAATGGATCGGCTCTATCACTCGTTCGCTGAGACCACCATCGGTATCGGCATAGCCAATAGAGACCGTTGCTTTGGACTTAATTGCCAAGGTGAGGGTGCTCATCGTTTCGCTTGGCGTTCCCGTTGCAATTGGGGCGCTCCTGCGATGGCTCGCCGCTTTATCTCCGGCGCGAAGTGCTCGTAGCGCTGCGCCAATTAATTCATCAGAAGGTGTGGCGTAATCAACGGAGATTCGCGGTAAACGCGCCTTAGTTTTTGCTCGAGCTCGATCTTGTTTTCTAGCAACTAGGGATCCATCGCGATCCTCTAATGCGGGAAAATATCCCGATTCCACGAGCGCATCTATTGCTTCGTGGGTATCGCCTTCAGTCATCAATACATTCTTACTTAATTGGCGAAACTGTAGATGTGCAAGCTTTTTATCAGCAAGAATCTGAGCAACCAGCGACTCATCTTCGCATCGAATGTATGAGCTAGAACTAATACCCACTCGAAGTTTGCCATAGCGCTTACCTACATCAGCAATCATGTATTCAAGTGGCTGCGGAAGTGGAGTTTTTGAAATCTTCGCAAGAAATTTCTTTATTTCATCGCTACTTCGTCCATTATCAAGAGCTCGACGAATTGAATGATCGGTCAGCCGATAGACAGTCGCGCCACCTTTACTCTCAATATTTGCAATCAGCGACATCTCACGCGCTAGCTCTAGCTGAAGCGGCCCTGGTGCAATTGCGGTGTTATCTCCCTGAATCAAGATGTAATCAATCTCTTTTGGCAGTAATTTCTTCATACCGATCTCTTCGCTGCCATTTAATAATTTCTCTCCAAATGAGGTGAGGGCATTTCTGCCGGTAAAACCGAGCCATTGCGCCTCTTGCGCAATCCAAAAGACGTAATCGTGGTGATTGCCAAAAGTTCTGCGCGGCCGCTCCCATTTCACACGTTCTGCAAGCGCCGAAACATCAACGGCAGCAGGTGCAATCTCTCCATAGAGCTGAAGCGTTAACTTCTTAATATGTGAAATTGCGCTTCGATCTATTTCGGGACCAAGCGGTGCGATATACCCTCGTTCACCTTTACCTACTAAGCCAGCTACGCGTGACGTGTTTAACCATTGGGTCACGATTTCAACCCAACGCTCTTCAAGTGACTTGTTACGCCATAAGTCAAAAGCAGATGTTGGTAAAAATTCCTCATCATTATGGAGCGCAAGAAACCCT
>DAIRSQ010000073.1:0-3286 GCA_036804325.1 Candidatus Nanopelagicaceae bacterium | reverse complement strand
AAGCGGCTCATAATCGCTGTGTCGCCGGTTCAAATCCGGCCTCCGCTACCAGTTTTGACACCTTAATTTCCATAAGAGGTGGCCTAACCGGTAACCTTCCCGACGTTGTTGAGAAGTGTGGACCTGAATAGACATTAATAAGGGAGTACGACGATGGCCAGCAAGAGCGCGGATATTCGCCCAAAAATCACTATGGCCTGCGTAGATTGCAAAGAACGCAACTACATCACCAAGAAGAATCGTCGTAACGATCCAGATCGTCTTGAAATGAAGAAGTTCTGCCCACGTTGTAAGGCAAGCACGCTCCATCGGGAGAGCCGTTAACCCATGGCAGTGCACGGCCCCGAATTGGTCGGGCGCCGATTTTCTTCTGATGCAGTTCGTGAAGTAACTGAAGAATCCATTACAACTTTCGCCAAAGCTATTGGCGCTGATATTCAATTCACGCCACCAACTTTTCTCATCTCATTTTCAGTATCTGCGGCTGAAGAATTTTTACCAACATTGGGTTTTGATTGGTCACGAGTTGTCCATGGCGAACAGCGCTTCTTGCACCATCGAAGCGTTTACCCCGGAGACCAACTTAAGTATGCGAGTGAAATAGAGAGCTACAAGAGCCTTGCAGGTAATGAGTTTATTTCGATAAGAACTGATTTCTTTGATGTTAAAAATGAAGAGTTGGTATCTGCTACTTGGTCAACTCTAGTTTTTAGAGGAGAGCAAGAATGAATTGGCAGATCGGCATGGAATTTGCCGAAAGAATTTTTTACATAAATCGGGAGAGCCTCAAGAGGTACGCCTACGCTAGTGGTGATCAAAATCCAATTCACCAGAGCGAAGAATTTGCAAAATCAGTCGGATTACCAAATGTTATTGCGCATGGGATGTTCACCATGGCGCTCGCCGGTGAAGCCGTTAGATCGTGGATTGGCAGCGAGCGATTTATCGTAGAATTCAATACGCGCTTTGCTAAACCAGTTATTGTTCCAGCAAATACCGATGTTGCTCTCTCCTTCACGGGGAAAGTTATTGCGCTCACTGATGAAGATCTGACTATTGAAATCGCGGCAATGTGTGAGGGCAACAAGGTATTAACCCAGACAAAAGTTCGAGCTAAATTGTGATTTCCGAAAGTGACATTACCGCTACGGTAATTGTTGAAGGTTTTGCGGAAGATGCACTCTTATGCATCCAATCTATTTTGGAACACTCCGGAGTCCCGATTTTTCTACTAATAAATGGAAAGCAAGATTTTTCTATTCTAGAAAATTTGCCTACTCGAGTTGCTACTCATTATGTGAAACAAAAATTGGGATGGTCAAATGCGGTCAATTTGATTTTTAGCGAAGTAAAAACTTCGCATATTCTTTTGATGGACCCCTCAACGAGATTTCAGGCGAACCCATTCGGCGAAGTGATCTCACAATTAGATGCTGGTTTTGTTGGCGTTGGTTGGCGTGGAGGGCTAATCAATCTTGAAGACGAGTGGCGCTCTGTAGTGGACAAGGGGCCAGGTGAAGTCGATGTGCTCTTTGGCTATTTCATGGTTTTACATCGTGAATTCGCACTCTCTGTTGGCGCAAACCCCAGCGCAAAGTATTACCGAAATGCTGATTTAGAACTCTCTCTAGCTCTTCGGGAATCGGGAGGCAAGTTAATGCAAGTTGATCTGCCCTTGATTCAAGAGCGGCATCATGGTTATCACGATGTAGATAGCAGCTATCGAGAGAAGAATTCGAAAGAAAATTATCAACGCTTGCTCAAGCGATTCCGAGGAAATCTAGGTATTCTCGCCCCGCGAAGGTAATCTAATGTTATGAAATTCGCCGAGTTGACGACCTTTAGGGTTGGTGGCGAAATCGCGAACGTCGTTTGTGGTACTTCTGAAGAATTGATTATTGAAACTCTTACTCGCGAACCCGATACGCAAATAGTAGGTGGCGGTTCAAATATTTTGGCAAGTGATAATCCATTTAATGGGGCAGTACTAGTAATTGAAACTAAAGGAAGCGAACTCGATTACGACGCCTGTTCTGGAGGAATGATTACCGTTGCCGCAGGGGTGGAGTGGGATGATTTTGTATCCCAAACTGTTGCAGCAGGATTTTCTGGACTTGAAACTCTTAGTGGAATTCCGGGCAAAGTAGGAGCAGCTCCGATTCAAAATATTGGCGCGTATGGTCAAGAATTTTCTTCGGTCGTTGCCCGCGTGCGCACCTGGGATAGGAAGAACAAGGAGCAACGAACCTTCACAGCAAACCAATGTGGCTTTGGATATAGAACTTCGCTATTTAAAGAGGAACGCAATCGCTATGCGATTCTTGAGGTAACTGTCCAATTAAAGAGAGGTGAACTTTCTATCCCCATTACTTACCCTGAATTGGCGCGGGAGTTAGGAATTTCTCCTGGAGAACGAGCAGCAGTAACTAAAGTGCGCGAATGCACTCTTGCCATTCGAAAACGTAAGGGCATGGTGTTATTAACAACTGATCGAGATTCCTGGTCGGCAGGATCATTCTTCATTAATCCCTCGGTGACACCGGAAATTGCCGCCACCTTGCCAAGCGAGGCACCACAATGGCCAAACTCAGATGGCTCAATAAAGTTATCTGCAGCATGGCTCCTAGAAAATTCAGGCATATCCAAGGGAGAACGGTTAGGGGGCGCTGGAATTTCAACGAAGCATGTATTGGCAATCACCAATTTTGATTCTGCAACGAGTAGCGACGTTGTTGAGTTGGCACGCAGGTGTCGACGTGCAGTACATAACCGCTTTGGAATAACGCTAGTTCCAGAAGTTCAGCTCATTGGGCTTGCGCTTTAACTAGCCGTTAATAAGTTTTTGAATTCGCGAAATTCCTTCGACGATATCTTCATCGCTCAGTGCATAGGAGAACCGCAAATATCCCGATGGTCCGAAAGCTTCGCCTGGAACAGCTGCGACCTCGACTTCATCAAGAATCAGAGTTGCAAGCTCCGAGCTAGTCATAGGCTTCTTACCGCGAATCTCTCGCCCTAGCACTTTATGCACTGCTGGGTATACGTAGAACGCGCCTTGAGGCATAGGACATTCGAAGCCATCAATTTCATTGAGCATCTTCACAATGAGTTTTCTTCGACGATCGAAGGCAACCTTCATCTCATCAACTGCAGTGAGATCACCAGTGAGCGCGGCAATTGCTGCACGTTGTGAAACGTTAGACACGTTACTAGTTAAATGTGATTGGAGATTCGTCGCCGCTTTGATGACATCCTTTGGGCCAATCATCCAACCCACGCGCCAACC
>DAIRSQ010000072.1:0-3368 GCA_036804325.1 Candidatus Nanopelagicaceae bacterium | reverse complement strand
GAACTAGACTTTCGTTTCTGAGCACAATCTTGCGCGATGAGATAGCTCTTCTCCGTAACAATCAACGAAACCTGGCAGAGTTACTCCACGATTTCCTCACAGAAATCTCCACGACAACAACTGCCACAGCCGGAATTAGCATTGAATTGAACCAGGTAAATGTTTTTGATGGGTCAGCAATTAGCAACGCAAGAACCATTGAAATCTTTAGGGCAGTGCGAGAAATCCTCACCAATATTCTTTTACATTCCAAGGCATCCACGGTAATTATTTCTGCAAGTTTCCACGATGGTCTCTATGAACTTTCCATTACTGACGATGGTTGCGAATTTGATCTAACTAAAAATATTGATCACAGTACTCATCATTTTGGCGCGCTGGGCGCCAGTGAGCGACTTGATTCGGTCGGTGGGATGTTGAGTTATTCTCGAAGCGAATCAGCAAATATCACGCAGATACAAATTCGACCATGACTACGAACGAGCCAGAGCGCGACCTTAAACTCTTAATCATTGAAGATCATCCAATAGTTCGCCAAGGATTAATGCGAGCCCTTGAAGCAAATGGCTTTCGCCAGATTTTCGAAGCAGGTAGTTGTAACGAAGGACGTGGTCAACTAGCCAAAATTAATCCAGATATTTTAATTACCGATCTGCACCTACCCGATGGGTTAAGTTTTGAATTAATCCGTTGGGCCCGTGGAATAAAACCAACTTTAGCAATCGTCATCTTAACTATTGAAAGTAATTCGAATTTTCTGGTTGCCGCTGCTGAATCAGGCGCAAATGCACTAATTCATAAATCTGCGCCAATAACCCAACTGATAAAAGCCATCGAACTGGCCTTGAAGGCGCCCAAAAGTTTTACAGCAGAAGGTCTTGGTGATGCCATCAAGCAAGAGCGCGAGAAACCAAAGCTCACCCCGCGCGAGTTAGAAATACTCGAACGATTGATAACTGGGGATGATTTGCAGGCTATCGGCAAACACCTATTCATCACTCTGCCTACAGTTAAAACACATTTAGCGTCGATTTACCGGAAGTTAGAGTGCGATAATCGAACAACTGCCGTTACGCGTGCTCTTGCTTTGGGATTAGTCCAGATCAAGAAGTGATCGAAAACGAGCGCCAATAATTTCCCAGCTCCACTCTCGTTCCATCCACTCTCTGCCTTGCTCTCCCATGTGAGCTGTGCGCGCACTGTTATCGAGCATCTCTCGCAAGGAGCGAGTGATTTCACCTCGGTCACGACCATTGACGATAAATCCGGTAATCCCCTGTTGGACAGCATCAGGTGCGCCACCTGAGCTACCAGCCAAGACAGCTACGCCCGCGGCACTTGCCTCCAAATAAACGATGCCGAGCCCCTCTACTTCTAAGCCCCCGAAACGATCTCGGGTAGGTGAAGCGAAGATATCGGCTAGTCGAAGATGGTCAGGTAATTCGTGATAAGGAATCCGACCGAGGAATTTTACTGAATTTTCTAATTTTAATTTCAACGCTTTTCTATGAAGTCTTTGCTCGTAGTTGCCAGTTCCAACGATGAGCAAAACTGCTTCCGGATTAGTTTCCTGCAGGGTAACCATTGCATCAATCAATACATCTTGACCTTTTCGCTGGACAATTCGCCCCAGACAAAGAATTACTTTCTTTTGCGCTAAGCCATATCGGTCCATCAAATATTTTGGCTTTACCCCTGGAGTAAAGTGGTGGATATCTACGCCAGGTGGAAGTGAAATCAACTTTCTAATATCTGAAGGGTTTAAAGCTTTAGCAATCTGCCCCTTAGTGAATTCTCCCAGATGGGTCATGTAATCGACATGCTTAGCCACTTTTCGTAGCGCGTTTGAGAAAATTGGAACCTTAGACCACCACACCTCATGGCCATGCGTGATGGCGACCATCCGCTGCACGCCAAGTTTTCGTAATGATGGTGCGAGTAAGCCCAATGGAACGCTGGCTCCAAAGACGACAGTTTTTATCGAATGGGCATGGATTGTTCCGGCAACTCGTTTGCGCAGATTTCTGGTCGGCAACAGGATTTTTTGCCTATCGCGAACAACAACTACCCCGTGGTTGTCGAAAATTTTTTGATCGTACTCCTCTTGCCCATCCAGATTGTCTTGGCGAGAGGTGTGCACAACCACTGAATCTTTCGGCAATTGCGCAATTAACCCTGCGATAAAAGTTTCGATGCCACCGCTTTGTGGTGGGAAATCATTGGTGATGAATAGAACTTTCTCCACGCTATAGACGCACTGCCCCGACATATGGCATTTGATTGATTGGAGCAATCTTTACTCGATAGCCAGGCCGAGGCGCATGGACCATTTTGCCATTACCTACATAAATTCCCACGTGGCTAATTGGCCTTTTGAAAAATACTAAATCCCCTGGTCGCAATTGTGATCGTGGAATTTTTTTACCGTAGCGGAATTGTGCGCGTGAGGAGTGTGGCAGCGATACTCCTGCTGCTGCAAAGGCGCGCATTGTGAGTCCAGAACAATCCCAGGTCTGCATACCGGCAGCGCCAAAGACGTAGCGGTCGCCAATTTGGGCAAAGGCATACTTGAGCGCCACACCTGCTCTGCCTGAGGTATTTTTTAAAGTCTTTGCTGTAGCTCGCGAGCTTCTTAAATCGTTCGCTTCGGCACGTCGTTGCGCAGCTAGCAGTGCTTTTCGTTCTGACGCTTTGAGCGATTTCAAAATCTTTTCAGCCTCGGCAAGTTTTGCATTTGCTGCTCGCGCTTGTGCTTCCAGTTTCTTCTGCGTTGCGCGAACTAACTTTGCTTTATCGCTCACCAGCAAAGTTGTTTGTCGCAACTTCTGCGTTGCCGATTCATATCGACGGAGCTCGACAGATCGGCGACGGGTAAGAGAGTCAAGATCGCCTGCGGCGGCAAGGTATGCGCGGGGGTTACTGGAAAAAAGTAATTGGAGCGATTGGCCAAGGCCAGAACTTTTATATTGCTCCAAAGCAATCGACCCGAGCGACTTGCGAATATCTTCCAACTCTGTTCGTTGCTTGGCAGCTTTCTCCTGCACGCCGGCGAGCGTCTGGTTGAGTTGGGCCAACCGAACCTTTGCCTCTTGAGCCCCTTCAGCCGCTGATGCCGCCTGGTTCTGTAAGTCGATTACCCGCGCTTGCACCTCAAGAAGCCGGGCGCTTGGCCGTGGAGCGGCATCTGCGCTCGAGGTTACCCCGAGAAGAGAGATCGCTAGCGAAGCGCTCACGGTTGAGGCGATGAGCGCGCTGCGGCGAAGGCGGGGGCGGATAGCCATAAAGAGAAGGCTAACCAGGGGCAGCGCGCGCCCTCAACTCCAACAACCCCAAATCGCCAGCAAAAACCTGAGAATCGCCTGAACTAT
>DAIRSQ010000071.1:0-3422 GCA_036804325.1 Candidatus Nanopelagicaceae bacterium | reverse complement strand
TCTCCAAGTTCTTTTACGTTATGAGGAAGCGGGCAACTGCCTCGAGGTTTATGAGGACGGGAGAGAGGGCCCGTTCCCAAGGGTGCTTATCTTGCCAGCCACGCCCCGAACCGCCAAAACGGGCGTTAAAGGCTCAGCCGTCGAGCTAACCTCGCTCCTCTTGGGCGCGCTTAGCTGGGTTACCCGAGCGAGATTTCTTCGCAGGTCGCTGCTCAGGTCGGCCCATACCCTTTGCCATTCCCTGTGGGGCGAGCCCTGGGGGTAAGCCCATTCCAGGTACCCCACCTCCGGCGGCGCCCGATTGGCGGAGCTGTTTCATCGCCTTCTGTGCAGCGGTAAACCGATCGAGTAATCGGTTGACCGTGGATACTTCATGGCCACTTCCCTTTGCAATGCGAAGCCGTCTGGAGCCATTAATTATTTTGGGATTCACTCGCTCTTGTGGCGTCATCGATTGAATAATTGCAGCAGCGCGATCGGTTTCGCTGTCATCAATTGATTCAATCTGTTTCTTCATGGCAGCGCCCTGTGCTCCAGGCATTCCCGGCAACATACCTAACAACTTTGACATGGAGCCCATTTTTTTCATCGCTTGTAATTGCTCTAAGAAATCTTCAAAAGTGAAATCTTCTCCACTAACAAATTTCTCTTCGAGTCGAGCTGCACTCTTTTCATCAAGCGCTTTCTTGGCTTGTTCGGCAAGAGTTGCGACATCGCCCATACCGAGGATTCGTTGCGCTATTCGATCAGGATAGAAAGGTTCAAAATCTTTTGGCTTCTCTCCTGTCGACAAGAAGAGAATTGGTTTTCCAATTACCGATGTGACCGAAAGGGCGGCGCCAGCACGAGCATCGCTATCTACTTTGGTGAGCACTACGCCATCAATGCCGACTCCGGTATTAAATGCATTCGCGGTGTTTACTGCATCTTGACCGGTCATCGCATCCATAACAAAAAGGGTGTCGTCCGGCTCGATTGCATTCTTGATTGCGCGAGCTTCTTTCATTAATTCAACATCAACGCCTAATCGACCAGCAGTATCAAAAATTACAAAGTTATGTAACCGCTTCTGAGCGAACGCTAATCCATCAGATGCAACGTGGATTGGGTCTCCTTGACCATTACCAGGTTCAGGTGCGAATACTGGAACGCCAATTTGTTCACCAAGTATTTGAAGTTGTTGGACTGCATTTGGCCGAGCAAGATCACATGCAACTAAGAGCGGGGTATTCCCCTGCTCCTTTAGCCAAAGAGCGAGTTTTCCCGCAAGGGTGGTTTTGCCTGAGCCTTGCAAACCGGCAAGCATAATTTTTGAAGGTGGCCGTTTTGCTTCAGCAAGAGAGCGAGAATTAGTACCGAGAACTTTGAGGATCTCTTCATGAATGATGGTGATAACTTGTTGCGCTGGATTGATTCCAGATTGCTTGAGTGAAATAGCTTCAAGACCACGTCTTCGTACTTCAGTTATTAATTGTTCAACAACAATGAGCGCGACATCTGCCTCCAATAGCGCGGTGCGGATCTCCCCTAACGTTGATTCAAGATCAACGGGATTGATCCGCCCGCGACTTCGAAGTCCGGCAAGAGTTCGCGACATTCGCGAGGTGAGCGCATCAAACACTCCCCTAGCCTACCTACCGCCTCGAACTACCAGATATCTACCTGCTACTGCTCAAATTAGAGCGCAGGAATGCCCCGCTCTCCGGTTCGCACTCGCACTACCTCTTCAACTGGAATGGACCAAACTTTTCCATCACCAATCGAACCAGTACCAGCAGCCTTCACAATTGCATCAATTGCACCGGCAGCTTCGGCTGCGGCAACGAGAATCTCCACCCGTACCTTTGGCACAAAGCGAACAGTTACCTCGGCACCGCGATACACCTCAGTATGGCCACCTTGACGGCCAAACCCGCTCGCCTCAGAGACAGTCATGCCATGTATACCTTTAGCGCTAAGCGCATCTTTCACATCATCAAGTTTTTGTGGCTTGATAATTGCAGTGATCAGATTCATTGTTGCCATTAGAACGCACCTCCACGAGTTCCACCTAGTTCATACGCTGATTCGGCATGTTCAGATAAGTCGATACCCTTTGTCTCTGCTTCAGGAGTAATTCTGAAGCCAATAGTTTTATCGATTATCTTTGCAATGATGTACGTGACAATAAATGAGTAGGCCAAGACTGCAACGCTGGCAATTACTTGGCGATTTAATTGATCTACTCCACCACCAAAGAGCAATCCATTGACCCCTGCTGGTGCATCAGCGGTAGCAAATACGCCGACGAGAATTGAACCGGCGAGACCACCTACGAGGTGTACACCAACCACATCAAGAGAATCGTCGTAACCCAGCTTGTACTTTAGGCCGACGGCGAGCGCACAGAGCACTCCAGCAATCGCACCTAGCGCAATTGCGCCAAGTGGATTTACTGCAGAGCATGAAGGGGTAATGGCAACTAAACCGGCAACAACTCCTGATGCAGCGCCAAGACTTGTTGCTCGACCATCGCGAATCTTTTCCACGATTAACCATGCGAGCATTGCCGCACCCGTTGCCACAAAGGTGTTGAGGAAGGTAACTCCGGCGGTCGCATTGGAAGCTACCGCTGAACCTGCGTTAAATCCGAACCATCCAAACCAGAGCAAGCCCGCGCCGATCATGACGAGGGTTAGGTTATGTGGCTTGAAACCTTCACGACCAAAACCAACTCGTTTTCCAATCACGAGAGCTGCGGCAAGTCCGGCGATACCTGCGTTGATATGAACTGCCGTTCCACCTGCAAAGTCGATTGCTTTGAGTTGATTGGCAATCCAGCCACCTGGATCTTTCTCACCACTATCGAAATCAAAGACCCAGTGTGCAACTGGGAAGTACACGACCGTTGACCAGATAATCACAAAAGCAATCCAGCCGCCGAACTTTGTACGATCTGCGATTGCACCCGAGATGAGCGCCACCGTGATGATGGCAAACATCGCTTGGAATGCAATAAACACCGATGTGGGAATTCCACCAAAGAATGAGTCTGGTGCAATCTGGTCAGTTAATCCGAACATCTCGAAGGGATTACCAAGTAATCCATTGCCGAGATCTTTTCCAAAAGCCATCGAGTATCCGTAGAGAACCCATAGGACTGAAACAATTCCCATAGAGATAAACGACATCATCATCATGTTCAAGACGCCTTTGGCTCGAACCATTCCGCCATAGAAGAGAGCAAGGCCTGGTGTCATAAGAAGCACCAGAGCACAGCTCATCAACATCCAGGCGGTATCGCCTGAATTGAGTACCGCTTCGCTCATTTCATTAACTCCCACTCTGTTAGAAAATCTGCTTTAACGTGTTGCAGGTGGGGTAACTATGGTTTGGCTCTACTTCACAAGAGTTAGTGGGAGGTTTCGGGTTGATAAACATTC
>DAIRSQ010000070.1:0-3523 GCA_036804325.1 Candidatus Nanopelagicaceae bacterium | reverse complement strand
TCGGTGCATCAGTCGGTTTATCGGTGGTTCAGGTTAGGCTCGTACATTATGAGCGAAACCGGGGCTAATCACCCACTCCTTGATGGGTTAAACCCAGCACAGCGCGAAGCTGTGCTCCACGCGGGCTCGCCCCTACTTATCGTCGCCGGCGCAGGCTCTGGAAAAACCCGAGTTCTTACCAACCGGATTGCCTATCTCTTAGCGGCGCGAGCGGTCGCTCCTTATGAAATCCTCGCGATTACCTTCACCAATAAAGCCGCAGGCGAGATGCGTGAGCGCGTTCAAGCACTTGTTGGCCCACGAGGAAAATCAATCTGGGTCTCTACCTTTCACTCCGCCTGTGTGCGCATCCTTCGCCAAGAGGCAGTCGCTGCCGGCTACAAACCAAATTTCACAATTTACGATCAGAGCGATTCGCAACGGTTAGTTGCACTAATCGGCAAAGACCTCAACCTCGATCCCAAGCGATATGCCCCTCGTCAAATTCACGCAATGATTAGTAACGCTAAAAATGAATTGATGGGCCCAGCTGATTATGCCAATCAAACAACAAATCACTTCGAAGAAGTGGTTGCTGAAACTTACGCCATCTACCAAAAGAAATTACACGAGGGAAATGTTTTCGATTTCGATGATCTAATTATGAAAACTGTGGAATTACTCCAACGACATCCTGAGGTAAAGGCGCGCTATCGCTCTCGTTTTCGCCATGTACTCGTCGATGAGTATCAGGATACAAACCATGCGCAATATGTCCTTGTCCGCGAATTGGTTGGCACGGAAAGCGATGGCTTTTCTCCGGCAGAGCTTTGCGTCGTGGGTGATGCCGATCAATCAATCTATGCCTTCCGTGGCGCAACCATCCGAAACATCCTCCAATTCGAAGAGGATTACCCTTCCGCGCGCACCATCTTGCTCGAACAAAATTATCGCTCTACCCAAAATATTCTCTCCGCCGCAAATGCAGTTATCACCAACAATGCAAGTCGCAAGGCAAAAAACCTTTGGACCGATTCTGGAGCAGGTTCTGCCATCATCACTTACGAAGCTGATGATGAGCGCGATGAAGCAGAGTTTGTCATGAGTGAAATCCGCTCTCTGCAGAGTGATGGAATTTCCCAACCTGGCGATACCGCAATCTTCTATCGCACTAATAACCAATCTCGCCCTTTTGAAGAAGTCTTTATGCGCAATGCCATCCCCTACAAAGTAGTTGGGGGAGTGCGCTTCTACGAACGAAAAGAAGTCCGAGATTTACTGGCATATCTGCGTGTATTAGCAAATCCCTACGATGAAATCTCACTCCGGCGAATCATCAACACCCCAAAGCGCGGCATCGGCGATAAAGCAATCGCTGCACTCGATGAAATGGATATTCCATTATGGGATGCGCTCTTTCGTGCAGATCAAGCACGCGATCTCACCGCTCGAGCAATTTCTGCAATCGATCAATTTGCAAACTTGATGGCAACGTTGCGCACCATGGTCGAATCAGGTTTTAAACCATCGGTCATTGCCGAAGCGGTCATCGAACAAAGTGGGCTCGGCGCCGAACTCTCCGACAGCACTGATCCACAAGATGAAGGTCGACTCGAAAATATCGAAGAGTTAGTTGCTGTTGCACAAGAGTATGAAGAGGATGAATCACTAATTGGCGCCGATGATCAACCCGAAGAAATTTCTCTCGTGGGTTTCCTTGAACGAGTCTCACTCGTTGCCGACTCTGATCAAATTCCCGATGGCGAAGATCATGGCGGCGTTGTCACCTTAATGACACTTCACACTGCAAAGGGACTTGAATTCCCCACTGTCTTTCTCACCGGTTTAGAGGAAGGTGTCTTTCCTCATTCACGCTCACTCGGTGACCCCAACGAAATCGAAGAGGAACGTCGCCTTGCGTACGTTGGGCTCACCCGCGCACGGGAACGGTTATATCTCTCACGCGCATCGACGCGATTTATGTTTGGCACTCCAACATATAACGCGCCCTCTCGTTTCTTCAGTGAAATACCGGAAGAGTTAATGGAGACACGTAAAGCAACGCTCAAACCAATTGTGCGTAGCGCGCCTCCCGTTCGCTCTACCGGTAAGCGAGTTATCGCCCTCGATCTCGAAGTGGGTGATCGCGTCTCCCACCAAACCTTTGGCATCGGCAAAGTTCTCGCTCTCACCGGCGAAGGCGATCGAGCTGAGGCGAAAATCGATTTTGGGAGCTACGGCGAGCGCAGGCTCCTCCTTCGATATGCCCCAGTCGAGAAGCTCTGAACCCAAGCCAGCGCGATAGCCAGGCTAGAGAATCAATAGTTAATTTGTCGCAACCCCCTAGGCAGTGGCACGGTAGCGCTATGGGAAGTAAGCCAATTCGGGTGGTCGTAGCGAAGGCGGGCCTTGATGGCCACGACCGCGGCGCAAAGGTCGTCGCCCGAACCCTTCGTGATGCTGGCTGTGAAGTGATTTACACCGGCCTCCACCAATCACCAGAGGAGATCGTTACCACCGCAATCCAGGAAGATGCTGATGCGATTGGTCTATCTATTCTCTCTGGAGCGCACCTGACGCTCTTTAAGAAAATCATGGAGCTTATTGGTGAGCGGAAAATTCTTCTCTTTGGCGGCGGGGTTATTCCTGATGATGATGTCAAAGCGTTAGAGGCGTTAGGCGTAGCCAAAATTTTCACCTCCGGCGCCTCGACAACCGAGATTGCCGAATGGGTCAAGAAGGCAGTGAGCCATCGCTAGGATGGCGTCATTAGTTAATTCTGATTTTTTCGAGAGGTATTGAGTAGTGGATCTTTTTGAGTATCAAGCGCGCGATTTATTTGAAGCACATGGCATTCCTGTTCTTGCTGGCAAAGTAGCGACAACTGCAGATGAGGCAAAAGCTGCAGCATCTGGCATGGGTGGAAAAGTTGTTGTAAAAGCCCAGGTAAAAATTGGCGGCCGCGGCAAAGCAGGAGGCGTGAAGTTAGCAACCGATCCCGACGATGCCTTCGAGAAAGCAAAAGCAATCCTTGGCATGGATATCAAAGGCCACACTGTTCATAAAGTGATGATTGCTCAAGCTGCCCCCATTAAAGAGGAGTACTACCTCGCAATTCTTCTCGATCGCGCAGCGCGATCCTTTCTTGTTATGGCATCCGTTGCTGGTGGCATGGATATCGAACAGGTAGCCCATGAGACTCCCGAGAAGCTTGCAAAAGTTCATATTGATCCAGCGAAGGGGATTGATGTAGCGCTCGCCGAATCGATTGCCAAGCAAGCGCAATTTCCTGTAGATGTGCAGAGCCAAGTAGCTGCGGTACTCGTCAAACTCTGGGCATGTTTTGTCGCAGAAGATGCAACGCTTGTAGAGGTAAACCCACTCGTTCGTACCGAAGATAATCGAATCATCGCTCTCGATGGCAAAATCACCCTCGATGACAACGCAGGATTCCGCCATCCAGAGCATGAAGCACTTGTCGACCACGCAGCAACAAATCCATTAGAGGCTTTGGCAAAAGAGAAAGATCTCAACTACGTCAAAC
>DAIRSQ010000069.1:0-3557 GCA_036804325.1 Candidatus Nanopelagicaceae bacterium | reverse complement strand
GAGATTTGCGCTTATCGGGAGGCGCGCTCGTATTTTTCGAAGGTTGTTTGATTGATGGTCTCTGAAGAGGTAAGCGCCATTTTTGATTGGAGTAATTCCTCGTCTAAAAAGTGACCATCTCCGAGTATCGCTACCCGAGAGATGAATGCGAGATCTATGAGCTCCTCTTTCAAGAGAAGATGAATTAGTTGCACTCCACCCTCACAGAGAATTGTTCCTGGGTGTTCGCGCTTTAAGGTTTCGATAAAAATCGAGAGAGAGGAAACTTCACCAGAGAATTGGCGCGAGAAACGAATGATCGGATGCGGTGCGGAGTGATAGGGCTCAACTGCAGCCGTTGCGCCTCCGACCAAAATCGCGGAAATTTCTCGCCTCCCGCGAAGTGCAAGAAATCGAGTCCGGTCCTCCGGAGTGCGCAACCCTCGACTATCGCCGCGCAGACTCGTGGCGCCATTGCTGCCGACCACGAGCGAGGCAACTAGTTGCGAACCGCCTTCTGGCAGAGCAGGGGAGGTGGACATGCGGAAACAGTAGGCCAGCGCCCCATCTTCAGGCGATTCTCAGCAGATATCGAAGGCAATTGGAGCTTTCGGAGTTGAGCGCGCCCAAGAAGCCTGGTTAGCCTTCTCCATATGGCCACCCCCGGTTATCGCTCAATTCGCTCGCGCAAGGCGCTCGCCGCGACAGCGCTCAGCGCTGCCCTGGGGCTTTCACTCGTGGTGGCCGCTCCAGGTGAGGCTGCGCCTCGTCCGAGCGCTCGCCTCCTCGAAGTCCAGGCGCGAGTTATCAACTTACAGAACCAGGCGGCGTCGGCAGCTGAAGGGGCTCAAGAGGCGAAAGTCAGGCTGGCTCAACTTAACCAAACGCTAGCGGGGGTCCAAGAGAAGGCTGCAAAGCAGCGGAGCGAATTAGAGGTAATTCGAAAGTCGCTTGGGTCGATAGCTCTTGAGCAATATAAAAGTTCAGGATTGGGTCAATCCTTACAATTACTTTTCTCAAGTAATCCACGCGCGTACTTAGCATCTGCGGGAGATCTCGACTCTTTAACGCGTCGTCGTTCCATCGAACTACGCCGCTATGAAGCAGCAACGCAGAAGTTACGGCAAACAACGCTACTTGTTAGTGACAAAGCGAAATTAGTTCGAGCTACGCAACAGAGATTAGAGGCGCAAGCACGCGCGGCAAATGCCAAACTTGCTGAAGCAGAGAAACTCCTAAAATCTCTCAAGGCATCAGAGCGTAAGGCGCTACTCGCTGCACAACGTCGAGCTGAAGCAAATGACATCGCATCATCCCGGGCTGCGGCAAAAAATCTTAAGAACACTTCCGGTCGAGCCGGTGTCGCCATTCGATATGCCTTGGCGCAAATTGGCGATCGTTATGTTTTTGGCGCAGCGGGAATGCGCACTTGGGATTGCTCGGGATTAACAATGCGCGCCTTTGCAGCAGCAGGTGTTTCGTTGCCCCATTCTTCTCGTGCACAATTTCGTTACGGTAAAAAAGTTCCTCGTTCACAATTACGTCCTGGCGACCTAGTTTTCTTCAAACGTCCGATTAGCCACGTCGGTATTTATATTGGAAATGGAAAGATGGTTCATGCGCCGCGACCTGGCTCTCGGGTAAAGATCGCACCGATAAACCAAATGCGCTATGTCGGGGCAGTTCGTTTATAGCGTGAAGAAGGTACTTTTCGTCACTAATGATTTTCCGCCACAAAGTGGCGGTATTGAAACGTTTATCGCCGGACTAATTTCGCAGTTGCCTAGAGATTCGGTAGTAGTTCACACCTCAAGCCAAAAAAATCTCAATCAACAGGAAAAATATGATGAGGATATATTTGAAACACTTGGGGCGATTGTGGTTCGCGATCGACAACGAATCTTGCTGCCTACTCCAGGTTTGCAAAAACGAGTGCTAGGCACGGTTCACGCCCACGGAATCGATACTGTTATTTTTGGCTCAAGCGTTCCACTCGGCCTCTTAGCGCCATCGTTACGGAAGCATGGAGTAAGAAAGATGGTGGCGATTACTCATGGCCATGAGGTCTGGTGGTCAAGAGTTCCAATCTTTTCAGCGGCGCTGCGACGAGTTTGCTCACAGGTGGATGCAATCACCTTCCTTGGTAATTTCACTAAAAGTGCAATCAGCAGAGCAATGCGCGCACCTGATCGCAAAAAATTGATTCATTTGCCGCCGGGAGTCGATACTGATTTTTTCACTCCAGGTGAGAAGCCAGAGTATTTAGTCGAGAGATATAACCTCAAAGATAAAAAGATTATTTTATGCGCGGGCCGCCTCGTTCAACGAAAAGGTCAGGATGTTTTGATTGATGCGCTCTCTATCTTACGTGAGCGCGATGAAAATATTCATTTACTAATCGTGGGTGCAGGTAACTATGAAAAAGAACTTCGGATGAGAGTAGAAAAATTGAACCTCAATTCCTTTGTTACCTTTACGGGAAGAGTTGGATATCACGAACTGCCTGATCATTTTCGACTCGCAGATATTTTCGCCTCACCAACTCGGGATCGATTTGGTGGTCTAGAGGTCGAAGGTCTGGGGATCGTCTATTTAGAGGCAAGCGCATCCGGTATCCCTGTACTTGCTGGCAATTCTGGCGGCGCACCTGATGCGGTCCAGGATGGGCGCACAGGTTTGGTCCGCGATGGTCGAAGCGTTGAAATCATCGCAGAAACTCTCCAGGAACTACTTGAGAATCACAATCTGCGAAGTGAGATGGGCAAAGAGGGAAGAGAGTGGATGGAGCGCGATTGGAGTTGGAGAGTTATCGGTGGTCGATTTCGAGCGCTGCTTAATTTTTAATCTGCACCAATCCCAGAGAGAGCGCGCGAGTGACTGCAGAGGTTCGATTTTCACACTCTAACTTTCGGTAGATAGCAGACAGGTGTGTTTTTATTGTAGGCAGACTGATAAATAATTTGTTGCAGATAGCCTGAAGCTCTTCGCCAGAGGTCAAGTGTTGGAGAATCTCGAGTTCGCGCGGTGTTAATTTTGGTTTCTCACGTTCTTGTCGGAGGGCATCGCCCAGCCCTTCAGCAACGAAACTTTTAGGTGAATTTAGCGAGAGTGTTATCGCAGCAATTAATTGTGTGACTGGCGCAGTTTTATTAATGAGCGCATTTGCACCTGACTGTGACGCTGCTATGAGGAAGTTAGCGTTGTTTTCGACGGTAAGAATAATAATTGCCATCTCTGGCTTAATTTCTCGAGCCCACCTGATTAAATCAAAGCTCAGCCCATCGGGTAAATGTAAGTCTGTAATCAAAATATCAGGATCAACCTTGGCGAGTTGACCACGCCCTTCATCACAACTACCCGCCTCATGGAAGTTTTGAAAACCATGTGCGCTCAAAGCACGAAGCAATCCTTGTCGAACAATTGGATGATCTTCAACAATAAGGAATTTTAACTCGCCAATCGCGCTCATGGCAGCGCAATCTGGCAGAAATTTCGCTCTTCCTGCCTCGAAAACGCGAGCTTGCCGCCGAGCCTTTCAATTCGTTCGCGGGCGCCAAGTGAGCCGAAGTGGTGTGTCG
>DAIRSQ010000068.1:0-3558 GCA_036804325.1 Candidatus Nanopelagicaceae bacterium | reverse complement strand
ATTTAGGTTTTCTGATTTTCAGTCTTCCTAAAAATCTCGACTTGTTCGGGAGAGCCCGTAGCGAGGCCTTAATCGTAACACCAAGGGGCAGGCCTGGCGCAAATCAACGAGAATGGCAGAAAAGCAGAGCACCAGCGGTGAAAGGTACTAGCCGTTAAAGATGTGGGCCCCTTGGGAGCTGACCCCAACGATCTGACTGGTAAATGAGCCTGATCCCGCGCGCGCAATTTCCTGCGCATCTGCGACGCTTCCATAATGGAGCGCAAGGACTGTGGGTCCAGAGCCTGAGATAAATGCAGCAACTCCAGCTTCACGTAAGGTCATCATTAATTCATAGCTCTTCGGCATCTGACTCTGTCGGTAGAACTGATGAATTCGATCTTCAGTTCCAGCAAAGAGCAATTCGGGTTTTCGAGAGAGCGCCTCAACCATGAGGGTGCTTCGTGAGATGTTAACCGTTGCATCAACGTGCGGAATCGTCTCTGGTAGTAGCGCACGTGCTTTCTTTGTCGCTACTTCACCGGAGTTTGATGGAATAAATGCAATCGCCATTATCCGCAAATCCACCGGAATGGAAATTGCTTTTCCAGACCCATCTTCAACCCATGCGATTGTTGCGCCACCATGGAATGCAGCGGCAACGTTATCTGGATGCCCTTCAATCTCAGTTGCTAGCGCTAATAAATCATTATCGTTTAGGCGCTCGCTCCCAGAGATGACTAATGAACGTGCAAGGAATAACCCGCCAATAATTGCGCTAGAAGAGGAGCCAAGTCCGCGCCCATGAGGAATCGCATTTAAGGCGCGAAGTGCCAATCCACGTGGCCGACCACCCATGTGATCAAAAGCTGCATTCATCGATGCAATAACTAGATTCTTCTCATCTTTGCGAATAGTTGCAGCGCCTTCGCCAGCAACTTCTACATCTAAACCTGGTTCATCGAGAACTTGTGCGGCGTAGCCATCATAAATTTCAAGAGCTAACCCCAAACAATCAAAACCAGCGCCTAGATTTGCACTGGTTGCCGGCACGCGAACAGTTACCGGTGTAGCGCGAAATGTTGGACGAGAGACCATTAGGACAACTCCAAAACCTTTGCCGCTTCATGAAGAGAGACGGGGATAACAATAGGGTCTGCCGAGCCTTCAAGGGCCCAGTGCACATCTTTCAATCCATTTCCGGTCACAGTGATAACTATCTTCTGACCGTTTGGTAAACGTCCTGCTGCTTTAGCTTTCAACAAACCAGCTAACCCGGCAGCCGAGGAAGGCTCGCAGAAGATTCCTTCACGTCCAGCAAGTAAACGATATGCGCTCAAAATTTCTTCATCGGTAACTGATTCGATTCGCCCACCTGATTGATCACGTGCAGCTTCAGCTTCTTTCCACGAGGCAGGGTTACCAATTCGAATAGCAGTTGCAATCGTTTCTGGTTTCTCAACTATGGCGCCGCGGACTATTGGCGCCGCGCCCTCTGCTTGGTAGCCCCACATTTGTGGGAGAGATTTCGCAATTCGATCGCGGTGATACTCCTTGTATCCCATCCAATAAGCGGTGATATTTCCAGCATTGCCTACTGGTAGCGCGTGAATATCTGGAGCAAAACCTAATGCGTCAATAATTTCAAATGATGCTGTCTTCTGTCCTTGTAAGCGAAATGGATTTACTGAATTCACTAACGCCACTGGATAGTTATCTGCTAACTGTCGTGCCAACGTTAAGCAATCATCAAAATTGCCATCAACCTGTAAAAGTTTTGCGCCATGGATTACTGCTTGCGCCAATTTTCCCATCGCAATTTTTCCTTGCGGAACAAGGACGGCAGGAATCATTCCCGCTTTCGTTGCATAGGCGGCGGCACTGGCGCTGGTATTTCCGGTAGAGGCGCAGACCACGACTTTCGCGCCATCTTCAGCAGCCTTACTCATCGCCATGGTCATGCCGCGATCTTTAAATGAACCAGTTGGGTTTGAACCTTCTACTTTGACCCAGACTTCGCCATTAAGCATTTCAGAGAGCACGCAGGCATAAACCAGAGGTGTCCCACCTTCATTCAGGGTAACTATTGGCGTTTTTGATGAGACGGGTAAGCGATGACGATACTCATTGATAACCCCACGCCATGGTCGCGCTTGCTTCTTACCAAACATCAATTACTCCCACCTTCAACGCGAATAACGCTCTCTATCGAGCGAACGGTATCGAGTTTTCGTAAACCCTCGACCGTTTCAGCGAGCGCAGCATCGGTTGCGGTATGTGTCACCACAATGAGTTCAGCTTGCGCGCCGCGACCATCCTGTCGGACGGTCTGTATTGAAACCGAATGCGATGAAAAAACATTGGCAACCGAGGCGAGTACACCTGGACGATCATTGACATTTAATCTAATGAGATAGCGGGTGAGAGTCTGCCCCATTGGCGCGATTTCCCGCTCGGCATATGTGCTCTCTTGTGGTCCTAATCCGCCAATTACTTTATGCCGTGCCACTGCAACGAGATCGCCAAGGACTGCCGATGCAGTTGGAGTGCCACCAGCGCCACGACCATAGAACATCAATTCTCCGGCAGCAGTTGCTTCAATGAAGACTGCATTAAATGAATCGCGTACCGCAGCAAGTGGATGGGTATTTGGAATGAGTGCAGGATGAACACGAACTGCAATCCGACCATCACTAGTTAATTCCGCAATTGCTAGAAGTTTTACAACGTGTCCCATGTCAGATGCGATCCGAACTACATCGGGCGTGATTCCTGAGATTCCTTCACGGTAAACATCACTCCCACTTACTCTTGAGTGGAAGGCTAAGCTGGCAAGGATTGAAGCCTTTGCTGCTGCATCAAAACCTTCGACATCAGCTGTTGGATCTGCTTCGGCAAATCCAAGCGACTGCGCTTCCTTTAAGGCCGCATCAAAAGAGATTCCCTGATCAGACATTTTGCTTAGTATGAAATTTGTCGTGCCATTAACAATGCCCATCACGCGAATTACATGATCTCCAGCAAGAGAATCCCGAAGCGGTCGAATAATTGGAATTGCACCAGCAACTGCAGCTTCAAAATATAGATCAACGCTATTTTTTGCAGCGGCTTCGAATAGTTCGCCACCATGTTGTGCAAGGAGCGCTTTGTTTGCGGTAACTACCGACTTACCTGAATTAAGCGCTTCTAAAATTAAGGTGCGAGCAGGTTCAATCCCGCCAATGACTTCGATGATGACATCAATATTTGGGTCGTTTACTAACGATCGCGCATCGGTAGTGATTTTGACCTTTGCCTTCTCAAGATCTGGGCGCGCTTTGCTTCCATCGCTAACAGCGACTGCAACTAAGTTGAGATTTGCTCCCGCGCGAGCAGCGAGATCATCGTGGCCAGCAAGTAATTGGCTCGCGACGCTATTTCCGACAGAGCCCGCGCCAAGTAGCCCAATAGATATTGAGCGCTCGATACTCTCGTTTCCCACTGGCTAACTCTCCCACATTGGGCGGTTCCCCCGATGAACGCGCCTAATTAACCTTCTTCTTGTACTTCTAGAGCCAATAAATCTGAGATTTTCTCGCG
>DAIRSQ010000067.1:0-3605 GCA_036804325.1 Candidatus Nanopelagicaceae bacterium | reverse complement strand
TTGTCCAGGCCCTATGCGCGGTATTTCCTGCAGGAACTCTCTCTGGCGCACCTAAACCGCGAGCGATGGAAATCATCGAGGAGTTAGAACCAACCAGACGCGGTCTTTACGGGGGCATCGTTGGTTATATTGATTTTCGCGGCAATCTTGATTCAGCAATTGCAATTCGCACAGCTCTAATAAAAGATGGAATGGCATATGTGCAAGCGGGAGCAGGAGTAGTTGCTGATTCGATTGCCGAGAATGAAGATCAAGAGTGTGTTAACAAAGCTGCTGCAGTGCTTAGCGCGATTACCACTGCAAATCATTTGCGAAAGCCGCTCTAGTGTCGGCTGATAAAAAGAGAGTAAATGTATATCTAAATTTTTCACTCCTGCTTATTTCTTTTATTTCGTTATACCTTGCTGCGCAAAGCCTTGGCCGTAAGTTAGAGCTATGGTCGGCAGCGGTGATGTTCTGCTCTCTTCTGACCCTGGTAGCGGTACTGCTTCGCCCACTTTTTAAACGACGGGGCAAAAGGAGCTCAGGTTTGCCATCGCGCTACGAGCGAGTCAAAGATCCGTGGCGCGCGTTAGATAAGGGCGAAGACCCGACGGTCGAAGAATTAAGGTAAAATCGCTCAGAGAATTAGCCACCTTTTCCATCCATAAACCAATAGGGAGTGCAAATGTCGAGCATCAATAATCACGGCAATACGCCAGCGGCATGGGCAACGACAATAATTGTCGTTATCGGTTCGGTTATCGCGGGCATTGCTATTCCGATGGCCAATGTTCCGGTAGCGATTATTGGTTTTGCTGTTGTAGCGCTTGGCGGAGTTGTTGGATTGGTAATGAAGAGCGCAGGCTTTGGCCGCACAAAGTCAGACCATTAATTTATTTAGATCGTACATTGCTCACTCTAAAATCTGAGAGCCGCATATGACAGTTCTTGATGACATCATCAAAGGTGTGCGCGAGGATCTCGAAGAGCGAAAAGTGGTTACGTCACTTGCCAACATCATCGACCAAGCAGCATCAGTGGCAACGGGTGGCGCGATTGATGTGCTGAACCATTTTAAAAAAGGTGAATTTGGAGTTATTGCTGAGATTAAAAGATCATCGCCAAGCAAGGGTGCGTTGGCAGAAATAGCAAGCCCTGCAGAGCTCGCCAAAAGTTATCAAGCTGGAGGCGCATGTGCGATAAGCGTGCTGACAGAAGCTCGACGCTTTAATGGTTCGCTCGCAGATTTGGCAGCTGTTCGAAGTGCGGTCACTATTCCGATCTTACGTAAAGAATTTATTGTTGATAGCTATCAAATTTATGAAGCACGCGCTTTTGGCGCTGACATCATTTTATTAATTGTCGCCGCCCTCAGCGATGATGAAATTCTCGAATTCTCCACGTTGACACATGAACTCGGCATGCGGACGCTCATCGAAGTGCACGATGGGGAAGAAATTGGACGTGTGCTCAATCTCTCAAAGCAGGGCGCTCTCGATATCGACCTGTTAGGAATCAATGCTCGAAATTTAAAAACTTTGGAGATAAACCCAGACTCTTTCGCCGCGCTAGCCCCGTTAGTTCCGGCCTCCTTTCCGCTCATCGCTGAATCGGGAATAAGCAATAGCGCAGAAGTCGGCGCTTTAAGCGCTCGCGGTGCGAGTGGAATTTTGGTGGGGGAGGCGCTGGTAAAAGATGGCAATCCAGCCGCAACCATTCAGGAATTTCTAAATCGCGCAGAGCAGGAGAGAGTCCGTAGGCTATAGCCATGACGGTCACCCTCGACACCGGACTCTTTGGGCCATATGGCGGACGCTATGTGCCAGAGGCTCTCATCGCAGCGCTGGATGAATTAGCCCAAATGCATGCATCAATTAAAGATGATCCGCTCTTTGCGGCAGAACTTGATCACCTTCATAAAACTTATTCCGGTCGACCAAGTATTCTCACTGAGGCGCATCGCTTTGCCGAACACTGTGGCGGGGCGAGAGTATTACTAAAACGAGAAGACCTTAATCACACTGGTTCCCACAAGATTAATAACGTCTTAGGTCAAGCTCTTTTGACAAAACGGATGGGAAAGAAGCGAGTCATTGCAGAGACTGGCGCCGGTCAACATGGCGTGGCATCAGCAACAGCAGCTGCCCTCCTTGGACTCGAGTGCGTTGTGTACATGGGCGAAGAGGATACAAAACGTCAAGCGCTTAACGTTGCCCGAATGAGATTGCTGGGAGCGACAGTTGTTCCAGTCACTGCAGGTTCGCGAACGTTAAAAGATGCCATCAACGAAGCAATGCGCGATTGGGTAACTAATGTTGATACAACCCATTACATATTAGGAACAGTTGCTGGACCTCATCCCTTCCCAGTTATGGTTCGAGATTTTCATCGAATCATCGGTGATGAAGCGCGAGTTCAAGTGCTCGAACTTACTGGTGCGCTACCAACAGCGGTGCTCGCATGCGTTGGCGGAGGTTCCAATGCGATTGGAATTTTTTATCCCTTCATTAACGATGAAGGGGTTCGACTTATTGGTCTTGAAGCAGGTGGAGATGGTTTAGAGACCGGTCGCCATGCATCAGCAATTTCTGGTGGACGCCCTGGCGTTCTTCATGGTGCCCGCTCGTACATGTTGCAAGATGAAGATGGCCAAACTGTCGAATCACACTCGATCTCCGCAGGCCTTGACTATCCCGGAGTTGGTCCAGAGCATGCTCACTTACATGACATTGGTCGCGCCGAGTATTGGCCCATTACAGATAGCGAAGCGATGGAGGCTTTCTCTTTACTCTGTCGTACCGAAGGAATTATCCCCGCAATCGAGACAGCACATGCTCTTGCCGGCGCGATGAAATTAGGAAAAGAAGTTGGTCCTGATGCGGTGCTGCTAATTAATCTCAGCGGTCGTGGCGATAAAGATGTTCAAACTGCTGCTGAATATTTTGGAATGGTATGAGCGCGCAATTGGTGAAAACGCCACTTGAGGAGGTGCTGCTTCGAGCGCGCGCTGAAAATCGCGCCGCGCTCATTGGGTACATTCCCGCAGGTTTTCCCACCCTTGAAGGATGCAAGGCAGCGATAGACGTTTTAGTTGAGGCGGGTTTCGATGCAATCGAAATTGGTTATCCATACAGCGACCCTGTGATGGATGGTCCAGTAATTCAAGAGGCGGCAGATATTTCACTACGTAACGGCGTGAAGGCAAAAGATGTTCTCTCGATGTTGGCGCACACCATGGAACGAGGTGCGGCGGGAGTAGTCATGACATATTGGAACCCCATTGAACAATTTGGTTCCGATAACTTTGCGCAAGCGATTGCGTCCGCAGGTGGCTCGGGAGTGATCACCCCGGATCTCTCTTACGAGCAAGCACAACCGTGGAAAGAGAGCGCTACCAAGGCGGGAATCAACACCATATTTGTCGTGGCGCCAAGTACAACGGATGAGCGGTTAGAAAAAGTAACGGGAATAACCTCAGGTTTTGTTTATGCAGCGAGCTTGATGGGGGTTACGGGTACTAGGACTGCAATTTCGAACTCTGCGGAAGAGTTGGTGAATCGAGTACGGAAGGTCTCTGATTTGCCTATTGCAGTTGGGCTTGGTGTCTCAACTCCGGAACAAGC
>DAIRSQ010000066.1:0-3642 GCA_036804325.1 Candidatus Nanopelagicaceae bacterium | reverse complement strand
ACTGCTGCACCTGCGCGAAGACCTGACATCTATTCCTCCTTCATGTACCGTAGTATGCAAGATAGAGCATTGGCAACGATTTTTTCCGTCCTTTAGAGGGGTTTTCATGTCACACCAACATCTGGTCGCAACCTCGAGACGCTCTGTCTTCGCAGTGCCTGGTAGTAGCGAAAAGATGCTTGGAAAAGCGCTGGAATTCCAGGTCGATCAGGTTTTTCTTGATTTAGAAGATGCAGTGGCGCCAGAAGCAAAATCGCAGGCGCGAGAGTTAATTCATTCAGTGGGTACGAAAAAGTTCGCTGCGAAGATAGTGAGCGTTCGCATTAATGCTCTCTCTACTTCCTGGTTTGATGATGATTGCACGCTCCTGCGCGCAGGCGTTGGCTCCTGGATCAATTCGGTAATTTTGCCAAAAGTGCAGAGCGTTGATGAAATCCGCCAATTTTCTGCCGCGCTTGATGAGATAGAGAAAGCGCTCGGACGGGAGAAGGGCGCGATCACCATTGATGCTCAAATCGAGAGCGCGAAAGGCCTCGTTAATTGCGAAGCCATCGCGCAACATGAGCGGGTGAGCTCACTTAATTTTGGGCCGGCAGATTTCATGGCAGATCTCGGAATGACGGCGGAGGAAGTGAGCTCCAATGAGTATGCGTTGATGCGGATTTTGGTGGCCGCGCGCGCTGCAGGAATTGCGGCGATTGATGGCCCTACTTTAGAAGTACGAGATATTTCAAAATTTGAAAACTCAGCTGCTATCTCTGCTGCGATGGGTTTTGATGGAAAGTGGGTTTTACATCCTGATCAGATTGCTAGTTGCCATCGAATTTTTACCCCCTCACAAGTTCGCTTTGATGAAGCATCGTGCTTACTTGAGGCGTACGAATATTTCACTTCTTCAGCTGGTGGGGCCAAGGGCGCTGCCATATATAAAGGTGCCATGATCGACGAAGCGTCGCGAAAGATGGCGCTAGCGATACATGCTCGGGGAGTCGCAGCTGGTTTAACTCCTACCCGCCACTTTCAACCTTAGCCAATTTATTTAGTAACGACTGGTCGTTAGATCTTTCTTTGTTAAGTGGTTCATGCCATCAATCGCTGCGGAGATTGCATCGACCGCGGCGTTGAAAATCTTCTCACCCTTTTCGGCGGTAGCAAGCAAGGGGTTACCAATAATTCCCGCTTTACTATCGCGCTTTAAATCAAGAGGGATTGAGAGAAACCCTGGTTGG
Source organism: Candidatus Nanopelagicaceae bacterium (assembly GCA_036804325.1). Taxonomy (GTDB): domain Bacteria; phylum Actinomycetota; class Actinomycetes; order Nanopelagicales; family Nanopelagicaceae; genus IMCC26077. Next base: position 2,413 of record DAIRSQ010000066.1, on the reverse strand, counting down.
CGAAAATCGATACATGACCATGGCGTTGGTTGCTTTGGCATATCAATAATCGCCGCTGACATATTTACATCTTCTGGGCGAAGGTAGAGCGCGAGTGAGGTTTCCATTTCGCAGGCGTGGCCCATCCCACCAATCTCGGATTCACCAACTTCAATTAGCGTTTTAATAATCGTCTGCCAATAGGAGAGCGCTGGAATCGAGATACCAAGCTCTTCACCGATTTTGGAAACTGTCGCAGTGAGGTTGCCGATATTTCCCCCATGGCCATTAACGATAAGAAAACGGTAGAAGCCATGTGGTTTTAGCGACGAGATAGTGTCGAGGAGAATGCTGGTAAAAGTTTCATTGGTAAGTGAGATTGTGCCGGGGAAGCCAAGGTGATGTGGCGAAGTTCCCCACCAGATCGGTGGCGCAACCAGGACGCGCTGCTTACTTACCTTTTTAGCGACCGCACGCGAGATGGCATCAGCATTGTAAATATCAGTATCAACAGTGAGATGTGGGCCATGTTGTTCGATTGCCCCGGTCGGGATGATGATCGTTGTGGCATCTCGATTTAACTCTTCGATCTGGGTCCATGAGAGCTTCTCCCATGACGTTCGGTTCGCGCTGTCCATAGCTTGAGTTTAGTGGCTTGTAGAATTCGGCTATGGCGATTCGAGTGACCGTTCGAGTAAAGCCCGGCGCTTCTCGAAACAAGGTTCGCGGTAGTTATGGCGATCCACCAGAGTTGGTGGTTGCGGTTACCGCGCCGGCGATTGATGGTCGCGCCTCAACAGCGGTCTGTAGGGCAATTGCCGAGGCGCTAGGTGTTTCGCTCTCCAAGGTTTCGATTGTGATGGGTCAAACTAATCGGACAAAAGTTGTTGAGATAAATGATTCTGATCCAGCAATTTCGCGAAAAATCGAAGAGCTATTGAAGGGTGATTAGTGGAGCCTAAAAAACGGATTGCCTTTGCTACACCTGCTCATGGCGCCTACCCTTATGTCATCGCTATCTTTGCTGCGCTCTTACTCCTTTCCAATATTGGCGCAGTCAAACTCATTGAATTTGGCCCCATCATCACCGATGGTGGTGCATTCCTCTTTCCATTGGTCTACATCGTTGGCGATGTGGTGAGCGAGGTATATGGATTAAAAGCAGCGCGGCGCGCAATTTTTCTTGCTTTCGCGCTCTCAATTCTGGCATCGCTTACTTTTTGGGCGGTGCAAATTGCACCAGCAGCACAAGGATGGAATAACCAAGCTGCATTCGAATCTGTTCTCGGCTTTGTCCCGCGCATTGTTTTAGCAAGCGTCTGCGGATTTCTCGTTGGCCAATTACTTAATGCTTATGTACTGGTAAAGATCAAAGAGCGCACTGCCGAGAAGGCGCTCTGGCTTCGCCTAATTGGTTCCACTGTGGTGGGCGAGTTTGCCGACACCCTTACCTTCTGCACCATTGCTTTCTACGGCGTAATTACCGGTGGCGATTTTCTTAATTATGTAATCACCGGTTATGTATATAAGACTCTGCTTGAGGTCGTGCTACTACCTATTACCTACCGCGTAATTGCGCTGATGAAGCGCATTGAACCTTCTTATTATCGGGAAGGGTAATAACGGGCGAGGAAATCATCTCGAAAATCTTCATAAGTATCTTGATCAAGATGTTCCCGGATTTTATCGACGAGCGTTACCGTGAAATGAACGTTATGAATCGTGGTTAAGGTGGAGCCTAGAATCTCTTTTGCCTTAAAAAGATGATGTAAATAAGCCTTTGTGTAATGGGTACAGGTGTAGCAAGTACAGCTCTCATCAATCGGTGAGAATGCGCTTCGATTTTCGGAGACGGTGAGATTAAATCTGCCAGATGGTCCGTAGACCGCGCTGGTGCGCGCATTTCGCGTTGGGGCGACGCAATCAAAGGTATCTGCGCCACTTTCGACGCCGCGGAAGAGATCATCAGGTTCACCGATGCCTAGCAAGTGGCGCGGCTTATCTTCTGGAAGTTCATCGGTAACCCAAGAAACTATTTCGGTTAGCGCACTCTTATCGATTGCACCACCAATACCAAAGCCATCAAAATCTAGGGCAGCAATAGTGCGCGCTGCCTCTTTTCGTAAATCTTCATACTGTGCACCTTGAATAACGCCAAAGAGCGCTTGATATGGTTTGCCGACGCGCTCTGCTGTTAACCTGCGATGTTCTGCGATGCAGCGATGTGCCCAGGCAAGAGTGCGATCAAGTGCAACTTGCTGATACTCCTTGGAATTCATGAGCGTGGTGCACTCATCGAAGGCAAAGATGATGTCGGCACCTATTTGATGTTGAACTTGCATTGAAACTTCGGGTGTAAATCGATGAAGTGAACCATCAAGATGCGATTTAAAAGTAACGCCATCATCATCGACATGAGCAAGTCGTAGCTTCG
>DAIRSQ010000065.1:0-3770 GCA_036804325.1 Candidatus Nanopelagicaceae bacterium | reverse complement strand
AGAACTGACTCCTTATCCATTGGATAAAAAGGGTCTTGATAAATTAAATAAAGAAGCAAAAATCGCAACAGCTTCAGCGAAAAGGTAGCCATGCGAGAATTACTTCAATACGAATACTCACGAACACTTAATCAAATTGCTGATTTTCTTGAGATTGCTCATGGCTCGAATAATAAAGTTGTAACCGGAATAACTCTCAATTCTCAGAAAATTGAGAGTGGTGATCTCTTCATTGCGCTCCAAGGTGCTAAGACTCATGGAATTCAATTTATGGAGGATGTTGTTGCCGCTGGAGCTGCCGCAATTCTTACAGATGAACCTGGTTTCGAAATAGTCCGTGAACAAATTGCTAAGCGCACTGATTCACCAGTGGTCCTAACATCGAAAAACCTCCGCGGCGCTCTTGGCCCGCTTTCGTCATGGTTCTATGGCGCACCATCGCACGACCTGCGTCTCTATGGAATCACCGGAACCAATGGAAAGACAACCGTCTCGTACCTTTTAGATCACATCTGGCGTGAGAACAAGCGCACATCCGGTTTAATGGGAACGGTAGAAGTGAAAGTCGGCCACGAACATTTTCCTAGTGTTCGCACCACGCTTGAGGCGCCCGATCTCCAATCACTTTTGGCAACCTTCAGCGAGCGACATATTGCACATGTTGTGATGGAAGTTTCAAGCCACGCACTCGCATTACATCGAGTCGATGGCACACGCTTTGCAACGGTTGGTTTTACCAATCTCTCCCAAGATCACCTGGATTTTCACGGAGATATGAATAATTATTACAGAGCAAAGAAACGTTTATTCACTCTATCTTTTGCGGAAAATGCAATTATCAATGTTGATACCGAGTGGGGCGCCCGACTTTATGACGAAGCGTCAATTCCGGCGCTTGATATCTCTCTTTATAATCGTAAAGCGGCATGGCACCTGGTGGACAATTTATCGACTACCTCAAAAGGAATGAATTTCTCAGTGCGGGGCCCCAATGGCGTGTTATTAGATGTAAGTACACCATTGGTAGGTGAATACAACGTCGGAAATGCGATGATGGCGATTGCGCTAGCAGTTGATAGTGGAATTGATCCACTCAGTGCAGCGGCTGCACTATCGAATGCCCATGGAGCGCCGGGACGCCTTGAGCGGATTGCGCATCCAGAGGGCGTGCATGTATTAATCGACTACGCGCATTCTCCTGATGCCATCGAGAGAGTAATTGCAGCTGTTCGTGCAAATCTACCTGGAAGAGTTATTGGTGTTTTAGGGTGTGGAGGAGATAGAGATTCGGATAAACGTCCATTGATGGGAGCCGCATTAGCGCAAGGTTGTGATGTAGCGATATTTACAAGCGACAATCCTCGAAGTGAATCCGCTGAAGCAATCATCGCGCAGATGGGCCCGAAAAGATTTGAAAATGTCACGGTAGAAGTTGAGCGAAAGCTTGCAATTGAGCGGGCTCTGGAATTAGCCATTAAAGGTGATGTCGTTCTTATCTTAGGAAAAGGGCACGAGACCGGCCAGGAAATCAACGGAATTATCCATCCATTTGATGATCGAGAGATTGCTCGAGAATTGATAGGAAAAAAGAGATGATTGAACTATCTGTCGCTGAAATTGCTGAGATAGTTGGTGGAAAATCTTTTGGGGATTCCGGTGCGATTGTCACTGCTGAACCATTCTTTGATTCTCGCAGGGCAATTCCAGGTGGAATATTTCTTGCTCTCGAAGGTCAACAAGTTGACGGCCATAACTTTGTTGAAGACGCCTTAGCACAAGGGGGCGTTACCGCATTTACCACTCGACAGGTAGGTAGTAACTGCATTGTTGTTGCGGACGTACTGGAAGCAATTAGCAAACTTGGCGCCGAAGTTAGAAGACGTTTACCGCAAATGAAGGTCATTGGAATTACGGGTTCCCAAGGAAAGACAACGACAAAAGATATTACACATCATGTTTTATCTTTAGTCGGCGAAACTATCGCACCATCGCAATCTTTTAACAATGATTTGGGCGTTCCACTTACGCTCTTGCGAGCAAATGGGAAGACTCGCTTCTGCGTCCTCGAAATGGGCGCCCGCCATGAGGGGGATATTGCGCGGCTAGTGCAGATGGCAAAACCAGATATCGGTGTGGTGTTAGTCGTTGGAACTGCACATATTGGTGAATTTGGTTCACGAGAGGCAATTGCCAGGACAAAATCCGAAATTGTTTCAAATCTCTCAAAGGATGCGATCGCAATTCTCGGTACGTACGACGAATTCACGCCAAAGATGGCCAGTCAAACCCCTGCGACCGTGATGTACTTTGGTGAGAAGACCTCCTGCGATGTTAGAGCAACGGATATAGATATCAGGGAAGGTCGCGCCCATTTCGATCTCGTGAGTAAGGCAGGGCGTGAGCCAGTGGCGCTTCGATTGATTGGTCGCCATCAAGTGCCCAATGCGCTTGCCGCCGCAGCAATTGCAACTGCACTGCAGATACCCATCGATAAAATCGCAAGTGGTCTATCCACTGCAGAGATCGCCAGTAAATGGCGGATGGAAATTTCAGATATTGGCTCCATTTTGCTCATTAACGATTCTTACAATGCCAACCCTGAGAGCATGCGAGCGGCTTTGGAAACGCTCCGATACTTTGCTCAGGAACGCGGTGGTCGAGCTTGGGCATTTATCGGAAAGATGCATGAATTAGGGGAGAGCTCGCAGCGCGATCATCAGAACATCACAGCTTCTGCAGAACAGATGGGAATCGACCATGTGGTTGCCGTCAATACGCCTGAATACGGAAATACTGCGGGAGCGCAATTGCTCGTCCAGCATGTTTCCTCGCTCGATGAGGCGCTGGCCATATCCAAGGAAATCACGCCAGGAGATGTGATACTTGTCAAAGGGTCTAGAGCTGAAGGGCTGGAAAAACTAAGCGATGCGCTTAAGAATGCTCTGCTGCTTGACGAGTCCGCCGAAGAGAGCGGGCGCTAGGTGAATACGTTATGAGAGGCATTCTTAGCGCTGGCGCACTTGCTTTCCTATTTGCATTCTTTGGTACCCCTGCCGCAATTCGAGTTCTTGTTAAGCGAGGTTACGGGCAGTTCATTCGTGATGATGGGCCAACAACGCATCACACAAAACGTGGCACTCCAACTATGGGTGGCATAGTCATTATTGCAGCGGTAATAGCAAGTTATTTTCTCACCCACCTCATCACCCAACGCGCAGTTACAGTTTCTGCGTTGCTGGTTTTAGCTTTGATGACCGGGCTAGGACTCGTAGGTTTTCTCGATGATTGGCTTAAGGTTTCAAAACAAAGATCTTTGGGACTTCGTGCGCGCACGAAGATGCTGGCACAGAGCGTTGTGGCATTAGCTTTTGCTGTTGCAGGATTAAATTTTCCGGATGAACGTGGTTTGACTCCGGTATCGCTCAATCTTTCAACGGTGCGCGATACGTCAATAAAACTCGGAGCAGTCTTAGTTGTTATCTGGGTCTTTTTCATGATCACGGCAACAAGTAATGGCGTAAATCTCACCGACGGTCTTGATGGTTTAGCAACTGGCGCCGCTGTGATGAGTTTTGGCGCTTTTATACTTATCGGAGTTTGGGAGTTTGGCCAGAGTTGTGCAATCTCGGCCGGGTCGAAATGTTATGAAGTTCGCGACCCGCTCGACCTCGCAGTTTTAGCAGCGGCGCTAAGTGGCGCTTGTTTTGCCTTTCTCTGGTGGAATGCAAGCCCAGCAAAAATTTTTATGGGCGATACTGGCTCACTAGCAA
>DAIRSQ010000064.1:0-3926 GCA_036804325.1 Candidatus Nanopelagicaceae bacterium | reverse complement strand
ATTCTTCACTAGATACATATCGAACGCGAAGATTTCCATAGAGCTCTTTAGCGTAGGCACCAATGGCATGAAGTAAGTGAGTTTTTCCTAAACCTGATTCACCATAAATGAATAATGGGTTGTATGCCTTACCAGGGGCTTCAGCTACTGCTACTGCTGCCGCATGCGCGAAGCGATTAGAGGAGCCAATAACGAAAGTTTCAAAAATATAGCGCGGGTTCATACTCATTGCGCCAGACTCAGTAGTTACAGCTGGCTCTGCGCTACGTCCAGTTCCTGGGCGTGGTTGTTCAATCTCAGTTATTAGATCGCTAGCGCCAACAGGTTTTTCATTTTCTAACGTTTCATCAATTGTCACAGCAACGCGAACTTCACGGCCAAGTTTTGCGCTTAGTACATCGGTGATGATCGAACGTAATCGCGTTTCAAGCACATCTTTTGCAAATGCATTTGGTGCTGCAACAAGAAGTGTTGTGCTGCCATTGCTATCAACGAGACCCATTGGTTGAGTCAGTTGTAAAAACGCTCTATGTTGCGGAGAGTCGGTAGCGATAAGTGAAATGGCGCTTTGCCATAGCTCTGGGAGTTCAACCTCAAGGAGCGCGCTCTCATCTGCCATTTGGAATCCTTTCCACACTGGTTACCCACTGGTTATCCCCAAAGTTATCCACAGGCTGTGGGCTACTAAGTGGATATTTGTCCGATTTACACACATATCTACTGGGGAAAGTAGCTTCCTCTGTGGAAGAAGGGAGACCTTATTCCGGCTTTTGGGAAAAAGCAACTAGTTATCCACAACTCTAAACTTACAGTTTAGAGATTCTCTCCTATCGGTTTCGACTCCGCGCTCTCTTTTCAGAGGAGGGCTCTCTGGTTTGACCGCACCACCTCTATTTCCGTACCGTTTACCTCCTGCGCGATCGCTCATCCGCTCGCGCCAATGAAACTTCCTCGACCTATAGGAGATAGACGTGAAGCGCACCTTTCAACCAAATAATCGCCGTCGGGCAAAGACCCATGGTTTCCGCGCTCGCATGTCCACTCGTGCAGGTCGCGCTGTCCTTGCTGCGCGCCGTGCCAAGGGGCGCTTGCGCATCTCGGCCTAAGTTTTTCGCGTAATCGGCGCAAGCTGATGTTGGCGCAGAAAAATCGCCTGCGTAAAGCAAGTGACTTCGCACTCGCAACAAAAGGCAAGCGAGTGTCGGGAGAGAATTTTTTGCTCTATGTTGCATCACCTACACCTGGTGATCAATCTGGAGCACCGGTGAAGGTGGGCCTCATAGTGGGTAAGAACGTGGGCAATTCAGTAGTACGCCATCGTGTTTCTAGGCAGATTAGACATGCAATTGCACCACATTTAAATCAGTTTTCAGATGGCACGCTCTTACTTTTTCGCGCGCATCCAGGAGCTGCAAAGAGCGCAGATCAAAATCTCGCAGGTGAAATTTCCGCTTTAGTTTCTAAATACTTTTCGGTGGCAAAGTGATTGCCCTTATTCGTATTTATCAAAAATGGATCTCGCCTGCTTTTCCGGCTCGATGTAAGTACTACCCAACCTGTTCTGAATATTCCATTTTGGCGATTCGGAGCAAAGGGTTATTGGTGGGAGTAACTCTTACCTTATGGCGACTTGTTAGATGCAACCCTTGGTCAATGGGCGGAATTGACTATCCACCAGGTGGACGAGAACTGTCGGCAGGAATTGAACAACAAGGAAGAAAGGCGAATAAATAGTGGGTATTTTCAATCCGCTTTATGATGCAATCTCTTGGATTATTTTGCTTTTCCACGGATTGTTCCAGCCAATTTTTGGAACAGATAGCGGCGTTTCGTGGTCGCTAGCAATTATTTTTCTTGTTGTTTTAATTCGTATCATTTTGATTCCGCTCTTTGTTAAGCAGATTAAAAGTCAACGCGCATTAACGGTACTTCAACCGGAGATGAAGGCAATTCAGCAGAAATATAAAGATGATCGCCAGAAGCAATCTGAAGAGATGATGAAGCTGTATAAAAAACATGGAACTAATCCATTGGCATCATGTTTCCCGCTTCTTGCGCAGGCGCCGATTTTCTTTGCGCTATTTACGGTGCTTAACGGAATTGCCCAAGATGTGCCACGAGGTGTACTTACTCAAGCTGATGTTGATAGCGCGGCAAATGCCAGTTTCTTCGGTGCGCCAATTGCAGCTACTTTCTTAATGGGAACGCAAGACATTGTGAAACTTGGTGGTTCGCCAGGAACGGTAAAAGCAATCACACTTGTGATGATTCTTTTAATGTCGGCATCAACATTTATCACTCAGCGGCAATTAATGACCAAGGGAATGCCGAAGAACGATGGTCAACCAAACATGATGGTGCAACAACAGAAAATCATGTTGTACTTATTCCCAATTATTTTTGCAGTAACTGGAATTAATTTTCCGGTTGGTGTTTTGCTCTATTGGTTAACAACAAATGTTTGGACTATGGGGCAACAGCTTTATGTAATTAAAAGAAATCCAACGCCGGGCTCTCCTGCATATTTTGAGTTAGAGGCTAAGAAGGCTGAGAAAGACCGGAAAGCCGGAAAAACTAATTCGGATGAGGTAAGTGGGCCAACAAATAATGGCTCCGTTGCGATGGAAGATTCTGATGGTTCTGATGGCACTGAGATCAAAGGACAGCGCCAGCAGCCAAAGCGAGATAAAGGAAAGAAGAATTTCAAGAATAACAAGAATAAGAAGCGGAAATAGAAAGCGACAAAACACCGCAATATAAGACAAAACATCATATTTACCCCAGATTGGGGAGGTAGGAGAGGGCGATGAGCGAGAAGAGCTTGATAGCACGGCTAGAGGAAGAGGGCGATCGTGGGGCGGATTATTTAGAAGCGCTCCTAGATATCGCTGATTTACCGGGCGATATCGATATTGATGTGGAGAACGACCGAGCTGCGCTCGCCATTGTTGGTGGCGAATTGACGCACCTCATCGGACGAGAGGGTGAAGTCCTCGAGGCGCTCCAGGAGTTGACTCGAATGGCGGCCCAGCGCGAGACCGGGGAACGCTCTCGATTAATGCTTGATATTGAGGGATTCCGTTCAAAGAAACGTGATGAGCTGAAGGCTCTTGCGGAGAGCACCGCAGAAGAGGTTAAAAAGAGCGGGGTTGCTGTGGCTCTTAAGCCTATGAATGCCTTTGAGCGAAAAGTTATTCACGATGCCATTGGTGAACTGGGGCTCCGAAGTGAGTCCGAAGGCGAAGAGCCTGATCGCCACATCGTGGTCCTTCCCGCGTAACTATCTATAGCGAGATGGAGCTAGATCTTCCGCCCTTAGCTGTTTCACGGGAAACATTTGCACGGTACGCCGAGATTCTTCAATCGGCGGGGGTTGAGCGCGGACTTATTGGCCCTCGAGAGGGGGAGCGAATCTGGGAGCGCCATATTTTTAACTGCCTCCCAGTAGCGACCCTTATCCCTCAAGGGGCGAAAGTTATTGATATTGGAAGCGGCGCAGGTTTGCCAGGAATCGTGCTTGCCCTTGCTCGACCAGATATTTCAATCCTTCTTTTAGAGCCGTTGGAACGGCGAGCCTCCTTTCTCAATGAGGTAATTGAGGAGCTCGGGCTAAGAAATACCACCGTTGCTCGAGGAAAAGCTGCTGAATTTCAAGGAAAATTTGATGTGGTCACTGCTCGGGCTGTTGCCCCCATGGATCGACTCCTCGCCTGGTGTTGGCATTTACTCCTTTCAGGCGGACGGATTTTGGCGATGAAGGGGGAGCGAGCTGGTGAAGAGTTGGCCTCTACCCCCCTCTCCCGCTACACCGGTGCGAGCGGAGTGATCCTTGAGCCCACCCTTCCGACCGGTGGATGCAAGGTGATTTCTGTAGCAAAGGCTGGTTAACTGCGCTCTATGAGCGCCGCTGTTTCCCGTGAAACCAA
>DAIRSQ010000063.1:0-4013 GCA_036804325.1 Candidatus Nanopelagicaceae bacterium | reverse complement strand
GCCGAATGGGTCAAGGCTTGGTCAAGCTTCCGTAACTCATAAACGAAAGTAGATAACGCGTAGTGGGCGTTCTTGAAAAAGGGCGCCCACTCACACTTATAAAGATGACAACAACAACTAATCTCAGACGTTATTTACATCGCAACGTCGGCGCCCGCATTTCCACTCTTCTTGCGCTTCCGCTTTTCTGGTTGGTTGTTCTTTATATTGGATCACTTGCTGCGCTCTTCGTAACTTCAATCTGGAAGATTGACACCTTCACCAGCAAAGTGGTTCGTGAATTTACCCTCCAAAACTTTATTGATGTATTTTCTGACCGCGCATATTTCAATGTCACCATCCGAACTCTTTTCGTCGCAATATGCGTCACCCTAATCTGCGCTGTAATTGCAATTCCGATGGCATTTTTTATGGCTCGAATTGCGCGACCTAAATCGCGACCTGTTCTGATTGCCCTTGTAATCACTCCACTTTGGGCCTCGTATTTAGTGAAGGTTTACGCCTGGCGCACAATGTTCTATCCAGAAAAAGGGTTTATTAACTGGCTGATTGAGCCCCTTGGTGGCTCAAGTCCAGGTTTTGGAATGGTTGCGGTGATTATCGGACTTACTTATTTATGGTTGCCCTACATGGTGCTTCCTATCTACGCCGGCATGGAGAAGCTCCCTAATTCACTTCTTGATGCATCTTCAGATCTTGGTGCGAAATCGGGACGTACATTTTTTAGCGTTATCCTGCCGATTACTTGGCCCGCAATTATTGCGGGAAGTATCTTCACTTTCTCTCTAAGTATGGGCGACTACATTACAGTGCAAATCCTTGGCGGAACTTTCCAGATGCTAGGAAATGTCGTTTACCAGAACTTCTCCCTAAATCTCCCCTTTGCCGCCGCAGTTGCTCTAATCCCAGTCATTATCATGATGGTGTATCTCGGAAGCATTAGAAAAACAGGAGCGCTCGATAATTTATGAGACTCTCGTTGCCAGCGCGGCTTTTCCTTTGGACCATTATGGGTTTTGGTTTCGCCTTTATCTATGTCCCTCTGACACTTGTTGTCATCAACTCTTTTAATAAGAACACCTCCTTTGCTTGGCCGCCAACAGGTTTCACAACTTCTTGGTGGAGTAAAGCCGCCACAAATGAAGGTGTCCGAGATGCAATTTCTCGATCATTTATTGTTGCTATTGCTGCAACTGCAATCGCACTTATTCTTGGTTCTTTAGCTGCGGCTGCAATTGCTCGCTACAAATTCTTTGGTCGCGATGCGATATCTCTTCTCTTTGTCTTGCCTATCGCTCTCCCCGGTATCGTTACTGGTATCGCACTCAACAATGTTTTTACTAACTTCCTTGGCGAGCTCACAATTTTCACGATTATTGTTGGTCACGCAACCTTCTGTATTGTGGTGGTTTTCAACAACGTTGCCGCTCGTTATCGCCGCCTGGGTTCCAATCTAGAAGAAGCGAGTATGGACCTCGGAGCCAATCGATTCACGACTTTTAGACTCGTTACATTTCCCTTATTGCGCAGCGCCCTCGTAGCTGGCGCACTACTTTCCTTTGCACTCTCTTTTGATGAAATCATCGTCACTACCTTTACCGCAGGAGCGGGTCAGAACACTCTGCCGATCTGGATTTTCCAGAATTTATTCCGGCCCAATCAAGCGCCGATTGTTAATGTCGTCGCGGCTGCCTTGATTTTGGTCTCGATTATTCCAATCTATCTCTCACAGAGACTAACTCAAGAGAAATCAACCAATTAGCTTCTTGCGCGCAAAGCGTGGTTTATCGGTAATTACACCATCTAGCTTTTTGTCTTTCAGCAACTTCAAATCTGCAGAGGTATTAACAGTCCAAACGAGCACTCTCGCTGCCTTTAACTTTCCAATGATTTTCGGATTTCTTTCGATGAGTTCAATGTTGAGCGCCACAGTCTTTGCCCGGCTCATTCTTGCTGAGATTGAATACTTAATAACTTTTGCGACATCTGGGTATTTGCGCTTCAGCCTGCGAACAGCAAAGTAAGAAAAAGACATTACTGTGATATGAATTCCTGCCTCTTCAATCTCTGCGCTTCGTTTGCGAAGAATTTCTAGCACGCGTCTCTCGATCTTCCCCGCGGTTAATACCGGATGCTTGGTCTCAATCAGTACATCCTTCTTCTCTTCTATGGCAATATCGAGAAGTTCGTTGAGCGTTATTGCATCGACAAGCTTGTGAAGTTCTTGGGCTGTAAGGCGTGCAACTGCCTTTCTTACACCAGCGATTCTCTTGATTGTCCGATCATGAAAGCAGATAACTTCATTATCGCGAGAGAGGCGAACATCGCATTCAAAACCATCAGCGCCAGCCACGACTGCACCTTCATAGGCGGCGCGTGTGCCTTCGGGAAAGCGTGCGCTAAAACCGCGATGCGCAAATATCTTCATCGGCCAATTATGAATCGAACTGCGTTAACAAAACTCACATGGCCTTTGCGTGATTTCAACAGGAAGAGCGCTCGAAAAATTGGTGCAGTAACTCCAAAAACTCTCGAAAAGACAGCTGCTCTCGCGGTTAGATCTCGAGGCGTTCCCCATGTGCTACCTGAACTCTCTTTCGGATGAATTGCGACTCGAATCGGTAAAAAGACTCCATGCAGGCCTCTATTTATGGCATCGGCAATAAAAATGTATTCATCCCCAAGGAAATTTTCTGCGCCGGCTCCAAAGCTTTCATCAAAAGTAACTCCAGCGACTCGGATGGCATCGGTACGGACCATCATTTCGTAGGTCGCTGCTTTAGCGGAGTTGTACTTGGTCAATTTATGGGACTTGGTTGGATAGCTCTTACGAAGTTCTCCTGTTTCATCGCTCGTTTGAGCAAGAATAATCGAGCATTCAGGGTGCGATTCAAAATATTCAATCAGCTTTGAAATCCCATTTTCATCAAAGGTTATATCGTCATCGCCAAAGATAAGGTATTTACCACTTGCATATTTCAGCGCTGCATTTCGACTCTTTGCTACCCCACGACTCTTGAGTTCCACCAGCTTTGAATGTGGGGTGTTAAAGACATAACTCTCTTCATTCGGGTTCTGGACTAGAACGATAAATTCCCTATTTTCAGCGCTCTGAGGCAGGGTTAAATTTTTTACCCGATGGGAGAGCGTTGAGAATCCAAATGTAAGAAGTACGTCACTCGTCGACATCATCTGCAGCCACTCGAGAATTTGAGCGCGCATATCGCATGAGCGATCGTGAGCCATTTGCAATAACAGAATTTTGTAGTCTCGCGCCTAAGAAGATAACCAGTGTATTTGCTGGAGTGATATCACCCTGAAAGCTCATAAAAAGCAAAATCGCGAGAAGAGCAAGCATTCCTCCGCTGGAAACTAGAGCTCCGCTTTCAGCAGCCTTTATCCTGACCCCATAGCGCTTATCAGGCTTGGCTTTCTTTCCCTTTTCTAGAGAGTTTAACTCTGCTTGAACCGCTAGCTGCTTTCTGAAAATTCCACCTACAACTTGGAGGATGATCACGAGGATAACCACATTCAATAGCGCGATAGTTGGATTAAGGAGTAAGAAAAAGAGCAGAATAGCGATGAGTTGGGCGCCCAAACTCAAGATATTCGTGAGTTCAAATGCCATTGCCCATTCTCGGTTCTCTTCTTTAGGTTTCTTTTCTTTCTTTGCTGCTCGAAAGGATCGGGCTAGAGCCTTTACCCGATAGTTTCGCTGATAAAACTGTCCAAAACGGGTAACAATAAAAAAAGCGAAAAACCCGATAATTGCCCAACCTAAAACTGAACGTTCAAACTCTCCTTCATGGAGGATCAAGGTAGCAAAGAATTTCATCACAAGTAACTCAGAGACCGATATCGCGGCCGCGATAAGGGAGAGAGCTACGAGAACAAAACGGAATTTCCCACGAGGGAAAAGGTGGCGAAATCCTTCAATCATCTCTTTGCAGATGAATAGCATCGCTTACCTACCTTGGGTCGAGTTTCCGTGAACCAAGTATCGCAACTAGGTG
>DAIRSQ010000062.1:0-4013 GCA_036804325.1 Candidatus Nanopelagicaceae bacterium | reverse complement strand
ATTACCCTCCCCCAGTTAAAACGTTTTATTCAATTCTCTTTCATCATCACTGTAATTAGCGCTTTTACTGCGCTCTTCAGTTTAATCTTCGTGATGACTGGTGGCGGGCCTGGTTTTGGTACAACTACTCTTGAGTTCTTTGTTTATCAAAGCGCTTTCGCCAAAGGTGATTTCGGCGCTGGTGCAATGCTTGGTTTCATACTCTTTGTCATTATGGCTGGCTTAGGCGCTGCACAGTTAGCAATTACCAGGAGTAAAGAATGATTAACTTCCGCAAAGTCTTTACTTTTATAAGTATGAGCGTTCTCGCTCTTATTATGTTTTACCCATTTATTTTTATGATTGAACAATCTTTTAAATCCAAAGAGCAATTTTTGGGCGCACCAGGTCATTCACTTATTTCATGGGAGAAACTTTTTTCAGTGATGCCAATCGGGCGACAACTCTTCAATTCGATTTTTGTCTGTTTTGGCGCAATCATCATTATCTTAATTTTTAGTACCTTCGCTGGATTCGGTCTTGCAAAACTATCTTTCCGTGGGACCCCGTACTTCTTCTTAGGAATTGTTGGCGCGATGTTAATTCCGCTCCATTCGATTATCATTCCCGCCTACGTAAACATCAGTAAGTTGAATTTACTGACCGGCTATTGGGGAGCGATACTGATGTATGCCGCATTAGGAACTCCCTTTGGTACCTTTTTAATGACCTCATACTTTCGCGGCATTCCAGATGAAATTATCGAAGCTTCTATCGTCGATGGTCTCAGTTATCGCCAGGTATTTCGCAGAATTGCGCTACCTCTTGCCTTCCCCGCGATCGCAACGGTTGTCGTCCTTCAGTTCATTCAAATTTGGTGTGACCTACTTGTAGGTCTGCTTTTCTTACAAGATCCGCTAAAACGTACTATCACCGTTGGACTAGGTGCGCTCTCTGCAGGGAGAACTACTGACATTCCAGTACTTCTTGCCGGATCACTAGTTAGCGCCTTACCAGCAATCTTGGTCTATCTAATTTTCCAGCGTCAGTTAGTCGCTGGTCTCACTGCAGGAATAGGAAAATAATGATGAAAAATCTACGAGGCGTTTTCACGGTGCTTTCAACGCCATTCACTTCAGATGACTCTATTGATCATGATGTTCTCAAGAAAGAGATTGATTGGCTGATAGATACCAAGGTTGATGGATTTGTACTTGCTATGGTCTCTGAAGTACTTCGCCTCGCAGCACATGAACGTCGAGAGCTTGCGCAAAGCGTCATTACATCTGCAAATGGTCGAGTACCACTTGTTACCAGCGTCGGTGCTGAAAGCACAAAGATTGCAATCCAGCTTGCTCAATGGGCGCAAGAAGATGGCGCTGCTGCAGTTATGGCGACTCCACCTAGCGCATTCGCTCCACTATCTAGCGAAGTGGCCAAATACTACATTTCAATTATCGAAAGCGTTTCAATTCCGGTCATTGTGCAAGATGCAAGTAATTACGTTGGGCACCCTCTTGAAATTTCTCTCTACGTAGACCTCATCGATAAATACGGCGAAGATCGCGTTCAATTCAAACCTGAAGCAAAACCAGTTGCTGCTCGATTGCAACAATTAAAGGATGCAAGTAACGCTCGCGCCAGAGTCTTTGAAGGACAAGGTGGCGCTGACTTAATGGACACCTATCCAATTGGCATTGTAGGAACGATGCCTGGCGCTGAGATTCCTTGGGCTTTAGTTGCGCTATGGAAAGCTCTCGAAGCTGGAGATATGAAGCGAGCTGCGGAAATTCATGCGCCAATTGCCAAAATGGTTTCCTATCAAACGACGCTAGATTCTTACGTTGCTGTTGAGAAATACCTCCTGGTTAAGCAGGGTGTTTTCACTAATACCCGCCAACGTGGGCCAGTTAGTTTTATTCTCGATAACTCTGTTACAGATGTTATTGATGCCGCGTACGTACAACTGGAGAAATTGGTTAAGAGCTAAATAACGCTGGAATCGTTCGTTGATGTGCTTCTTTAATATGAAGCATTGATAGCGACAGAACTCCAGATATTTCAAGGTTTTCGCCGCCGGACTTACCTAATCTTGTGGTGGTAATTCCAGCGTCCGTTGCTTTTCCGACCACGTAATTTGAATTTTCTGCTGCGACAGCAATAAGAATTCGCCCTGAGCTTTCGCTAAATAGGTGCATAAATGGATCACCGTGAATTGAAATTTTGGCGCCAGTTTGCGATGAAAGCAGCATTTCGATTAACGCTACCGCTAGGCCACCATCAGAGAGATCATGGGCAGCAGAAATAAAATCACGCTGAGCATGCATAAAGTTTGCCAATTCCATCTCTTTTTTGAGGTTTACACGTGGTGGTAGACCACCAAGATGTTTCTGGCTATCAGCCCACTCGCCACCAGATAACTCTTCGAGAGTTTCCCCAAGAAGAATTAGCTCTTTCTCACCTCTAAATTTATAAGAGATTGCTTTTCGGACATCATCAATAACGCCAAGTATTCCAATGACGGGTGTTGGCAGAATCGCAACATCGCCTGTTTGGTTATAGAAGGAGACGTTGCCACCTGTGACTGGCAAACCCATTTCTAGCGCACCATCTGCTAGCGCGCGAACACTTTCAGCAAACTGCCACATCACTCCAGGATCTTCAGGTGAACCGAAATTTAAACAATTAGTTATCGCTAACGGCTTAGCGCCAGTAACGGCTACATTTCTAAAAGCCTCTGCTAGCGCTAATTGAGTCCCGGTATATGGATCTAACTTACAAAATCTCCCATTGCAATCCGTTGCAACAGCAACTCCTAAGAAGCTTTGTTCATCAATTCGAATAACTGCAGAATCACTCGGACCTGCTGCGACAGTATTCCCTTGTACATATTTATCGTATTGCTCAGTAATCCAGGTTTTATCAGCGATATTGGGCGATGAAATAATTTTTAGTATTGCATCTGCCAATTCTTTTTCTCCATTAGGCCGCTTCAGTTTCTCGGCACCACCTGTATTTAAATCTCCCTGATTTTCTGGTCTTTTATACGGCCTGTTATAGACCGGACCATCATGGGCAACAGTTCGCGGAGGTACATCGACAATTAACTCTCCATGCCAAGTGATTTCCAAATGTTTGCCCTCGGTAACTTCGCCAATGACAGTGGCAACGACATCCCATTTTTTGCAAATTTGGAGGAATCGATCAATTTTTGCTGGTGGAACAATTGCGCACATCCGCTCTTGAGATTCGCTCATCAAAATTTCTTCTGGCGAGAGATTGGCATCTCGAAGTGGAACGCGATCTAACTCGATTCGCATCCCGCCGGTTCCTGCGGAAGCAAGTTCACTAGTAGCGCATGAGAGCCCTGCACCACCTAAATCTTGGATGCCCACTACTAGATCTTCTTTAAAAATCTCCAGCGAGCATTCAATGAGAACCTTCTCCGTAAATGGATCGCCCACTTGCACTGCCGGACGTTTCGTTGGCTTCTTCTCGCTAAAAGTCTCACTTGCTAGAACAGAGACGCCACCAATGCCATCTCCACCAGTCTTGGCACCAAAGAGAACTACTAAATTTCCAGCTCCTGATGCCTTCGCTAATTTAATATCTTCATGTTTCATCACACCCACACAGAGCGCGTTAACAAGTGGATTTCCAATGTAGGAGCTATCAAAAATTACTTCTCCGCCTACTGTTGGGACGCCAATGCAGTTACCGTAACCGCCAATACCGGCAATAACTCCAGGTAAAACTCGTTTTGTATCTGGTGCATCTGCTGGACCAAAACGAAGCGGGTCTAATATCGCAACCGGTCGAGCACCCATCGTCAAAATATCGCGGACAATTCCACCCACTCCGGTAGCGGCGCCTTGATACGGTTCAATAAATGATGGGTGGTTATGTGATTCAACTTTGAACGTAACTGCATACCCCTGCCCAACATCAACTACGCCAGCATTCTCACCAATACCTACCAATAACGCCTCAGATTTCGGTGCCTTTTCGCCAAATTGCTTCAAGTGCACTTTTGA
>DAIRSQ010000061.1:0-4196 GCA_036804325.1 Candidatus Nanopelagicaceae bacterium | reverse complement strand
AGGGCGCCGCGTATGGAGAATGGGTCGACGAGGGAATTGTAAAACTCGAAGATTTACCTGCTCGCGAACATATCGTTTACCCACATGCATCGGTGATTCGACGACAACGAGCCTTTGGATACACCGAAGAAGAGTTAAGAATTCTCCTGACTCCGATGGCGCGCTCTGGACTAGAACCACTTGGCTCAATGGGAACCGACTCACCAATTGCAGCGTTATCAAATAAACCGCGGTTACTCTTCGACTACTTCACACAATTATTTGCACAAGTCACCAACCCACCTCTAGATGCGATTCGAGAAGAGTTGGTAACGAGTTTGAGCGCAACCATCGGACCTGAACACAACATATTGGATCCCGGACCAGAATCCTGTCGCCAAATTCTCCTCCCATTCCCAGTTATCGATAATGATGAGCTAGCGAAAATCATTCACGTTAACGCGGATAAAACTCAAAATGGATTTAAGTCGCACATTGTTCGCGGCCTTTTCTCAGTCGCCGAGGGCGGAGCTGGTCTTGCCACAAGAATCAAGGAGCTTCAGAGCGAGGTAAGTAAGGCAATTGAGAATGGCGCTCGAATAATTGTCCTCTCCGACCGTGATGGTGATGCCGATAATGCGCCGATTCCCTCATTACTTCTTACCGCTGCAATTCACCATCATCTAATTCGAGAGCAGCGTCGAACCCAAGTTGGACTCGTTGTTGAAGCAGGGGATGTTCGAGAGGTCCACCATGTTGCGCTCTTGCTTGGCTATGGCGCAGCAGCTGTTAATCCATACCTTGCAATGGAGAGCGTTGAAGATCTTGTCCATCAGAGCGTTATTACCAACATCTCTCCCGAGAAGGCGGTGCGTAATTTAATCAAGGCGCTCGGCAAAGGTGTATTGAAGGTGATGTCCAAGATGGGTATCTCCACAATCGCCTCATACACCGGAGCTCAAGTGTTTGAAGCTATTGGCCTCTCAGAGCAAGTGGTTAATGAGTACTTCACCGGAACGACTTCGCGCCTTGGTGGAATTGGAATTGATGTCATTGCTAGCGAGGCAATTGCTCGCCACCAAATCGCCTATCCACCTGGAGGAGAGATTCCCGGTACGAAGAAACTTCCAACCGGCGGGGAATATCAATGGCGTCGTGATGGTGAGCCACACCTTTTCGACCCAGAAACTGTTTTCTTATTGCAGCATTCAACGCGGACGAGAAAATATGAAGTCTTTAAGAACTACACAGATAAAGTAAATAATCGTTCTAAAGATTTAATGACGCTACGTGGGCTCTTTGAACTTGCGCCAAACCGTAAGCCAATTCCTGTGGAAGAGGTAGAGCCGATAAGTGAGATTGTGAAGCGTTTCTCTACTGGCGCGATGTCCTATGGCTCTATTTCGCAAGAAGCTCATGAAACTCTCGCCATCGCCATGAACCGACTCGGTGGCAAATCCAATACTGGTGAAGGTGGCGAAGATCCTGAGCGCTACATCCCACTTCCTAATGGTGATTCAAAGCGCTCTGCAATCAAACAAGTGGCAAGTGGCCGATTTGGTGTCACGAGCGAGTACTTAGTTAATGCTGATGATGTGCAGATCAAAATGGCTCAAGGGGCTAAGCCAGGTGAGGGCGGGCAGCTACCTGGACAGAAGGTGTATCCCTGGGTAGCAAAAACAAGACACTCCACTCCTGGAGTTGGCTTGATTTCACCACCACCTCATCACGATATTTATTCGATCGAAGATCTTGCGCAACTTATTCATGATTTAAAAAATTCCAATAAAGATGCGCGAATTCACGTCAAGCTAGTGGCCGAAGTGGGTGTAGGAACTGTTGCAGCTGGAGTGAGCAAAGCTCATGCCGATGTTGTTCTCATTTCCGGACACGATGGCGGTACTGGCGCATCTCCACTTACCTCTCTCAAACATGCTGGCGCGCCTTGGGAGTTAGGACTTGCAGAGACACAGCAAACGCTAATGCTTAATCGACTTCGCGACCGAATAGTTGTTCAGACAGATGGTCAATTAAAAACGGGACGAGATGTCATTATCGCTGCCTTGCTTGGTGCGGAAGAGTTTGGTTTTGCTACTGCTCCACTTGTGGTCTCCGGTTGCATCATGATGCGCGTCTGTCACTTAGATACCTGTCCAGTTGGAGTGGCAACGCAGAATCCAGTTCTTCGCGAGAAGTTCTCCGGAAAGCCAGAGTTTGTTGAAACCTTCTTTGAGTACATCGCAGAAGAGGTGCGCGAGCTTCTCGCATCACTTGGTTTCCGGAGCATAGAAGAGGCGGTAGGCCAAGTTGAGGTGCTTGATACGAAGAAGGCTGTCGATCACTGGAAGGCATCGGGATTAGATCTCACGCCACTTCTCACTTCGCCGGCACCGGGCGTTCGTTATGCAATCAATAAACAAGATCATGGCCTTGATAAAGCCCTTGATAATGAATTGATCGCACTGTCGAAGAGCGCGCTACTTGATGCGCAACCGGTTCGAGCAAGTCTTGACGTTCGAAACGTCAATCGAACGGTTGGCACGATGCTCGGCGCTGAAGTGACCCGTAAATATGGCGGCGCAGGGTTACCTCCCGGAACGATTGATCTCACCTTCCATGGTTCGGCGGGTCAATCATTTGGCGCATTCATTCCACGTGGCATCACGCTCCGACTTTATGGAGATGCGAATGACTACGTGGGTAAGGGCATTTCTGGAGGCACGATTGTCGTCCAGCCAGATGAGCGAGCGAAGTTTGCTGCACATGAGAATGTAATTGCTGGCAATGTAATCGGATATGGCGGCACTTCAGGAGACATATTTATTCGTGGAGTGGTGGGTGAGCGTTTCTGCGTCCGTAACTCTGGTGCAACAGCCGTCGTTGAGGGCGTTGGCGATCACGGTTGTGAATATATGACTGGAGGAGGGGTCGTGGTTCTTGGCCGCACTGGTCGTAATTTTGCTGCCGGCATGTCTGGTGGACGAGCATTTATTCTCGATATCAATCCTGCCAATATCAACGGCGAGATGGTGGATGTACTTATTCCGACCGAGAGCGATAAGTCACTACTTCATTCAATTCTCTCTCGCTATAGCGCAGAGAGCGGTTCTGATATTGCGGCAGAATTATTAAGCGATTGGGGAGCTGCGGTTGAGAGATTCTCTCTCGTCATGCCGCGTGACTACGCTCGCGTTCTCGCTGCGATGGATCGGGCAGAGAAAGAGGGATTACCTCGCGAAACCTATGTGATGGAGGCAACTCATGGCTGATCCCACTGGCTTTATGAAAACTCCTCGGGAGACGCCAAAACGTCGCCCCGTTGATATTCGAATTCGCGATTGGCATGAGGTGTATGAAGAGCAACCTTTTGCGGAGCTACAGAAACAAGCGGGGCGTTGTATGGATTGCGGTATCCCGTTCTGCCATCAAGGATGCCCGCTTGGAAATCTCATCCCTGAATGGAACGATTTAATTTGGCGCGGTGAAGTTGGCGAAGCAATCGAACGACTTCATGCAACAAATAATTTCCCTGAGTTCACTGGAAGGTTATGTCCAGCGCCATGTGAAACAGCGTGCGTTGTTGGGATCAATCGAGATGCCGTGACAATAAAACAAGTAGAGCTTCGCACTATCGAAGAGGCCTTCGCATCCGGGGACGTCACTCCGCTAATTCCTGATCGCTTAACGGGAAAGACTGTTGCAGTTGTTGGCTCTGGTCCAGCTGGGCTTGCTGCAGCGCAGCAGCTCACACGAGCAGGCCACACGGTCGCAGTCTACGAACGCGCTGAGAAAATTGGCGGCTTGCTCCGTTATGGAATTCCAGAATTCAAAATGGAGAAAGTAATTCTCGATCGCAGACTTGCGCAGATGAAAGAAGAAGGAACTCGTTTTCGAGCCGGTGTAAATGTCGGTGAAGAATTAACAGGAGAGCAACTTCGTACCCGTTACGACGCTGTCGTCCTCGCAGTTGGCGCAACTCAGTGGCGCGATCTTCCAGTTCCGGGAAGAAATTTTAAGGGAGTGCACCAGGCGATGGAATATTTGCCGTGGGGAAATAAACTCGGATTAGGGGAGATCACTCAATCGCCGATAGATGTGAAAGGTAAGCACGTTGTCATCCTCGGCGGTGGCGATACCGGCGCAGATTGCCTCGGCACTGCTACTCGACAAGGCGCCGCAAGTATCACCCAATTAGAAATCATGCCTAGACCAAGCGA
>DAIRSQ010000060.1:0-4246 GCA_036804325.1 Candidatus Nanopelagicaceae bacterium | reverse complement strand
TTGGCGAGAAATACTCCCTTCTTATCGGCACCTTCGGCCATGCTGGCGATGGAAACCTCCATCCAACGATTGTCATCAATAAAGATGATGCTGATGAAGTTGCGCGCGCAGAGCGCTCACTATCGGATATTTTCAATCTCGCACTAGATCTTGGCGGCACTATTACCGGTGAGCATGGCGTAGGAAGCGCAAAACTCCCCTATCTTCGCCAGAAACTCGGCGATGTATCACTAGCACTTCACCGTAATATCAAATCGGTTTTTGATCCCGATGGAATTCTCAATCCAGGTCGAGTGGGCTCATGAACGACGATCGAGCGCCGGGAAAATTCACGCAATCAAAACTTGATCGATGTATCTCGTGCGGCTACTGCCTTCCTGCCTGCCCCACCTATCAATTAACAGGTGAAGAGCAATCCTCACCACGTGGACGAATCACTTTGATGCGCGCGCTCCAAGATGGTCGCCTGCCTTTCTCTGATGAAGGGGCGCAAGAACAAGCAGCATTCTGTTTAGGGTGCCGAGCATGTGAACCGGTCTGCCCCGCGGGCGTTGAATATGGAGTTCTTATTGAAGAGTGGCGCGATATCACCTGGCGCGGAACGAAACGCCCACTCATTATTAAAGCGCTCTTTCAGATGGTTCGTGCTCCATGGCGAGTAAGTGTGATTAGTGCGCTCTCCCCGATTGCACGTAATCGAAAGAACGGAAGCGATGTTCATCTTGCACTCGGTTGCTTCGAGCGACGTCTCTTCCCTCAAGTAAGTAAGGCAGTTGCAAAACTAGCGCCTGAGGTTGCCATTGATCGATCACAAGGATGTTGCGGTGCGCTCCATGCACATAATGGCGATCTTGATGGTGGCAAAGAGTTAGCAAAACAACTGGGCGAAAAGCTTCCTGGAACAATTCTCTCTACCGCTGGCGGTTGCGCTGCTCATCTCTCGGCCGTTCTTGGTAACGATCGAGTCAAAGAATTCTCGCAATGGTGGCAAGAGCTGAATAAATCACTCTCCCCTATTATGAAAAATGGGAAACCTATTCGCATTGGCCTTCAAGATTCATGTCACTTACGAAATGGCATGGGAGTTTTCAAAGAGCCTCGGAAGATTTTGCAACAACTAGGCGAATATGTTGAAGTACCTAATGCACAAGGTTGTTGTGGTGCAGCGGGTAGTTACTCCCTTCTTCGCTCCCGCGATAGTAAGCGCGTGATCGCACCAAAAGTCGCCGCGATTAAAGAGCTAAACCTTGATTATCTGGTGAGCGTTAACCCAGGATGCACTCGCCAACTTAAAACTGCGCTCCGTAAGGCTCGAGTAAAAACCAAAGTACTTCATATCGCAGAATTGATAGCGCTTGCTCCATGAGCGAAGTTTTCGCAGAAAGCACTCTAGAGAAATTACTTGGTAATCATCACTTTGACGTAGAACTTTTATCTGGCGGAGTCTCCTGCGACACCGCGAAGGTTTCCTGGCCAGGTGGTGGCGCGGTCGTAAAACGTGCGCTTGCCCAACTGCGAGTTCCCGGGCAATGGGAGGCAGATGTTGATCGAATACTTGCCGAAGCCGATGCCATTGAACTTTTCCGAGAGCTAACGCCCGAACATGTACCTGCGCTCATTTCGCGTAGCGAGGAAGATCTTGCAATTGCTATCGAGCTCGCTGCCGACGATATGCGTGATTGGCGCTATGCAATGCTCGATGGCGTTATCGAACCCGAAGTTGGCGCGACGTTAGGAAGAGTTCTTGCTACCTGGCATACCAAAACGCGCGGGCGTGAACTTCCGCCGCGCATCGTTGCGGGTAAGAAACGCCTCTTTGATTTACGGGCCGGCGCCTTCTATGGCGGGATGGCAAAAACTTGGCCACATTTTGCACCGCTCATTGAGAGCCTTGCCGATGAATTAATGGAATCTCGCGAATGCGCAGTCCACGGTGACTTCAGTCCAAAAAATGTTCTCCACGGAAAGAGCGGAACCTGGGTTCTTGATTTTGAAGTGACTCATCAAGGCGCGCCGGTCTTTGATTTGGCATATATGTCAGCTCACTTAAATCTTAAAGCAATCAAAGTTGCGAGCCAACGTGATCTTGTTGCGCAAACTCTGAAAAACTTTTTTGATAGCTACCAGGAATTTGGTGGAATTGTGCCTACGAATGTTTCATCGCATGCTGGCACCATCATGGCTGTTCGAGTAGTAGGCATTTCACAGGTGAATTACCTCGATGAAGAGCAGAAGAAACTCGCTATTTCGCGAGCAGAGGCCTTAATTCAAGGTGCGAGCGTTCTTATCCCTTAAGGGAGCCGCTAAGCAATCCGCGAAGGAAGTAACGCCCTAAGAAGATATAAACAATCAACGTTGGCAACGAGACGATGAGAGATGCCGTCATGTTTAAGCCATAGAAAACCTGATTGCTTGAACCGGTAATGAAGTTGAGCGCCGTCGTAGCCACCGATAACTTCGGTGAACCACCGGTAAGGAAGATTGCAAAGAGGAAGTCATTCCACGCAGAGGTAAATTGCCAGATAAGAACGACCACGAATGCTGGAAGTGAGAGCGGCAAGATGATGGAGCGATAAATTCGCACTCGCGAAGCTTTATCAACCAGGCCTGCCTCAATCAATTCATCAGGAATTCCTGCGTAATAATTTCTAAAAATCAAAGTACAAATTGGAATTCCATAAATGACGTGCGCCATCACTAAGACGTAAATAGATTTATTGACCCCTAATGTGGTGACAAATTGAACCAACGGAATCATCACCGCTTGATATGGAATAAACATACCGAAGAGGAAGAGTGTGAAAACTATGTTGGAGCCAGGGAACTTCCACTTGGCAAAGACATATCCGTTGATGGAGCCGATGATTGCGGAGATCAGTGAAGATTGAATAACAAAGAAAAGAGTGCGAACCATGGAATCGCCAAGGCTGAATGCTGAGAAGTAATCGCCACCGCTCCACGAAATCGGCCATGCTGAGAAATCAAGCGCTTTCGGCAAATCAAAAGCATTGACTAGATAAACATCTTTGACGCCTTTAAGAGAGTTAACCACCAACACATAAATTGGCATGACAACAAGGAACCAGATAAAGGTCAGTGAAACGTAACGGAAAATCAGCCAGAACTGCTCTTTGCCAGTTCGTTTACGTTTGTTATGCACGGGAGCTTGTTTCTTCTCGATTAACTCAGCGCTCATTTATCGCCCCTCCTCTTGCTTAACTACCCACCGGAGGTAAGGCACGATAATCAACGCAATCATGATTAATAGCACCATGGCGATAGCTGTGCCTTTTGCATAATTTCGTTGATCAAAGGTTGCTTCCCACATATACACGGCGACAACTTGAGTGACATATGACTTGCCATTGATACCGATTACTAAATCAAAGATCTTCATCGAAACGTGGCCCAAGATAATAAGGACGGTAAAGAGCGTTGGCGTTAATTGTGGCAAAAGTACTAACCGATAAATCTTTGCCTCGGAGGCGCCATCAACTCGCGCAGCTTCGCGAAGGTCATCGGGAATGCCGCGGAATCCTGCGAGGAAGAGGGCAAGTACATAACCGGCCATCTGCCAGATTGCCGGGAGCGCGAGCGCATAAGCAGCGCCACTCTCTGATAGATACCAAGGGTTCTGTAAGAAACCTAAGCCAACTTTCTGCAATAAAAGATTTAATCCACCGGCATCGGCATCGACATTGGAGTTAAGAAGCCAGTTCCAAACAGTTCCCATAGCGATAAATGAAATCGCAAGTGGATAGAGATAGAAGGAGCGGAAGAACCCTTCGCCCTTAATACCTTTTTCTAAAAGGAGCGCCATGATGAAACCAGCGATAGTCGTGCCAACAATAAAGACCACGGTAAATTTCAGAAGGTTTTCAAATGCATGGGTAAAACGAGAATCGGTGAGCAAATCACGGTAATTCTGAAGACCAACAAATTTTGGTTCTTTAATAGAGGCGCTGATTCGATTTGTCAGCGAAATTCTGACTGTCCAGGCGATCATGCCGTAGACAAAAATTGCCACTGCCACAATTGAAGGTAATACAAATAAGAAACCACCAATCCAGGTGGAGAAACGCTTATTTGTTTGGAGCGCCATCTTCTAAATATATCCCTTCAATTTAAATAAAGAATCTGGTGAGCAGTCGCCTGCCCACCAGATTCAGTATTACTTACTGATTACTTATCGCTTAACGTGAATTAAGCCTGTCCTGCATCGTATGCAGCTTGGAGATCTGCAGCG
>DAIRSQ010000059.1:0-4306 GCA_036804325.1 Candidatus Nanopelagicaceae bacterium | reverse complement strand
CTATCACTGCAAGAGCTCGGCTCAAACCTTTACCCCGGAGAAACTCAATTGCTGGATTAAGACCCATAGCGAAAAAGAGCGAAACCAAAATAAGAACAAAAACCTGACTAGCTGATGCCAGAGCGCGAGCCATGGTTATAGCTACGAGCACTCCAAGTGCACCAACAAATCCAAAATAAAAAGGATGTGTTCTACTAAATGGTGCGCCTACT
This sequence comes from Candidatus Nanopelagicaceae bacterium, assembly GCA_036804325.1. Lineage (GTDB taxonomy): Bacteria > Actinomycetota > Actinomycetes > Nanopelagicales > Nanopelagicaceae > IMCC26077. Next base: position 4,094 of record DAIRSQ010000059.1, on the reverse strand, counting down.
TCACCAAATTGATGAACTGGATTTGACGATTCAAATTCAGATGAGTTATTACGAGAATTCTCCGAAGTTGCCACCTGCGAAGTTTATCGAGGTCTCTTACTTACTCTCAATCAATTCGATTAAAACTCCACCACAATCTTTGGGATGGAGAAAGTTGATTCGCGCCCCATTTGTGCCACGTTTTGGCGCTTCATAGAGAGTTCGTATTCCCACATTCCGCGCCTGACTTGCGGCAAGTTCAACATCAGTGACGCGAAAGGCGAGCTGCTGCATGCCTGGTCCATTTTTCTCGATAAATCTGGCGATCGTTGATTCAGGCGTAAGCGGGGCAAGGAGTTGAAGCACAGCCCCTGGGCCATCGCCCAGAGCAACCATCGCCTCAACGACTCCTTGCTCTTGGTTCTCTTCTTGATGGAGCACCCGTCCGTTAAAGACGCCCTCATAAAAGGCGATCGCCTCCGCCAAGTCGGGGACCGCGATGCCGACGTGGTCGATGGCGAGGATTCCGGTAATCGCATTGAGGCTCATATAGTCGTATCGTGGCAGATATGGGAGAGATAAATCTCGATGCGCTCATTCGTGGCGATATCGAGGTTTTGGCTAACTCAATATCGCGCGCGGAGAATGGCGAGCTGTCGCCTTCGGAGCTCGCAAAGATTCACGAGTTGACGAAGGCTTCCTCCGCTTCCTCGCCTGACAAGCGCAGGAGGATTGGCATTACTGGAACTCCTGGCGTTGGAAAATCGACGCTCACCAGTTTGCTAATAAAAGAGTATCGAGCTACCGGCGCAAAGGTTGGCGTTCTTGCCGTCGATCCATCATCAGTCGTCACTGGTGGCGCGCTCTTAGGAGATCGAATCCGAATGCAAGAACATTATGTTGATCCTGACGTCTTCATTCGCTCGATGAGCGCACGTGGACATTTAGGTGGCTTAGCAGTTGCAACGCCACTTGCCAGTGAACTTTTGGCAATTGCGGGCTACTCACCTGTAATCGTCGAAACAGTTGGCGTTGGGCAGAGTGAAGTTGAAGTTATGAATCATGTGGACACCACAATTGTGGTTTTAGCCCCTGGCGCAGGTGACGATATTCAAAGTGCCAAGGCGGGAATTCTTGAGATTGCTGACATATTTATCATTAATAAAGTTGATCGCGACAAAGAGGGCGCCGAAAAACTTCGCCAAGATTTACTGCGCTCACAAGATTTATCTCAACGTAGCGATGGATGGCGCGCGCCAGTTCTTTTGGTGAGCGCACTCGATCGCATCGGAATTTCTGAAGTAGTGGCAGCGATAAGTAAGCATCAGGATTTCACCGAACAAGCCAGGGGGTAAACTACCGCCGTGGCAAAACTTCCAAGTCAATTTAATCGTGCATTTGATCTGAGCACTCTCAAGCCACCACCACCTCTTCCAGCAGGGCAAGTCATCGAGAGCAATGAACGAATTTTTATTGAGCAACTCATTCCACTCTCAAAAGAGAAACCGGTCATAGTAGTTCTCTGGACGCCGCGCAGTGGCGATAGCGTTGCGCTCGTTGATGCGCTCGCTGCTCTTGCAAAGCAGTCTGGATCAACGTGGCAATTAGCGACAGTCAACGCAGATACCGAGGCAGCGATCGTTGAAGCTCTTCGCGCGACGGGCGTTCCGATGACAGTTGCGCTAATCGGTGGACAAGTAGCCCCGCTCTTTGAAGGAGTTATCGCACCAGAACAACTCAGTGAGCTTATTGAGAAGGTAGTGGCGCTTGCGCAGAAACAAGGCGTTGGAAGTGGCACGAATAATGGCGGTAACGGAGCTGGTGAAGGCGACGAAGAGCCGGAGATTACCGCTGCCTATGGCGCGCTCGCCGTTAACGACTTAAATCGGGCAAAAGCGGAATTTGAGCGGCTCTTGGCGCGTAAGCCTGGAGATAAAGATGCTCTGCAGGGATTAGCGAATATTGAACTCCTGCAGCGAATTACTGGACGCGATGGCAGTGAAGTAATGGCGAAAGCGTCGCAAGATGGTGGTGATGTAACTATCCAACGTTTAGCCGCTGACTTTGAATTTCTTGCAGGAGATATTGCTGGTGCTTTTGCTCGATTGATAAATCTCATAAAAATCACAGACGGAGATGAAAGGGAATCTGTTCGTCTTCATGTATTGTCACTATTTGCAATGTTAGAGAGTGATGATCCCGAATTGGTTAAGGCGAGAAGTGCGTTGGCGAGGGCGTTATTTTGAGTAGTGGTTCCCCGGAGAGGTCTCCAGAAAGCCCTCTTGTAATTACTAAGAGTCAGCGGCTGCTCTTCGCGGGCATTCATTACTTATTTGGTTTGGGCATTATGAGTTGGGTCACCCGCTTTGTTGATGTCAAGCGAAATCTCGGATTAAGCAATGCTGAATTCGGTTCTCTTCTCACCCTCGGAACGATTGGTTCGCTATCTGCGTTCTTGGTGATGGGCCACTTAGTTCATGTGCATGGCGTCCGGCGCATTCTCACTATCAGTGCTATCTCTACCTTTCTCTTAATAGCTTTGGCCACTTGGGTGACGAGCCCAGTTCTCTTCATGTTTGTCAATATTTTTATCGCTGCGGCTATTTCTGGATTTCATGTCTCTATTACAACGCAAACTATGTGGATGCAGGAGCATCTTCAAAATGGATTTGCATCGCGGATGTCAGGCGTCTGGTCTATCGGGGCGCTCACCACTTCAGTTATTTCCATTATTGTCGCTAAGTTGCTCTCAATCGAAATCCACGTGACGACGTTAAGCTTAGTGGTGACGATTGCAACGCTGATTATTCTTCGAAAACTCTCACCGCTCTTGCTAGGTAAGAATCCACAAGCGGCAAAGAAAGATGCTTTTATTTTAGCTAAGTTTTTTACCACGTTAAAAGTTGATTGGGTTGTCGCATTCGGTCTGCTCTTTGGAAGTATCTTGGAATTTGTGACTGCAGACTGGTCTTCGATTTATGGTCGTGAAGAGTTAGGTCTCGATCCATCTTTAAGCGTCGTGCCGTACTTCATCTTTATTTCGGCGATGATTTTTGGCCGATTTAATTTTAGAAAACTCGAGAAGAAATATGAGTTAGAAAAACTTGTAACAGTCTTTGGTATTGCAGGTGGGCTCTCGATGGCTTTTGGCATCATCGCTGGAAAATTGATTGCCAATACCTCCCCGATATTAGGTTTAGTAGCTTGCGGCATCGGCTTTATTGGTGGCGGGTATGGCCTCTCCTTCATGTGGGCGGTCTTTAACCTTCGCGGTATTGAACGCTCTGACTTGGGAACGAGCGCAGTTATCTCGCAGCTTGCGGCGTTTCAGAACCTGGCTGTTTTCGTGGTAAAAAATGTTGTCGCTATCGCGGCGGGCATATTTGGATTGCCGATCGCGATGCTCATTCCATGCGTGATGTTGATGTTCGTGGGGTATTTCTTTAGACGCGCCAGCGTTAATTAAGTTTATTAACCAGAACCTTCAGTATTTCCTGGATCTGCCGCAGAAACATCATGAAGCGCATATTTATCAATTGCTGCTTGCACAGTGGATGTTGGAATTTTTCCTTCTAACGCAAGGCGCGAGAGCGTAGCGACAACAATTGATTCAGCATCAACGCGGAAGTGGCGGCGGAGCGCTCCTCGAGTATCAGAGAGACCGAAGCCGTCGGTACCGAGTGAGCTAAATCGTTCACCTAGCCATGGCGCGATTTGATCTTGAACGCTACGCATGAAATCACTTACTGCGATGATGGGGCCTGAAGTCCCTTCAAGTTTTGTTGCGACATACGCGCGTTGTGGCGCATCTGGATGCATCATGTTGTGGCGATCTACCGCTAAACCATCGCGGCGAAGTTCATTCCAAGAAGTTACCGACCAGATATCTGCGTTAACGTTCCAATCGCTCTTGAGTAGCTCTTGTGCTTTAAGCGCCCAGTTAACGGCAACGCCAGAGGCGAGAATTTGAGCGGTGTGCGCGCCACCCTTTTCACCGGCTTGCAAGTGATAAATACCTTTGAGTAAGCCTTCAACATCGAGGTTCTCAGGCTCTGCTGGTTGTACATATGGCTCGTTGTAGACGGTGAGGTAGTAATAGATGTTCTCACTATCTT
>DAIRSQ010000058.1:0-4507 GCA_036804325.1 Candidatus Nanopelagicaceae bacterium | reverse complement strand
TAATCGAGAATTGCTCGAGTTCAACTACCGATCCTGTAAAGGGATAGGACTCATCGCTGAGCCAATAAATAGCCGCATGTGCCAGATTTTCTGGAGTAGACATTTCGCCAAGTGGGATTGCGCTGCGATCTAATTTTTGATGCCAGCCAACTTCAAGGCCTCGCGCCACCTGATCGCGATCTTCGCGTTCGGTGAGAATCCATCCAGGGTTAATGAGATTAATTCGCACCCCAGTGACACCTAGCGCATTGGCAAGATTGCGAGTCATTGTTTGGAGCGCGCCTTTACTCATGCTGTATGCAAGCAAGGTGGATTCGCCAGCATAGGCGTTAATCGAACCAATATTAAGAACTGAGCCCTTAGTTTTCACTAAATGTGGATGCGCTGCTTGAATGAGAAAGAGCGGAGCTTTGGTATTAACGGCAATGGTCTGATCAAATCCATTTGGAGTTATCGCACCTAAATTAGAGCGTTCAATAATTGCAGCGTTATTTACCAAGCCATCAATCTTGCCAAAAGCGGCGAGCGCAGCGGTGATGATTGCCTGAGGTGCAGAGTCATGAGCGAGATCTGCGATGCAGAGTGCAGCTCTTTCACCCAGTGATGTAACAAGAGCTTCGCCCTCCTCTTTATTGATGCCATGAACGAGAACTTCGCCACCTTCGTTAACTATTGAACGCGCAATCGCTGCGCCAATGCCCGAGGTGCCCCCCGTAACAATGATGGATTTATTTGCTAGCCGTGTATTCATGGGGCTCATGGTTTAAGTACCGCCTTCAAAATCTTTCCAGAGTGCATTGCCTCAAACGCCTCTTCCCATTGCTCCAGCGGATAAATGCCGCCAAGGACTGGTGTGATATCAAGTTGCCCGGTGCTCATCATGCGTAGCACTCGCTCCCACATCGGCCAGTTGTGGCTAAAACTTCCTTGGAGCGTGACATTTTTCTGTACAAGTTGATCAAGTGAGAAGTCGAGAGGTTGTGGCCCCCAGCCAACTTTAGAAATCCACCCTGCTGGGCGAACTAAATCCAGAGCAATCTTTAACGTTGCCGAAATTCCCGCTGCATCAACTACGCCATCAGCGCCCAAACCATCTACAGCTGTTGCCCAGCTCTTTGCATCGCCAATGATTACTTCACAGCCATATGCCTTTGCTGCGCTGAGTCGTTCTCGATCGCGCTCTAAACCAACGAGCGCAACTTCGGCTCCCGCTAATTTCGCCATCGCGGCGGAAAGAACTCCGATGGGACCTGGCCCTAAGACCACCACTCGATCGCCAGGCTTGATGTATCCCGGCGCAAGCACCGCGCTAAATGCAACGGAACATGGTTCGGTAAGTGCGGCATGCTCAAAAGGAACATTGTCGGGAATTTTATGTAAGCAACGCGCAGGTACTTTTACATACTTAGTCATCGCGCCATTAACGCCATAACCAAAACCTTTTCGGGAGGGATCGAGGTTATATCGCCCGATCCGTGTCATTGGTGAGTTGTGATCGATGATTGCAGCAGTTTCGCTCACCACTCGGTCGCCAATTTTCCAACTTGATATTCCAGCGCCTACCTCAACAATATGCCCACCAAATTCATGGCCGAGAACAACGGGGTAATTGACCGGCCAACTATGGTCAGCTGTCCACTGATGGAGATCACTACCGCAGACACTAACTGCGACCACTTCAACTAAGACATCATCGGCGCCAATTGTTGGTCGCTCTACTTCGCGCAATTCCACGTTATGTGGTTGTGCGCCATAGTTCACTACACCAAGAGCTCCCATTATTTCCTTACTTCCTCTCGCCTTTTACTGGCACATCGCCATAAGCATGTACTCGTTCACAGATTTTTCGTAAGACCTCTTCAACATTTCCGGCGCCACGACTAAATGAATCAGCATCGATGGCAAGTGGTGCGCCAATTACAACAAGTGGTGCGCCGTACTCTGGAGTTTTGATTGCCTGTTCAAGAGTTAAGCCACCCACTGCTTGGACTGGAACAGAGACTGCATCAACAACTTCTCGTAATTGATCGAGTGGATTTGGTGCGCGTTCACCGCGAGCGGCAATGCCACGCCGTTCGTCATATCCGATGTGATGGATGACCATTTCACAACCAAGTTCTTCGAGTTCACGCGCACCTTGGACCATATCTGGGCAACCTAAGTTATCCCCCATCACCACTGCGCCGAAATCTTTTCCTGCCTGCACCACACATTTAATAGTCTCTGGATGCGAGCGCGCCATCACAACAACATGCGTGGCTCCTGCTTTTGCCATCATCTCAGCTTCGAGATAACCACCATCCATTGTCTTTAAATCAGCAACGATTGGCGTGTTAGGAAATTCTTTGCGGAGCGCTTTTACCCCATGTAAACCTTCAGCGAGAATAAAAGGTGTTCCCGCCTCTAACCAATCAACTCCGGCGCGCATAGCCGTGTGCGCCATCTCCATGGCCTCATGAATGTCAGTGAGATCGAGAGAAACCTGAACAACGGGACGCATACTTCAACCCTACTACTTGCCCTCTAACCCTTCCATAAGCGCTAGCCACTCCAGTTCTAGCGCCTCCTTCTCGCTAGTTAGCCGGGCAATCTCCTCATGAATCTGGGCTAATCGAGTGAAGTCAGATGCGACTTCACTACCTCCCATTTCTGCCTCAAGTTTTTTCAGCTCCTCATCACGACGCGCCATTCCGCGCTCGGTTTTCTCAATCGACTTCTTTAGCTCACGCTGATCAATTTTCTGTGTTGGCTTTGTAACAGTAACGGCGGGAGGACTCTTCTTCTCTGGAGTAGTTGAGATGTTACGCAATTCAAAATATTGATCTAAACCACGTGGTAAATCACGGAGGATCCCATCGCCGACAAAGCCCAAGGTGATATCGCAAACTCGCTCGAGGAAATATCGATCGTGCGACACGACAACAATTGTTCCGGCGAAACCATCGAGTAAATCTTCGAGCGATGCGAGCGTTTCGACATCAAAATCATTTGTTGGTTCATCTAAAAAGAGAACGTTAGGACCTTCCATTAATAACCGAGTTAGTTGAAGTCTGCGCCGCTCACCACCAGATAAGTCACGTACCGGCGTCCACTGTGCATCTTTCCCAAAACCTAAACGTTCGCAGAGTTGGGAGGCGGAAAGTTCGCGCCCTTTTCCAAGATCCACGCTCTTGGCTACCTCTTCGACCGCTTCCAACACTCGCCACTGCGGATTGAGCTCATCTAAATGTTGAGTAAGGAATGCGAGTTTTACCGTTTGGCCCGTTTGTAGATGGCCAGCCAACGGTTTTAACTTTCCAGCAAGAAGATGGAGGAAAGAAGTTTTTCCGGCGCCATTTGCACCGACAATCGCATAGCGAGCACCTGGTGCAAAATTAAAATTAATGTGTTCTGCAAGGACTCGATCTTTAATGCCCAGCGTCACATCGTGAAGTTCGAAGACTCTCTTTCCCAATCGATTGGTGGCAAAGTTAAGTAGCTCAACGGAATCTCGCGGTGGGGGCTCTGCGCTAATTAATTGATTGGCAGCATCGACCCTAAATTTAGGCTTCGTCGTTCGCGCAGGTGCTCCTCGGCGTAGCCAAGCTAACTCTTTTTTAATCAGGTTATTTCGTCGCCCTGCCTCGACATCTGCTTGGCGAATTCGCTCGGCTTTTGCGAGAACGAAGGCTGAGTACCCACCGTCATACTCTTCCACCTTTGCGTTCACTACCTCCCACGTCTTATCGCTTACCTCATCCAGGAACCAGCGATCGTGCGTGATGACAACAACGGCGATCTTCTTCTCACGTTTTAGATATTGCGCTAACCAATTAACACCTTCTACATCGAGATGGTTTGTTGGCTCATCGAGGCAAATCACATCGTGGTTGCTCACTAACAACTTCGCTAGAGAGACTCGTCGTCGCTCACCACCGGAAAGTCCTGCGATGGGGCGATTGAAATCACTCTCTTTATGGGAGCCAAAGAGCCCCTCTAAAACTTCGCGCGCTTTGGGGTCACTTGCCCAGGAGTGCGTCGCGCTATCGTCAAAGAGAGCAGAGAGAATCGTTGCGCCTTCGGGGAAAGTATCGACTTGTGCGAGATATCCAAGAGAGAGCCCATTGAGATAGGTAACGCGACCAGAATCCGGCGCCTCTGCCCCTACTAGTAAACGTAAGAGCGTGCTCTTCCCGCCACCATTACGGCCGACTATTCCGATGCGCTCACCTCGAAGAACGCCAAGAGAGATACCAGCGAGGACATCGCCCTTGCCGTAGTTCTTCCCGATGTTCTCTGCGCTAATCAAGCCTTGGGCACTCGCCATAGTTATTTATCATACGATGTATCCCATGCTTACGCTTCTGCTTGCACTTGTTATTCTCAATTATCTCGTTGAAACGCTCATTAAAGTTCTAAATTATCGTGAGAGTAAGAAGCCGCTTCACCCCACACTTGCCAATCTTTACAGTGAGAGTGAATATCGACGTTCACTTCAATATTCAGAGGCAAATTTCAAGCTCACTAT
>DAIRSQ010000057.1:0-4648 GCA_036804325.1 Candidatus Nanopelagicaceae bacterium | reverse complement strand
GGAATTAAATCAGTCACTTTCCGAGTGAGCGCTCCTTATGCCTATGGCACGCTTTCAGTGGAGCAAGGTACACATCGCTTAGTTCGTATCTCACCCTTTGATAGCAATGCGCGGCGCCATACCTCTTTTGCTGGAGTGGAAGTTGTTCCCGTAGTTGATCAAAGTGATCACATTGAAATTGATGAGAAAGAACTTCGAATTGACGTCTATCGTTCAAGTGGGCCAGGCGGACAAGGCGTTAATACAACGGATTCTGCTGTACGCATTACGCACATTCCAACTGGAATAGTGGTGTCGTGTCAGAACGAGCGTTCTCAGATACAAAATAAAGCAACTGCGATGGCGGTTCTTCAATCAAAGTTACTCGACAGAAAAAGACAAGAAGAACAAGCGAAAATTAATGCACTTAAAGGCGATAACTCAGGTTCATGGGGCAATCAGATGCGCTCCTACGTGCTCCATCCATATCAACTAGTGAAAGACCTTCGGACTGATTATGAAGTGGGAAATACTGGCGCAGTGCTCGATGGTGATTTAGATGATTTCATTGAAGCTGGAATTCGTTGGCGGCGCCAGAATTAACTATTTTTAGCGTTCTCAAGAAATGCCCGAACGTTTTTATGGATTGCAAGTGGCAGAGTTAATTAATTGCAGTACCCCATCTAAAAGATTCCAATCACAGAACTTTTCCACTCACTGAACTGAAGATTCCGCGAAAAACCTCATTTTTCAGGGCACTCTCAGCGTTAAATACGGCCGATTGACGAATAACTCTCTAGAATCTCTCTAGAAGCAAGTTGGGCAGCGAATCCAGTAGTCATTTGTATGGAGTGGGGTGCGAGTTGATTAAGTTTGAAAATGTAAGCAAGACCTACCCAAACCAGGAGCGACCCGCCCTCGATGCCGTAAACCTTGAAGTCGCCAAAGGTGAATTCGTCTTCCTCGTTGGCTTATCGGGATCCGGTAAATCCACCTTCCTTCGCCTAGTTCTCAAGGAAGAAGACCCAACCTCAGGAAAGATTTATGTAGCTGGCAAAGACTTAAGCAAACTCTCTAGCTGGAAAGTCCCTGAACTTCGTCGCCAAGTAGGAACGGTCTTCCAGGACTTCCGACTTCTCCCCAATAAAACTGTTTTCGAGAATGTGGCATTCACGCTTCACGTCCTTGGTTACTCAAAGAAAGAAATTAATCGTGAAGTCCCTGAAGTCTTAGAGCTTGTAGGCCTTGAGGGCTACGGTGATCGCAGACCTTCACAACTTTCTGGCGGCGAGCAGCAACGTGTGGCAATTGCACGCGCTTTCGTTAGTCATCCAGCAATTCTTATCGCCGATGAACCAACGGGAAATCTCGATCCAACGATGAGCGTTGGCATCATGAAACTCCTCGATCGAATTAATCGCACTGGCACCACTGTTGTAATGGCGACCCATGACAGTGGAATCGTTGACCAAATGCGTAAACGCGTAATCGAGCTCGAAGGCGGACTCGTGGTTCGCGACCAAGTTCGTGGCGTATATGGGTATAGCGGATGATGCATCGTCAAAGCTTTACTAGCAGAGTGCGAATGTTGCTCGCTATTACAGGAAGCAAAAGAGATTAATCGGAACGGTAGAGGGAGAGGGGAGCGATAGATGCGCGCAGGCTTTGTCTTGTCGGAGGTTGGAATTGGCCTCCGTCGCAACCTCACCATGACTTTTGCCGTCATCGTTACCGTCGCGACCTCACTTTCACTCCTTGGTTTTGGCTTACTCTCCAACGCACAAGTTGGGGTAATGAAAGATTATTGGTACGACAAAATTGAAGTCTCGATTTATCTATGCGGTGACCTTTCGGAGGCACCATCATGTTCAGCGGGAAAAATTACAATTCCGCAACGAGATCAGATTGAACAAGACCTCAAAGCAATTCCTATCGTGCAGAATGTTTATTACGAATCACAAGCAGATGCTTTTAAGCGCTTTCAAGAACGTTTTAAAGATTCGGCAATTGCGCAGAATGTGACACCGGATCAACTTCCAGAATCTTTCCGTGTGAAGTTAAAGGATCCAACCCAATTTGCGGTCATTCAGAGCGCATTCTCGGGTAGACCTGGCATTGATGTTGTGCAGGATCAACGGGCTATTCTCGAAAAATTCTTCCGATTACTAAATGTTCTTCGAAATGGTGCGCTCTTCATTGGCTTGATCTCAGTGCTCACTGCCGCGCTGCTCATCTCTAACACTATTCGCATTGCTGCTTTCAATCGCCGCCGCGAAACCGGCGTAATGAAACTTGTCGGCGCCTCAAGCTTCTCTATTCAACTTCCATTCCTTTTGGAGAGCATCTTCGCTGCGGTCTTTGGATGGATGGTCGCTCTAGGTTTGCTCTCCGGCTTCAAAGTTCTAGTGGATCAACGGGTCGCACCCCTCCTTACCTTCACTCGCTTCTTTGGGTGGGACGCGGTCTGGATAGCTTCACTGCAGTTGCTTGGAGTTGGACTTCTTGTTGCATCGGTTGCATCTCTCGTTACCTTGCGCCGTTTTGTGAAGGTCTAGCAGGCTTTTCAGGTTTAAAGCGGTTTCACCTATTGGTCTCTCTTTTGCTAGATGACCAACTTACTTAATCGAACCGAAGACCCTACTTCTAAGGTGAAATAACCGCTGTTTACCTCAAATATTGCCCCAAATCACCTTCATTTCTAAGCCGTAGAATTGCCCTATGAAAAAGTCGCAAATCCAGCAATTGGTGGCGATCGTCTTAGGTTTGATGGTCGCCTCCTTTGCCATGGGCTTTTTCTTGAACGGTAACGATTCATCGGTGGATCAGGCGCTAAAACAAATTTCTACCGAACAGAGAATCTCTTCTTCGGAATTAGAGCGAGCGGCTATTGAAGGAATGCTCCGTGCATCTGGAGATCGATGGTCGAATTATCGAGATGCATCAGAGGTTTCTGCTGAAAGTGATGAATTAAATGGCCGATATAGCGGTATTGGAATTTGGTTACGTCCTGGCAATGGCGGCGGAACTGAGATTGCTGGAATTAAGTCAGGGTCGATTGCCGCGCAAGCAGGATTAAAAGTTGGCGATGTTATTGCGCTCATCGACGGGGCAGATTTTTCTTCTGCGAATCTCCCGGCAACGATAGAAGCGCTACGGGGCGAACCAGGATCGCTTTTAAAATTGAAAATTCTCCGCAATGGATTAGAAAATGATTTTGAACTCGTGCGAGAGAGTTATAAAACTTCCGATGCATCAATCAAGCAACTTGCGCCAAATGTGGCCTTGATTCGAGTTGAAGCTTTTAGTGAGCAAGTTGTCGCAGATGTTGTTGATGGTCTTACAGAAGTAAAGTATGAAAAAGGTATTGTTATTGATTTACGAAACAACCCAGGTGGCGTACTAAGTGTTGCGACTGATTTTGCTCAACTCTTCATTCGATCGGGATTAATAGTCTCTTATGACCGGGGAAGCGGTAAGCGGATCGCCATCGAAGCTGATAATAAGAATCCGATATCCGTGCCGCTGACAATTGTGGTTAACGAGAACACTGCAAGTTCAGCTGAAGTTGTTGCTGGTGCGCTACAAGACCGTAATCGCGGAGTAGTTATAGGTACGCAGACTTTTGGTAAGGGTTCCGTGCAAGAGAGCGTCACTTTAAGTAACGGCGCTAGCCTCGAAACTACAGTAGGAAAATTCCGCACCCCTTCAGGGCGTTTCATCGATAAAAAAGGCATTACTCCTGATGTCATCGCATCAGAGCGGGAATCGATAAAGCGAAGTATCGAAATTCTTCAAGCTCTTAATGCCATCAACGACCCAGTAAAGGGGAGTTGATCATGAAGGAGAGCGGTAAAAAAATAATCGCGCAAAATAAGAAAGCGCGACATGACTATTCAATTGAAGATGTTTTTGAATGTGGCATCGTTCTCTCGGGCACGGAAGTGAAATCCCTCCGCGCCGGTCGAGCCTCTCTCGTTGATGGTTTTGCCATGTTCGATGAAGGGGAGCTCTGGCTTCAGGGCGTTCATATCCCGGAGTACTTCGAAGGCACGTGGAATAACCATCCACCGCGCCGCAATCGAAAACTCCTCATGCATAAGCGTGAACTCACTCGCCTTCTGGGGCGAGTTAAAGAAGGTGGCGTCACGCTCGTACCACTCTCGCTTTACTTCAACAATGGAAAAGTGAAAGTGGAGTTGGCGCTTGCTCGCGGCAAGAAAGCGCACGACAAACGTGAGGCTCTCAAGGAACGTGAGGCCGGCAGAGATATCGCCCGCGCGCTCTCCGCGAAGAATCGCGGAGAGTAACGATTGATTTGCTGAGGGCCCCCGCGTGCGCTCTCTGCTAAGAATCGCGGCGAGTTGTTTCAAGCTGCCAAGAATCGCGGCGAGAAGTTTCTAGTGCAAGCGGCGATTGTTACCTGATTGTTGTCGAAATTGCGGCCGAGATCTCGCGATACGCGGGAATTTTTCCGATCTTTTATTCGTTGTAGACTATGAAGATAACTACATAGTGGAAAAGCTTCTTTTCCGCTGAGTGAGGGATTTGGTGAAAGATTTCATCAAGCCATCAACTTGGGGGTGAACGGTCTCGACTTCGTTGGTTGAGCTAGGGGAAGCGGGCAGAGGAAGCCGGAATGATCTCTTTAACCACATCCGTGCAAACAATC
>DAIRSQ010000056.1:0-4768 GCA_036804325.1 Candidatus Nanopelagicaceae bacterium | reverse complement strand
ATGGCGCACGCTTGAGCACCAACAGGGATTGACGCAAGAATTGCAACTCCAGTTACTTGATTACTCTGAACGAAAAAAGAACCAAGTACCGCAACCAGTCCAAAGAAGATGAATACCGAGATTTCACCAAGGCCGCGATACCCATATGGTTTCTTGCCTCCGGTATATCCCCATGCCGCAATAATTGAGAGTGCGCCAAGTGCGATGAGCCATAGTGAAGAGCGCATGGCAAGGATGAAACCAAAAACTCCCGCGAGCGCAAAAAATGTAAGCGCTGCGGTAAGAACCTGTTTTGGCTCTGCGGCGCCACTGCCAACAAGTCGCATCGGACCGACTCGCTCGGTATCAGTTCCGCGAATTCCATCTGAGTAATCATTGGAGAAATTGACGCCTATTTGAAGCGCTAGTGAAACTAAAAGTGCAAGGAGCGCGTTAATCCAGATTAAATGAGGCGCTGCTAGAGAGGTGCCCACAATTACTGGCGCAACTGCAGCTGGAAGGGTGCGCAGCCGTGCGCCGCTAACCCATTCTCTTGTAGTTGCCATAGTCGAAAATCCTCTCGGAAATAAGCTCAATAAAAAACTGAGATGACACGCACTCTCAATATATTTCAGTAGCAGAGGCTGTTGTCAGTGCTGCTAAGTCGACCTTCCCATTCTCTTTTGTTGGTATCTCAGAGAGTAGTAGTAGTGAGCGCGGTGCCGCTACTTTACCTAGCGCTCCGCCCACAATATCTCGGATATTTTGCAGTGAAATTTTTTGAGAGCCATCACTACTTTTGTTATTTGCCATCACGACCCGGAGTGATTGACCCCACTCTTCGTCCGGGATTCCTATGACATAAATTTCATACGCTGGAAAATAACCCTGCAAAATTTTCGTAACTTCATTTGGTGAAATTTTTTCACCACCAGAGATGATTACATCATCCGCTCTTCCAATTACCTGGAGAATTCCATTTCGGTCTAACGCTCCAGCATCGCTAGTAAGAAACCATTCGTCAACGAAAGCCTCCGCATTTGCTACAGGGTTGTTGAGATATCCAATCGCGCGCATTGGCCCGCTCAATGCAATTCTCCCTGCATCTCTGATCTCTATCGCGACTCCTGGAAGCGCTCTTCCGTTATAGATACAGCCGCCACACATCTCAGTCATCCCATAACTTGCCACCAGATTAATTCCATGCTCGCTTGCTCGCTCGACAAGTTGCATAGGAATCATGGCGCCACCAATGAGCACTCGCTTTGCGCTTTTTAACTGATCAAAAAGTGAATCTTGTTTCTCAAGCGCTCGATAAAGTTGAGTAGGGACTATTGAAATGAAGCTCGCATCACTCTCCACTGGATCACTTCCAAGATCGATAGCTCGCAAGAGTTGGTTTATTCCTGCAATGTGATTGAGTGGAAGAGATAGCGACCAACTGTCACTTTTAGCTGCACTAAGTGCTTGGTTGCTCAGTGCCGCGCTACTCTTCATTGCATCTGAACTGAGTGCAACAATTTTTGGTTCACCAGTGGATCCACCGGTTTCGATGAGGAGCGATGCGCCTTCTGGAATCTCATCGATGGCGCGTTCAGTGAGCGCAACGGCGGGACCACCATCGAGCGCATCGGCGAGCAGGTCACGAAGATGTAAGGGCGCGACCGTTGCCGGGTCGATTCGCTCAACATTTCTCACGCCTCTAGGCTAGCGCCTGTGAGTAAACCGATTAAGAGAGAGCCCGGCAGCCGCGAAATCCCAAAGTGGGAGAGCGTGGGTGAATATAGCGATATTCGTTATGAGCGCGCAGAAGGTATTGCGAAGATAACTATTAATCGACCTGAAGTTCGTAACGCGTTCCGACCTGAAACTTTGGCGCAGCTTCAAGAAGCATTCAATATTGCACGAGATGATGACAGCGTTGGTGTGATTATTTTTACTGGAGAAGGAACAGAAGCTTTTTGTTCCGGTGGTGATGTGATGGTCCGAGGTGACGATGGTTATATCGGAAGCGATTCACTTGGCAAAAAGGGAATTGGTCGGTTAAATGTTTTAGATCTCCAAATTCAAATTCGAAGAACTCCAAAACCTGTGATTGCGATGGTTGCTGGTTGGGCAATTGGTGGTGGCCATGTGCTCCACGTTGTCTGTGACATCACCGTTGCAGCTGATAATGCAAAGTTTGGCCAGACTGGACCAATGGTGGGTTCCTTTGATGGTGGATATGGCGCAGGTTTATTAGCAGCGCATATTGGACAGAAGAAAGCTCGCGAGATTTGGTTTATGTGTCGTCAATATGATGCACAGGAAGCGCTCGAAATGGGATTGGTAAATACCGTTGTGCCCGTTTCAGAATTAGAAGCTGAGACAGTTTCATGGGCACGCGAGATGTTGCGCCATTCACCGCTTGCGCTCCGTCTGTTAAAGGCTGGTCTCAATGCAGCTGATGATGGATTAGCTGGTGTGCAACAACTTGCTGGAGATGCAACGTTGCTCTTCTATTTAACTGAAGAGGGGCAAGAGGGAAGAAATGCGTTCCAAGAGAAACGACCTCCTAACTTTGGTCGTTTCCCCAAGCGTCCTTAACGAGAATCTCTGATGGAACTCAACGACGCTCTCTCTGCCGTTGAAGTCATTGGCATCCCAACGCGAACGAACTTTCGAAATACAACTCTTCGAGAAATTGCACTTATTAATATCAATGGAAATTGGGGGGAGTTTTCACCGTTCCCCGATTATTCAGCGGAACGCGATGCGCTCTGGTTGGGTGCAGCGATCGAAGCTGCCACCACCAACTTTCCACTGGCAAAGCGGAGCCGCGTAAAAGTAAATGCGACGCTTCCGGCTGTTCCACTTGGAGAAGTAGGCGAAGTGCTCTCGTGGTTTCCTGGATGTACAACGATAAAAGTAAAAATCGGAACTACTTTAGATATCGAACGAATAGATGAAGTGTTGAGAATAATTCCGGACGCTACCTTCCGCCTTGATGCAAATGGTCTCTTCTCTGTTGCCGAAGCAGAGAGTTTCCTAACCGAGTTGTATAACAAATATTCAGAGCAGATTGAATATGTAGAGCAACCATGCGCATCTCTTGCCGAAAATGCTGCCGTGAAATCGCCGCTACCAATCGCGATTGATGAAAATCTCCGTCTAGGTGATGATGTTTCAGAGATTAATAAAGTTGCTGATGTTGTAGTAATGAAAGTTGCACCTCTCGGTGGAATCGCAAGATCTCTTCAAATTATTGAGAGATTCGATAAACCAGTGGTCATCTCCTCTGCACTCGAAAGTAGCGTAGGCATCTCTGCTGGAATTGCGCTCGCAGCGCATCTCCCCGAAGAGATTATTTGTGGGTTGGGGACTGTCGCGTTACTAGCGGGTGATATCGCCAAGGAGCCACTCTTACCAACAGATGGCACGGTTCCAGTAACTTCAGTTGAAGTGGATTCCCAATCACTAGCTAAATATCGACTAAGTGAAGAGCGGATTAATTGGTGGCATAATCGAATCGAAAATGCGCTTCAGATCTATCAAAAGTCATCAGCGCTACCTAGGGGAGGTGAGCGTTAATGTCATTTACGCCATCGCCAGTTTTAGGTGAAGTGATTGTTGACCAACTCATTCGCTCTGGAGTGCGCGATGCAGTGATCTCCCCTGGTTCACGTAATGCACCGTTAACGATGGCTCTCTGGCGGGCAGCTGAACTTAATCGCATTCGCTTACATACCCGCATTGATGAACGGAGCGCAGCTTTTCTCGCCTTAGGTATTACTAAATCAACAGGCATTCCAACTCCAGTTATTTGCACCAGTGGGAGCGCGGCTGCAAATTTTTACCCTGCCCTTCTTGAAGCCCACCATAATCAACATCCATTGATTGCTATTACAGCAGATCGTCCCGCTCGGTTATGGCAGACCGGTGCGAACCAAACAACTACTCAAGTAGAAATGTTCCCTGCTGCGGTAAAACACACTATTAATCTCTCAGCCACGGGGAGCGAACCTGGTCAAGTACAACTTTGGCGAGAACAAGTTGCAGGATGCTTTACCTCAAATAATCCAGCGCATATCAATGTCGAGTTTGAGGAACCGTTACTTGGTTCACTGGAGTGGAGCGAATCACTTGATGTTGCTGTGCCTGTAGCTACCAAAAAATCATTTAGCGCCCGTGCGCTGCAGAGTTATCATCCACACGGGGTAATTCTTTTAGGTCATGATCGAGCCGGAATATCGGCATCAGATATTTCTCAATTATCAGAAGAGCTTGGTTGGCCGATTTTGAGTGAAGATCCGTTATGTGGCGCCAATGTGATTGCCCACACCTCACTTCTACTTTCGGATGAAGGAAGGCGAGCTGCCCTCCAGCCAAAAATTGCCATGGTTATTGGTCGCTTGACGCTCTCGAGAGCTATCAACGCCTATTTATCTCTCGCTGATCACGTTGTGGTTGTTGATCCGCGTACTGATGAGATTGATATCGAACGAGAGGCTGATGAAATTCATCTAACGTTACCTATCTGCCCAAATGAAGCGCGGCAGAGCCGTGATATCTCTTGGCGAGAACAGTTCTCCCACTATGCGATAAAAATTTCTGAGCGTTTGCCATCGCTACTTACCGAATGGTCTGAACCTACCGCCGTCACTACCGCGGTGGCAGAGCTTCCGGATAATTCTGCGCTCTTTATTGCATCCTCACGCCCCATTCGAGATATCGAAGCATTTGCTCAGCCACGTACTGGTATCGAAACTTTTGCCAATAGAGGTTTAGCTGGCATCGATGGAAATGTATC
>DAIRSQ010000055.1:0-4902 GCA_036804325.1 Candidatus Nanopelagicaceae bacterium | reverse complement strand
CCAGCAGAAACTAAAGTCTTCACTTGTTCAACAACTCTTGTGCCACCTTCAAGTTTTACTCCCTGCACACCTGCTTCTTTCATAAAGCGCGTTGCCGTTGCTAACGCTTGTGCACCTGAAGCTTCATAGGAACCAAAGGGAAGGTCGGCAATCACCATGGCGCGTTTGGTGCCGCGGACAACTGCGCGCGCAAGGGGAATGAGTTCATCAACGGTGACGGGGATGGTGTTCTCGTAACCAAGGAAATTACTTGCCGCGCTATCGCCAACTAAGAGAACGGGAATGCCAACGGAATCAAAGATTCCTGCAGTGAGCTCTTCGTAGGCAGTGAGCATCGGCCACTTCTCGACGCCTTTTGCTGCTGCGATATCGCGAACGGTGATCCGGCGATGTGTCTTTCCGCCATAGAGCGATTCCATGAAAACCCCTTACGCCTCAAGGCTGAAATTCAGTCCCTGTGCCTGGCTTCCAAGCCTGCCAGTAGGCTCGTCCCATGGCAACTGAACGTGCTCAACTCCGAGTAGCGCTTGCCCAGGTCAACCCCGTTGTTGGCGATATCTCCGGCAATGCGCAACGAGCCTTCGCTGCAATCGCAAAAGCATGGAGCGATGGCGCGCACGTTGTTGCACTCCCCGAAATGGTGATTACCGGATACCCAGTAGAAGATCTTGCCCTTCGTGGTGATTTTCGATTAGCAAGTCGTTATGCCGTGGGGAAGTTAGCTGAAGAGTTAGCAAGTGCGGGCATGGGAAATGTTCTCGTGCTCATTGGGTATTTAGATCAGAGCGAGAGTGAGAGCGGACATTCCAAACTCGGCACGCCTGTTGGTGCGCCGGAGAATGCGCTCGCCGCGATCTATCAAGGAAAGATTGTTGGTAAGTACGTCAAGCGCCACTTACCGAACTATGGCGTCTTTGATGAGTTTAGAAATTTTGTTCCTGGTACATCGACGTTGATGGTGCGCCATCATGGCATCGATATCGCGGTGGCGATCTGTGAAGATATTTGGCAAGACGGGGGAGTGATTCCGGAGATTGCTGCGCGTAACCCTGGGTTACTTGTGGTGATTAATGGTTCGCCCTATGAGAGCGATAAAGATGAGACTCGTGGTGCGCTCGTTTCCAAACGTGCGCGGGAGTTGGGTTGCCCAGTTGTCTATGTAAATATGGTCGGCGGGCAAGATGAATTAGTTTTCGATGGCGATTCGATTGTTGCCAACTCACTGGGTGAAGTGAAGGCGCGGGCGCCGCAATTTCACGAGGGCACAATGCTTGTTGATTTAGAGGCGAAAGTTTGTAGTGGAACGCCTGATGTGACGCTTTCGGATACTCCATTAATTAAGTACGACGCGATGGTGCCGCAGATTGCCCCTGCTTTAGATCGCGGTGGCGAGCTCTGGTCAGCGTTGGTGACGGGTCTTCGTGATTATGTGACAAAGGGTGGATTTAACTCTGTCGTTCTTGGTTTATCAGGAGGAATTGATTCCGCTCTCGTTGCCGCAATAGCTGTTGATGCGCTCGGTAAAGAGCGGGTCTTTGGCGTGGGTATGCCAAGTAAATATTCTTCGGCTGGTTCGTTAGATGATGCTGCAGATTTAGCAGCGCGCACTGGTTTGAATTATCGCGTCGTGCCGATTGAGCCAATGGTCGGTGCGTACTTGTCGCAACTCCAATTCACTGGATTAGCAGAAGAGAATTTGCAGGCGCGCGTGCGCGGCACAACGTTGATGGGAATTTCTAATCAAGAGGGGCATTTAGTTCTTGCTACCGGAAATAAGAGTGAACTTGCCGTGGGGTACTCCACGATTTATGGCGATGCTGTGGGTGGTTATGCGCCGATTAAAGATTTATGGAAGTCGGCGGTCTGGGAGTTAGCGCGTTGGCGCAATGCGTTGGCGCTCTCGCGCGGTGAGGTGCCACCAATTCCAGAGAGTTCTATAAGTAAGGAACCAAGTGCGGAGCTTCGCCCCGGACAACGCGATAGCGATTCGCTTCCTGAGTATGAATTGCTCGATCGCATCTTGCATCGTTACGTCACGCTCGACCAAGGTTTTGCCGAGATTGTCGCCGCCGGTTTTGATGGCGCGCTCGTGGAGAAAGTGATGGGCCTTGTTGATCGCGCGGAATATAAGAGGCGGCAATACCCACCAGGAACCAAGGTCTCGACCCGTAACTTCGGCAAAGACCGCCGCCTGCCGATCATCTCGAAATGGCGCTCTCGTTAATCGGAAGTTGTTTAATTCTGTGTCCATTTTGCTCCGTTATTTCCCAATAATAAAAATCAATTTGGGCTTTGCCAGGAAATTCGTGGCTCTCTGCGCATCTGGCTTCTAAACTTTTTGAATGATCTCAAGCGGCAAATCACGTTGCTTAGTTCTATCGCTTTTACTTTGCTCTTCCCTTTTCGTTACAACCAATTCTCAAGCTTCATCTACGCCAGACGAAGCATTCAAAATGTCAAACGAACCAGGCCTCGGGTACTTTGGCTATACCTCTTATCCCTATTCGAATGTCATTGGACATCCCGCCGCACTCATAGGCATGGTTACAAGTGCAAATAAAGTGAACTCAATAAGTTTTTGCAATTCGTTAAGTGATGTTAGTTGCAGTCAAGCAGATTTTTTCCAATATGCGTCCGCATTAACTTTCTGCAAAAACGATAGCGAGGCTGATTGCATAGTTGAGGTTTTAGCGAAAGACAAAAATGGGAAATCATTGACAGTTAATCGAGTCCCAGAATTTTTCACGGATAAATTGAATCAATATGAAGGAGATTCAAAAATTGGATTACCGCCCGGATCTAGTCCGCCTCTAATAGAGATTCCTGAGGCTCCCCATCAAGCAGGGGCCGTATATATGCCCCTCGTTACAAGCTATGGGCGATACGATAAAACCACCGACAAAATGGTTACTTCCGAATTAGGTGAATTAGCAATTTATGCGGTTAGCAAAACCACAGGTAAGTTTCCAGTTAAAAAAATTAGCACGAGGCCAAGTTCTTACCCAGAACGTAATTGGCGTGCTTCTGGTGGTGATCCCCAAGAGCGGCCCTACACGGACTCTGCGGAGCAGTGCATTTTCAATGATTACACCCATTGCGTGAAACCTCATGCGCTACCACTAGATATCAATTTTGGTATCACGGTTCGAAACAGTGGAACCGTGCGCGGATGGTTCCACGGGCGAATTACTGAACCAGAAATTAAGCAAGAAAGAAGTAATAATGGAGTAATTACTTTGACTGTTTGGGGAAAGCCGATACAAATTCCAGGTTTCTCGACTTGGAAGAAGAAAACTGAATTACCTCAAGATGTTATTTCTTACTACAAAGCACAAACTAGATACGAAAATCCACTTGGTGGTTCAGGGAGTGGTGCGGGACGCGCTGACTTACAAGCTGGTCCGGACGACGGCTGGTCATTAATGCGAAGCAATAATGTTGGTTTTGATAGAAATAAAATGGAAGAATTTTTATTATGGCTACCAATTGTTGGAGACAAGGCATCTTTGGCTCCTACGGTTTGGATATTGAAATCCACGACAGACTTTTCTTCTGGACTAATTAGGGATAATCAATGCGTACAAGATTTAACTGCACTTACGGGAATAGTTTCCACTAACGCCAGTCAATATCTTGCTGGGCCTCCTGAATACGACCAAATTAACAATGAACTAACTTACAAAGTTGCTTCTCCACATCTAATGCCTAATGGTGAGGAAGTGCGAGGCACTTACGATTTAACGATGCGCGCTGATCTAGCTCGCTGTCTTTACGGGGTTACAGGAACTAATTTCAAGGTTTCAATTTCGGTCATATCTCAAAATAATCAATTAGTTGAAGCGGTAACGAGTGTGATTGAGAAAAATGGTTGGTTTTATTTCTCAGCAAAAGGGTTTACATTTTCTTCTCCTACTATCAAAGTCAAGTTTGAGCGAGAAACCCCCGTTGAAACTTCAAAGCCTGCCGCGGATTCTTCAGTATCAGGTGGAACGGTAAACAACGTTGCCACTAAAGCTGTTCAGTCGGTTTCTAAGAAATCAATCACGTGTATCAAAGGCAAGGCCACCAAAAAAATCACTGGTATCAATCCCAAATGCCCGGTGGGGTATAAGAAGAAATAGCCAGGCGCCAAGCGGGTTTTAGCCGTTAACAATCCTGAAATATCCCCGGGCCATGATTAGCCCATGAGCATGCAGAAGCAACAGGAGTTCGTCCTTCGCACCCTCGAGGAGCGCGGGATTCGTTTCGTGCGCCTCTGGTTCACCGATGTTCTCGGCACGTTGAAATCTGTTGCTGTTGCTCCTGCAGAGCTAGAAACCGCCTTCGATGAAGGAATCGGTTTTGATGGTTCTGCGATTCAAGGTTTTGCCCGAGTCCACGAATCAGACATGCTCGTCATGCCAGACCCCAATACATTTTCAATTTTGCCATGGCGCACTGAATCACCAGGTGCCGCACGTATGTTCTGCGATATCACTATGCCTGATGGGTCACCATCACCAGCTGATCCGCGCAATGTATTAAAGCGAGTATTACAACGTGCAGCCGATAAGGGTTACACCTTCTATACCCACCCAGAGATTGAATTCTTTTTATTTAAAAACCAACCTGAAGTTGGCGTGCCGCCGGTGCCAGTGGATAGCGGTGGCTACTTTGATCACACGCCAAGCGTTGTGGGAAATGATTTCCGTCGCCAAGCAATCACGATGCTGGAAGCGATGGGCATTAGCGTGGAGTTCAGTCACCACGAGGGAGCCCCCGGCCAACAAGAGATTGATCTTCGCGATGCCGATGCCTTAAGCACTGCAGATAACATCATGACCTTTAAATTAGTTATTAAAGAAGTGGCGCTCGATCAAGGTTTCTACGCATCCTTCATGCCAAAACCATTCTCGGAGCATC
>DAIRSQ010000054.1:0-4916 GCA_036804325.1 Candidatus Nanopelagicaceae bacterium | reverse complement strand
CGTTATTAATTGAAGTAATTAACGCTTCTTATATCCGCTAGGACATTTTGGCGCGGTCCCAGTTACCTTCTTTACCAATTTTCCTTTAACGCAGGTGATGCTCTTTTTAACTATTGAGGGTTTCACATCTGTTTTTGGCTGACTTGCAGCTTCAGTGATTTTCTTCTCTTGCGTTAATTTCACTTTGATTACTGGAGAGGAGAAAGTGAAATTCTGGGCAGAGAGAAATAGCCACTCGCGTTTTGCATCTTCACGGATGCTTTCGGTAGCGATGGTTTGCTCTTGACCATCCGAACCAATAACGGAAATCGATGCCTGGAATGGCGCATCGGTAAATCCATAGACGCACCGTGCGGTTTCACTGCGAATAGCGAGATCGTACGTTCCTCGGGTGAGAGTTACACCATCTTCCATATGATGAAGACCGGCTACTTTGTAATTGAGTGTGCCATCTTTAAATTCTGGAGCACCGTTTTCATAAATTAGAGCATTGGTCGTAACAATTCCCAGGAGTTTAGTTTTATCTTTGAAGCATTGGGATGTGACCTGAGGTTGATAACCATTTGCACTTGCACCTGAGGAGATAACCCATTGTGCGCGCGCGCCAGGCATAGTTTTTAGTATGGGTTCAAAAACTGCGAAGTCAGTAAAGTTTCCAACAGGGTCGTACCCTCCTCCTCTGGAGGTCGGTGAATTGATCATCTCGTTGTAGCCAAATTCCCCATAACCGAGTCGAATTCGCTCATCAATCTTTGGATTATTTTTAAGTTCGCTCTTTTTGATTACACCGTACGCCCCAGGCGCTGCAATCGGCGCACCTTCAATTGTTATTTTATTAAATGTCTTATCCAGGGGAGTGACGGCAACGTTTACATCTTTCATTCGACCATAAAGCCAACCGGTCATTTCGCTACCCATGCGAAGGGTTAGTGAAACCCGGGTATTTTCTGCAAAATCTTCATATTTTGCACAACTTCCTGCCTCTGTCCATGCGCAATCTTGAAGATTGTCGTAGTCATTTCCCTTTGGTCGGATACCGTAACTTTGGGCGCCATCAGAGTTAACAGATTTATAACTTTCTAAGTCGTAATACTTTCCACTTACAACAGAGACTGGAAATACACTCACTCGCATCGATTGTAACGAGATGGGATTATCACGCTTTCCAGCGCTGCCAATTTTTTCGCGATTTTGAAAATAGGTAACTCGAACGGCAACTCCATAGCTTTTCGAGCCCGCTTTGTTGGCGATAGTTGGTGACTTCCATAGACTCGGTCCGCCACCAGCCGGCAATCCTGTTACCGAATCAGCGGGAGTAGAAACTGCACGAACCTCATGGTCGAGCGTCGCTTCTTCTAACTTGGATGTATTGGCGGCACCAGTAGCTAGAGCGAGTCCTTCAATACACATTCGCTGCGCTTCATTTGCGCATGGCGGCAGCATCAGTCGGGCGCTCACCCCTGAACCTTTCGAGCACTCCGGGTCATCCATTGATGCGCAGAGAAAGGTGCCCCCGACTCCGTTAACACGTTCTTGCGGCGCTAGGTTGCTGGTAATTACCGAGACTAATTCACCCACGCCTGGCTGTCGCTCTTCAAAAGATATTCCGTAATAACCAGGCGTGCCAATACCACCAGGAAGTAAATCAAAGACGCTGGCACTTCGACCTGGTAATGAAGTAGCAATGAGAGAGATGAGAACCAAAACTGTTGTGAGAAGAATCCTTCGAAGCGCGCCAGAGCGCTTGCCATAAATACTCTGAATCATCATTTGTGGCGAAGTCTACCCAAAGAGGTAATGACCTTATCTGCAAATGCAGTCCGTTTAAAGGAGGTAAATTCCAGAGGTAAGTTAAACCGAGGTTTCACCACTGAGCGTGGATAGGTGAATTCCAGTAACCCTTCAGGGCCATGAATTCGACCCATGCCACTATCTTTCACGCCACCAAATGGCATTGAGCCCATTGCGGCAAAGGTGAAAACTGAGTTAATAGAGACCATGCCACAATGAAGTTGGGCAGCAATTTTCTCGCCATTGCGTTTAGACCAGACGGATGCCGCCAACCCAAATGAGGTGTTATTAGCTTTGGCAATCGCCTCATCCATACTCTGCACTCGATTAACCAGCAGCACTGGCCCAAAAGTTTCTTCGCGCATCGATGGCGCATCTTCAGAGACGTTGGTGATGATTACTGGTTCCACAAATCGCTCACCAACAGAGTTTCGATCTCCGACAATAGCTTCGCCACGGCTGAGAGCATCATCAACGTGGCGTTGGATGATATCTAGTTGGGCAGGGCGAGTAGCGGCACCGTAGTTCACTCCTGCTTTGATATGTGACGCTCGTGATGTGAGAATTTCAATAAATTGATCAGCAACTTTCTCGTGAACATAGACGCGTTCTGCACCAATACAACTCTGCCCAGCATTTGCCATGCCCGACCAGAGCGTTTGGTCGGCTGCTCGCTCTAAGTCAGCATCGACATCAACAAGAACTGGATCTTTGCCGCCACACTCAAGAACAAAGGGAATCATTTTTTCAACACAAGCGGCTGCAACTTTCTTCGCAGTAGCGGTAGAGCCGGTAAAGGAAATCTTATCTACGCCATGTGTAATCAATGATGCACCGACACTTCCCGCGCCAGTGACAACTTGTAAAAGATCGCGATTAGGAAGAACTTCGCGGAGCGTTTTCTCTAGCCACAAACCAATAGCGGGAGTGAATTCACTTGGCTTGAAAATCACGGCATTACCTGCAGCAAGTGCGTATGCAATTGATCCCATCGGTGTAAATATCGGATAGTTCCATGGACCAATTACGCCAATGACCCCGTAAGGAACTCGATCCACATGTGCTCGCATATTTGCCATCAATAGACCAGGGGAGCGCTGGTGGGTTCGTAGATATAAGTGCGCTCTCTCTGCAGCCCAGGCAACGTGCTCGCAGGCCAGTGATGCTTCAAGTGTTGCATCGCTTGCTGGCTTACCGGATTCGGCAACGATAAGCGTTACCGCCTCATCTAATTTTGAAATTAAAAGCGAATTCCATTTCAACAAGATTTTTCGACGTTCATTAAAGCTAAGTGCAGCCCACCATTGTGCGCTCTCACGAGCTCTCGCAACGCGTTCTGCAATTTCCTTATCGCTAGTCACAGGGTAGGAGGCAAAGAGCTCTCCGGTTGCAGGATGAAAGGTGGCAAATTCGCTCGGGCTACCTGAATAACTTGAACCTGCCACTGTGGTCATTGTGAGTACTCCACTTCAGATATTTCCTGAGATACTAAAACCCTTATGTCTGAGGTTATCCGTGCCGCCACGGTACTGCCAGCACGGCGGGAGCCAGTTCGGCTCACCACCGCAGATGGACTGACTCTTATTGGCGAACTCGCGCTGCCTCTCGGAGATAAGTGCGCAGGTGCGCTGGTGATGCTCCATCCTCTTCCCACCCACGGGGGAATGATGGATAGCCATATCTATCGCAAAGCTGCCTACCGACTACCAGCGCTCGCCGACCTCGCCATATTTCGGTTTAACACTCGAGGAACAGAGAGCGAGCAAGGTAAGAGCGAGGGTGAATTCACCAATGGCGTTGATGAAAAGTTTGATGTTGAAGCGGCTATTGATTACGTAGCAAGTGCTCTTCCAGATCTCACCAATCTCTGGGTTGTAGGTTGGTCTTTTGGCACCGATCTTGCGCTACGACACGCTCGTGACCCGCGAGTGAAAGGGCTAATTCTTCTTAGTCCACCATTACGCACTTCACAAGAGAGCGATCTGGAGTGGTGGGCAAAAGATGGTCGTCGAGTAATTGCCATTGTTCCTGAATTTGATGATTACCTACCACCAGCGCAAGCTCGCGAGCGCTTTGCAAAGCTCACTCAATTAGAGATGGTTGAAGTGGAGAATGGAAAGCATCTATGGATTGGCGAACCATCGGTGCAACGGATACATAATGAAATCGTGAAGATAGTTAATCCAGAGAAGTTTCCGCTTCCTTCTGAATATTAATTGGGAAAAGATTTTTTACTTTTGATCAGCTCTAGGAAGTACTACTTCATCAATAATTAGTAAGACTGCTGCAGCAATCGGCACGGCAAGTAGCGCACCAACTAAGCCTAAGAGTGATGTGCCAATGAGGGCGGCGATAATCGTTACCAAACCAGGGATTGCAAGATTACGTTTCATAATTCGAGGAACTATTAAATAATTTTCGACCTGTTGATAAGCAATATATGCAATTAGCGCAATCAAACCTCGGGTCGGACTCTGCGAGAAGGCAACTAAGGTAACGACAGCAGCGCCAATGAAATGTCCAACAAGTGGAATGAGCGCACAGACAAATATCAACATTCCAAGCGAAATTGCATACGGTAATCCCAGCACGGCAGAGAGCGCTCCAATAAAGAGTGCAGCAAGAAAAGCGACAAGGATTTGACTGCCAACGAAAGTTCCAATTCGCGCAATGATTTCATCGGAGATTTTTGCGATCCGTTCCCGACGCGACGCTGGAGCGATGCGGTATGCAATCTTTGTTATCTGCGGGAGCGATGCCATGAAGTAGAGCGTGAGTATGAGAATTGTCAACGCTGCAAAGGCGCCGTTGAGCACTACTTTGCCCACTCCAACAATGCCGCCAAAAGCGGTGAGCACAAACTTTCCATCTTTAACCCAGAGCGTCACTCGCTCTTGAATTGAATCTAGGAATCCATATTGATCATTGAGGTGAGCAAATGTTGGATTGCTCTTGAGTTGACTGATGAGATCAGGAGCAGAGGAGATTAATTGATTCGATTGCGAAACGATAGGCGGAATTATTAAAAGCGAGAATAAAGTGACAAAACTCAGTACTGAGAAGAGCATCACTATCACTGCAAGAGCTCGGCTCAAACCTTTACCCCGGAGAAACTCAATTGCTGG
>DAIRSQ010000053.1:0-5563 GCA_036804325.1 Candidatus Nanopelagicaceae bacterium | reverse complement strand
CCGGAGCTGTCTTTGCTCCGCTTCTTGATGGTGGAATGCTCTGGAGCGCATATCGCGGAGGTGGCGCACGGTTACAGCGCGGGCAAGCGCAACCGCTTCCCATTCAGACCAATGCACAGGTGCCGCTTCATCTAGCCCTTCTTGCCACTGGCTTCTCCTATTCAACGGAGATTCGAAAGAGGCAGGGCGCACGCTTTGCCAAGTTAATTCCTCAGGTCCGCGATATTCGGCGAATGGGTGCAGCAGCGGTTGACCTCTGTTTAGTGGCATCCGGAATGGTCGATGGCTACTTCGAGGAGGAGCTCGCTCCCTGGGATCTTGCCGCCGGTGAACTCATCGCCACCGAGGCCGGTGCGCTTGTCACCAATGCCACCGGTGGGCCGGCAGGGCGCGAGATGGTCGTCGCTGCCCACCCATCCCTCCATAGCCAAATTCTCGCTCTCCTTGCCAGCGTGGCGGGCGATTAGCCAACTTACCCTCCCGTAACCTACGGTTTGGTAAGTTACTAATCGCAGGGGAGAGCAGTGGGAAGTTATAAGCCAGAGGTGCAATCGCGATTAATCCGCGAGCTCGAGCCGGTTGTCGCTCAAGAGTTAGACCGCCACCTTGCGACGCAAAAGAATTGGTATCCACACGAGTATGTGCCATGGAGCGAAGGACGTAACTTCGCTGGCCCACTCAATGGTGATGCCTGGGAAGCAAAGGATTCCAAACTCACCGCAGTCGCGCAGGATTCACTTGTTATCAATCTCCTAACCGAAGATAACTTGCCGAGCTATCACACGGAGATCGCCATCGCGATGGGTCAAGATGGCGCGTGGGGTAATTGGATTAACCGATGGACAGCAGAAGAAGCGCGACACGGAATCGTCTTGCGCGACTATCTGATGGCAACGCGAGGCGTTGATCCCGTTGAATTAGAAGATTTACGGATGGCGCATATGTCGGTTGGTTATCAAACTCCTTATGAAGATGACATGTTGCACACTGTTGCTTATGTAACTTTCCAAGAGTTAGCAACGCGAATTTCACATCGAAATACCGGGAAGATTTCTGCCGATCCCATTTGCGAAGGAATGCTTACCCGCGTTGCGCTCGATGAGAACTTACATATGCTTTTTTATCGCAATCTTCTTGGCGCTGCACTTAAATTAGAACCTGAAGCTACCCTCGAAGCGATAGCTGATGTGTTGGAGAATTTTGCAATGCCTGGTTATGGCATACCTGGCTTTGCTCGAAAATCGGTACAAATTGCGCTCGCCGGAATCTATGACTTGGATCTTCACCTCAACGAAGTTGTCGCTCCAGTCTTACGAGCGTGGGGAATCTTTGAATTGACCGGGTTAAGCGGCGAAGGTGAACGCCACCGAGCGCGAATTGCCGCCTTGGTAGAGCGAACTGCCCTTGATGTTTCAAAATTCGTCGAGAAACGTGAGGCGCATTTTGACCGGCTAACCACGCGTGGAATTGAGTTCTTGAGACTTTCTTGAGATTTTCTTGAAATTTACGGGGAGATTCGCCAGACACGCCCCGTTGCGGGTAGAAATCTTTGGGAATTTAGGCATAATTCGCCGGCAAGCGGCGTTATAGCAGGTAGTAGAAGCTAGAGAGCCACGAGAAGGAAACTAACAGAGGGGGAGGCGACGAGCGATGGCAACCGATTATGACTCCCCGCGGAAAACTGATGAAGAGCTCCATGAAGAGAGCCTTGAAGAATTAAAAGCGCGCCAAGCCGATAAGAAATCTGGTCAGGTTGATGTTGATGAAGCAGAGGCTGCAGAGAATCTCGAACTACCAGGTGCAGATCTCTCAGGTGAAGAGTTAACGGTTCGCGTCTTGCCACGCCAAGTAGATGAATTCACTTGCTCTAAATGCTTTTTGGTCCATCATCGTTCGCAATTGGTAAAGGGCGAGGGAGCCACCGCGGTCTGTCGCGAATGCGCGTAAACTCTTAACCATGTCTCGGGTTCCCAGCACCACACCACCACCTGATGCTCAAGTCCCGCCGCGGCACTCAAAAGCTCCAGAGCCAGGAACAAAAATTCCATCGCACTTTGGCCACTGCTTTGGATGTGGGGATCTTCATCCCACAGGACTCCATCTCGTAGCCCATGCTGGTGAAGGTCAAAATCTCACCGCAACATTTACTGTGACCCACGATCATCAAGGGGCGCCAGGTTTGGCACATGGTGGACTGCTCTCACTTGCTTTTGATGAAGCGCTTGGCAAGTTGATGTGGTTAATTCGCTCTCCAGCGGTCACTGCTCGCCTCGAAACAGATTTTCTCAAGCCAGTACCGATGGGTTCAACTCTTTATATCACTGCAGAAATTGCTGGACGGGTTAATCGGAAGGTTTACACCAGAGCTGAAGGTCATCTTGACGGATTTGATGGGCCAGTTGCAGTTCGTGCTGCAGCGTTATTTGTCATTGTTCCGATGTCACACTTTCTCGATAATGCCCCTGAGGCGTACATCAAACATCTCCGAGAGCATCCTGAGCTACTCGCATTTGTCGATCCTGATTTTGAAATCAATCCATGACCGATCTGTTAATCGAGCAACTCGATCCAGAGCTGCCGCTACCGAAGTTTGCGAAACCGGGCGATGCCGGCGCCGATCTCTACGCGCGCATCGATCTCACTCTTGCCCCTGGGGAGCGCGCGTTAATGCCCACTGGAATAGCAATTGCCCTGCCGCCAGGTTTTGCCGCGTTTATTCATCCACGCTCCGGATTGGCAATCCGCGATGGGCTGTCGATGGTCAATGCACCCGGAACTATTGATGCCTCCTATCGCGGAGAGATTCAAGTAATTCTTATCAATATGGATACCAAGAATACAATCGCCATTAAGCGCGGCGATCGCGTTGCGCAATTAGTGATTCAACGAGTGGAAAACGTTCGCTTCGTTCCAGTGACGCAATTACCTGGCACCGAGCGTGGCGCCGGCGGCTTCGGCTCCACGGGAGAGAAGTGATTGAAGAATGAGCGAAGAGCAGAAGAAGAAAGTTCTTGAAGCCTTTGGCGGTAAACGCGGCCTGATTGACTCAGGTTTACCTGCGCTAATTTTTCTCATCGTATTTAATCTTCGCGACTCACTCCGTGATGCGATTTACAGCGCACTTGCCCTCTCTCTTTTGCTCACAATCTGGCGGTTGATTCGTCGAGACACATTGCAGCATGCGATCTCAGGAATTGTCGGCTTATTAATTTGTGCATGGTTTGCACGTAATAGCGGTAAGGCAGAAGATTTTTATCTACCAGGGCTCATTACTAATGTGGTTTACGGTTCCGTTTACCTTGTAGCAAATCTCGCTGGCTTTCCAATTCTCGGTTTGATGCTTGGGCCAATACTCGGCGAAAACTTGGCTTGGCGGAAAGATCCAGCGCGAAAGCGCGCGTATACCAATGCCAGTTGGTTATGGGTTGGCCTCTTTATCTCACGACTAGTCGTGCAATACCCGCTATATAAGTCAGGGAATGTTGATTTGTTAGGGATCGCTCGCCTTGCGATGGGCTACCCACTCTTTCTCGCAGTTGCTTGGGGAAGTTGGTTAATTATTCGAACCGTTCCGGTTACCCAGGTGGAAGTTGCAGAAGAAGAGAAATAGTTAATAGTCAGTAATTACTTACGCGGTGCAAAACATTTTTGCAGCGTGTTTTCTGCTCCGGCAGTAGCCACAAATAAGAGTTCATCGCCCGATGCAAAAGCATCAGTGGGAGCTGGTGCAATGATGCGACCATCACGCAAAATGGCAGCAAGTGCACACTCTTCAGGAAGTTCAACCTCATTGACCTGTTTACCAATACATGGACTCTCTTCAGGGAGGGTTATCTCCACCAGGCTCGCATCGCCCTCACTTAATGAGAAGAGCTTGACCACGTCGCCAACAGAGACTGCTTCTTCTACGAGCGCAGAGAGCATTCGCGGTGTGGAAACAGATACGTCAACGCCCCACGAGCCATTAAATAGCCACTCGTTTTTTGGATGATTAACGCGGGCAACAACTCGCGGTACGCCATATTCAGTCTTTGCTAAGAACGAGACAACGAGATTTACCTTGTCATCACCAGTTGCCGCAACGAGAACATTGCACATCTCTAATTTGGCATTATCCAAAGAGATGATTTCGCAGGCATCGGCAAGAAGCCAATCGGCATCTGGCACCGATTCCATTTTCATTGCTTTTGGATCTTTATCAATCAAGAGCACTTGATGGCCATTGATAAGCAATTCTCGTGCGATGGAACGACCGACATTTCCCGCTCCGGCGATTGCAACGCGCACTAGTGTCCTGCCGGAGGAGCTGCCAACGTTTTCTCGATATTGGCAAGATTTTTTTCATTCATCATTAAGTGGACAAGATCTCCCTCTTGAATAACGGTGTGCTCATCAATCAACATTCCTTTACCTAAGCGGGTAATGAGTGCGATTCGAGCGCCGGTCGTGCTTTCAATTAATGATGCGGGATGGCCATACCATCCTGAGTGGAGATGAACCTCTGCTAAGCGAATCATTCCGCTGGCATCTTGCCATTCTGAAAGAGAACCCTCGGGCGCTAATCGACGAAGAATTTGATCGGCAGTCCAAATGACAGTTGCAACTGTTGGAATGCCAAGGCGTTGGTAAATTTCCGCGCGCCCTGGGTCATAAATTCGCGCCACGACATTAGCGACTCCAAAATTTTCGCGAGCAACACGTGCGGCGAGAATATTTGAATTATCACCATTGCTTACCGCAGCAAAAGCATCAGCTCGTTCAATTCCAGCTTGAATCAAGATGTCTCGGTCGAAGCCAACACCGGCCAGCGTGATTCCTTGAAAATTTGGGCCGAGTCTGCGAAATGCTTCCCGGTTTTGATCAATGATGGCAACGGTATGGCCAGCTTCCTCAAGGCGTTGCGCAATCAGCGTTCCCACCCGACCGCAACCCATCACGACAACGTGCATACGAGCAATTTACACCGGTATTTCGCTCCAAGCGCGCACCAGGCTCTATATCCTCTGCCAATGGCTCATTCGGCAAAATCCTCGCGAACCTTCTCCCTTGGTGAGAAGGTAGAGCTCGAGGTCGATGGCATCGCCCATGGCGGTGAGAGCGTGGCAAGACTTGATGGCTGGGTCTTTTTTCTCAGGTTTGCCATTCCAGGTGAGCGAGTTATTGCGCAAATAACTGAGTTAGGTAAGAGTTTTCATCGAGCCGATGCAATTGAGATCATTCACCCATCGCCTGATCGAGTGGCGCCAGCTTGCCGCTACTTTCATCCCGGTGGATGCGGCGGATGCGACTTCCACCACATCTCTCTCGAGCGGCAGCGCCAATTAAAATCACAAGTTATCACTGAACAATTTCAGCGGGTTGCAAAGATGCAGGTATCAATCCCTGTCCAGGAAGTTCAGCTTCCGGGAGGAAGTGGCGAAAAATATCGAGGCAGACTCTCGCTCCACGTTGATAGAAGCGGCCGCGCTGGGTTTCGTAAATCTCGCTCCCATGAAGTCTTTCCCATTGAAGAGTGCATCGTTGCTTCTGAGAAGCTTGAGATATCAAAAGTTCTGGCAAAGCG
>DAIRSQ010000052.1:0-5573 GCA_036804325.1 Candidatus Nanopelagicaceae bacterium | reverse complement strand
AATCCGCCGGCTCTGCCTTCAGAGGTTCAAATCCTCTACCCGCCACCATTGCTATCTGAGTCCTTTTAAAAGTTGGCTATTCGCCTTTTTCTTTAAGTTGTTTCTCCTCGATATCTACTATCTTTCGAAGGAGATTTTTCATCTCCTCTTGCTCCTCATGGGTGAAGGCATCACGATTAACAATCAACTTTGAAGCAAATGATGCGGTAATCATTGGGACTAAGAAGAGAATCATCACTAAGAGCAAGGTAATTGCGGTGATGCGACCGCCAAGGCTAACTGGATACATATCGCCATAACCAACAGTTGTTGAGGTAATAAGAGCCCACCAGAGCGAGTCGATGATGTTCTTCTTCTCAAAGATTGCATACGAAATTGAGGCAAAAAGGAGCAGCGCCAACGACGTGATAACGAGAAGGCGTGGTGAATTCGCCACCTTAACGAAGAGGTTTGAGAGTGATTTCATATCAAGAATCTAGCCTCGGCTCCCAGGGGATGTCTATCTTTTTGGCGCCACCGGTATGCTTTCGGCCATGGCAAAGAAACCTGCCCCCAAATTAGCGAAAACTAAAGTAAAGCGACGATTCCCTGGCTTTAAAGAGTTGGCTGGGTTGATGCGCTTTCGAAAGCCCATCTTTAGTCCTAAACGACGCCGCCTTGCGCGCGCGCTGACGATTTGGGATTTGCGGAAGATCGCCAAGCGTCGAACTCCTCAGGCGCCATTTGATTACACCGACGGTTCAGCAGAGAGTGAAAGCTCTTTGGTAAGAGCGCGCGAGACATTTGAAAATATTCAATTCCATCCAAAGGTTTTAATTGATGTTTCCAAGGTAGATCTCTCAGTTGAGATGTTAGGTAAGCGCCATTCGATGCCACTAGGCATTGCACCAACAGGGTTTGCGCGAATGATGCAGCATGAGGGTGAGCGAGCTGGAGCCGCTGCAGCGCAGGCCGCTGGAGTTCCATTCTGTCTCTCCACCTTGGGAACAACATCAATCGAAGAGGTTGTGAAAGCGGCACCTGAAGGTCGGAATGCTTTTCAGTTATATATGTGGAAAGATCGCGAGCGTTCAATGGAGCTCGTCCATCGCGCTGCAAAAGTGGGCGTCGACACGTTGGTCCTTACCGTCGATGTGCCAGTAGCAGGCGCGCGTCTTCGCGATACTCGAAATGGCATGACAATTCCGCCATCTATTTCTACAAAAACGATTCTTAATGCAATTCCTCGTCCTGCATGGTGGATTAATTTCCTCACTACCGAACCTTTGAAGTTTGCCTCCCTTGATTCATGGAAAGGCACCGTCGCGGAGCTAATGGATTTCGTTTTTGATCCAACAATCAGCTATGAAGATTTGCGTTGGATTCGAACCCAGTGGAGTGGAAATCTCGTCGTTAAAGGAGTGCAACGAGTAGATGATGCCATTGCTGCGGTTGAAGCAGGAGCTGATGCAATCATTCTCTCTAATCATGGCGGCCGTCAGATGGATCGCTCTGTTGTTCCGTTTACGCTAATTCCAGATGTAGTTGCTGCCGTTGGCAAGCGCGCTGAAGTACATATGGACACTGGCATCATGCATGGCTCTGATGTCATTGCAGCTATCGCCTCTGGCGCCAACTTCACGTGGGCTGGCCGCGCTTACCTGTATGGCCTAATGGCAGGTGGGCGAGCTGGCGTTGATCGATCACTTGAAATTTTGCGGACTCAAATGCTCCGCACAATGAAATTGCTCGGTGCGCGTAATCTCTCTGAATTAAATCCTGATCACGTCTCGTACCTACGAAAGATGTGACCAGACCTGCAAATCATGTAAGCCATCTGCTCGTCCCTGAGCTTTACGCAGCGTACCTTCGTATTGGAAACCGGCTTTCTCCAACGCCTTTTGCTCTGCGATATTTGTGACATCGGTAGAAGCTTCAATGCGAGCGTACCCCTGGAGATGGAGCTCTTCCGCGAGGAGTTTTTGCGCAATTGAACCAATCCCTTGATTACGAAACTCTTCTAAAAGACTTATTCCAATATTCATTGCTTTAGAACCTTGCGTCGGTCCGTACCAGACTGCGTGAGCAGAGAGATTTCCCACCTCGATCCACTCGCCAGCTATTTTTGCTTCGATGAGCCAACGGAATATCTCCATTGTTTTGGCTTCTGCGGCTGTTTCGCCCCAGTTGTCATATTCACTGCGGGCTTTTTGCAAAGGGTAATCGCGCGCAATTTCCTTTATCGAAACTTCTACCGCCATCTGCCTAGTCTGACATAAAAGGCGAGATACTGGTCTTATGAGAAAAGCTTTCCGGAGGTTGGTCAAGCTTTTTACTGATCGCGCAGTGTGGGTACGGCAGATAACAGTGACCTCTGCCGCTGCTGCGGTCGCCTGGCTAATCGGTGATTCACTAATAACCAATGGTGGACTTGTCGCCGCGATTGTAGCGAGCCTTTCTACGCGAATCTCTGTCCACAAATCTATTCGTGAAGGTTTGGGGCAGATAGTCGGAACAGCAATTGGCGCGAGCATTGCGCTACTTGCAGTGTGGGTATTTGATTTTGGATTTATCACGGTCGCATTCACAGTCTTTCTCTGTGCAGTTATCGCCCGCGCGCTACATCTTGGTGAGGTTGCGTCAATAAATGTTCCTGTGACTGCACTCATTGTGATTGGTCCTGGATTGAGCGAGAACACGGCGATACATAGAACCCAATCAACGCTAGTAGGTGCGGCAATCGCGATTCTCTTCTCTTATTTTTCTCATCCAAAAACTCCCGCGGGACGAACAATCGATCAGATTTCAAAACTTGGAGGCAAGTGCGCAGCCCTGCTCTTAAGGATGTCTGCAGGTGTTGCAGCAGGTTTTACGGAAAAGGATGCAGGTAATTGGCTTGCGCAAGCACGGCTACTCACCGAAGAAATACCAAAAGTACGGGCCCAAGCTTTGGAAGCGAAAAGTTTTGCGCGATGGTTTCCAACAGCGGAATATGACGAAGCTGAAGAGTTATATGCGCGCGGAGTTGCCGTTGAACATACTGTTGTTCAAGTTCGAACAATTGCCCGAACTCTTTTTGATACCGCAGTTCAAGGGGGAGTTGAAGAAGGCACTCAAGAACAGATTGCGCAAGCGCTTGCAGCAGCAAGCTCAGCTATCTCAGAAAAATTAAAAGAGTTTGCTGTAGTTGATGGTGAGATAGGGGATAGTTCCATCACGGATAATGTTCGACAAGCTGGTGCAGATTTAACAGAGAAGTTAATTGAGGAAGCAAAGAGCGCAGATCCTGAACAATTAGCGCGAAGCATTTCGATTGTCACTAATCTCGAACGGATCGCCGATTCCCTAGATCAGAGTTCGCCAGCGCTAGATAAAGTGGCAACCCCCGATGAACCTGCTGAGCAGAAGGTAATAAAAGACTTTCCAATTACCCGGCGAATAAGGCGCGTATTTAGAAAGTACTTTTAGAGACCGCTAATAGCAATCATGGCAACTATGCCAATAAGAACTACGAGGGTGACAATTCGTCGAGTGCGGTTACTCATATTTAGAGCTTGTCCACCACATATTCGATACACGTTGTGAGTGCATCGACATCTGCAGGATCAACAGCAGGGAACATGCCGATACGTAATTGATTCTTTCCAAGCTTTCGATATGGCTCGGTATCAACAATGCCGTTTGCACGAAGTACTTTTGCTACGGCAAGTGCATCGATGGAGTCATCAAAATTGATTGTGCCAACGACCTTTGATCGCATTGCGGGGTCAGTTACAAATGGCGTGGTGTAAGTAGTTTTATCAGCCCAGCCATAGAGAATTTCCGCGGATTTTCCACTTCGGCCAGAAGAGAAGCTCAATCCACCATTCTCATTCATCCACTCAATCTGCTCAGCAAGAAGCATCAACGTTGCAACGGCAGGCGTGTTGTATGTCTGATCAAGCTTGCTATTTTCAATCGCAATCGAAAGATCTAAGAAAGCTGGAGTCCAACGATTTGTAGCAGTAATCTTTTTATTTCGCTCAAGGGCAGCAGGGCTCATGAGCGCGAGCCAAAGGCCGCCATCGGAGGCAAAGGATTTCTGAGGTGCAAAGTAATAAGTGTCGAACTCTTTTGCATCAACGAATAACCCACCGGCAGCGCTTGTTGCATCAACGAGCACTATTCCTTGATTGCCAGCGCCAAATGGACGCTTGATCTCCATAGCAACACCGGTAGAAGTTTCATTATGAGTAAGTGCGTAGGCATCAACTGTTGAATCTGCAACAGGGAGCGGATGGCTTCCCGGAGCGCTTTCAATCACCACAGGATCACCAAGAAATGGTGCGCTCTTAACGCCGCTTGCAAACTTGGAAGAAAATTCGCCAAAGACTAAATGCTGTGATTTTTGTTCGATAAGTCCAAAGGTCGCAATATCCCAGAATGCAGTAGAGCCACCATTTCCGAGGACAACTTCATAACCTTCGGGAAGATCAAAGAGATCTTTGAGTCCGCGTCGAACTCGTGCAACGACATTCTTTACTGGCGCTTGGCGGTGTGATGTGCCAAGAATTGATGCGCCGCTTCCAGCAAGTGCAGAAATCGCTTCGGAGCGAATCTTTGAGGGACCACATCCGAATCGGCCATCTTTTGGTTTGAGGTTTGCGGGAATTGTTATATCAGCGCTCATAGTCAGAGCCTACCGAAAGTCAGCTAGCACTGGCGTCACGGAGCTAATCGCACCCGCGACCATCCATCTGCTACGCGCGTATAACGAAGTCGATCGTGCAATCGTGAGTATCGACCTTGCCAAAATTCAAATGAGTGAGCAATCGCACAGAAGCCACCCCAATGTTCTGGAATGGGAACAGCGCCTCCCTCCGGATAGCGCTCTGCAAATTCTTTCCAACGCCTCTCAAGAACTTCCCGACCAGATATCTCCGTTGATTGCTCACTAGCCCAAGCGCCAATCTGACTAGACCATGGACGTGAGGCGAAATACTCCTCTGATTCCCCGCGAGAAACTTTCTCAACCCGCGCTGTGATAATTACCTGTCGCTCCATGGCATACCAAGGAAAGAGGAGTGACACTTCTGGATTGGAATCGAGGGCACGAGCTTTCGCCGAGTTGTAATTGGTGAAGAAGGTGCAACCGCCGCTCGCGCGGTCAAAGCCTTTGAGTAGAACAGTTCGTGATTCTGGTCGGTCGCTACCGAAGGTGCTGAGCACCATCGCGTTTGCCTCAACAATGTAGGGGTTGGCTGCGGCCTCTGCGAGCCAGCTCTCGAAGAGCGTGGTGGGATCGGCGCCGGCGCTACTCTCAGAGAGCCCCTCATCGCCGTAGGAGCGGCGCATAGCCTTTATCGCCTCACTAATTGGCTCGCTCATGTATCTAATCTAGCCCCACTAGACAGGCGCGTACTCAAGTGGCGTGCGCCACTCATTTTGAGGGTTTATCTGGTTTGCCTCGGGTCAAAGCAGGGGCAGAATACGGGCAGAATATGGGGAGGTTTTCCCCTCACTCGAGAAGGAGCTTCGCCCCATGGATGACTTTAAGCCTGGTCTTGAAGGTGTCATCGCTTTCGAATCAGAGATTGCTGAACCGGATAAAGAGG
>DAIRSQ010000051.1:3102-5651 GCA_036804325.1 Candidatus Nanopelagicaceae bacterium | reverse complement strand
CTTCAAGACTTTCAATTAAATCTGTTGTTTCCCCAATTCTTTTAAGCTGTGAATTTTCTACAGTTTCTAATGATTTATACACGACATAAAAAACAATCCAAACAAAGAGGAATGACATCAAAGTATTAATTAGAGGAAAGGCGAAAATAAAATTGCAAGAATTTGGAACTAACGGGCTGAAATCTCTCGCCATAAAGAGAAATATTGGGTATGAAACTGCAGTTACCTGCCACTTTCCCCCAAGCATGATGATAAATAACCCGTAAACAGTTATATTAAAAATCCATTGAATCGGTTGTGCCGAAGTGCACGTCAATGGGCCCACATTAATCAACTGAAGAGACAATAAAAGAAGTATTGCTAGAGAAATACTTGCCAACCATCCCATTCTTTTCATCTTCACGAATGAAATGTAAAAAAGAGTTAACTGCGCAACGAAGCCGAGAATTTGAGTTAGAAGCTGGCCTGGCCACCAAATTCCCATCATCGGAAAGAAAATAATTCCAGTCATTGCCGGGCCAAATAACGTGAGTAGCGCCATGTACTTACCCAGCTGAATTGCACTCGTCGGTTTTACTAGTTCAAGCTCATATCTATCAGAGCTAATAGAGGTAGGTAGCTCCACGCGAATAACGCGCCCTCTTCCAGAATCTTCCATTAATTCAAATTTACCGCCAAGTTGCTCAACTGAACTTGCCATTACTAAATGCGTACCGATACCTACTTGCGTTGATTGCGTACGCAATTCACCATCATCTGAAATTTCGAGAAAAAGAATTCCTCGTTCTCTCTCACCAATAGTCCGTTGCGGCTCTGAAACGGTTCGCCAGTGAACTTCGACAAAATTAGCTTGCCCATGTGTTATCGCATTTCTAAGCGATTCTCGAACAATTCTCTCCACCACATCGAAAATATCGCTCTCTAAGTGGAGATTTACCCCTTTAGAAATTATTTTAATTTTCTTTTCATAATTTGCTGAATCAATTCCTGATCGAATAGCGCTAATGACAGAGCCGGCTCGAGTTTCTTGTGCATTTGAAATTGATGATTGATTTTTCTTCACAGTGGCTTTAAGTTCATCTTTGAGGGTCTCAATTGCAACTTCTCGCATAGCTATCAGTGATCTAAGAGTATTTAAA
Source organism: Candidatus Nanopelagicaceae bacterium (assembly GCA_036804325.1). Taxonomy (GTDB): domain Bacteria; phylum Actinomycetota; class Actinomycetes; order Nanopelagicales; family Nanopelagicaceae; genus IMCC26077. The sequence goes on along the minus strand of DAIRSQ010000051.1, from coordinate 4,512 downwards.
GTTGTTTCATGAATTCTTACAACTAACTGGCGCCAATTTTTCTGCTTCTCCTGTGACTTCTGCAATTTTTCTAACTTTTCCATGAGCGCTTGGACTCTTTGATCTGAGATACCAGCGTTCGCAAGCATTTTTCGCCAGCCAATAATGACAAATATACCAGTGCTAAAGACCATGAAACTACTTATTGAACCTCTACCTAAAAAGCTGCCTGAGGCAAGTAAACTTTTAGCACTTGTAAAATAGGACCAAAAATTGAAGAGTGCTATGAAAGAAATTAAGAATACATTTTTCCAATAGCTTTCTTTATCACTCATAAACGCAATAGATATTGAAACTATCGCACAGAGCACACTTAATTGCATCCAGGGTACTTCTACTTGTGGATCAAAAACAACATAGATTGCAAAAAGAGTCAATCCGCAGATCATAGTCCAAAGACCATAAATTTTTCTTGAGATATAAAATCCGACAAGTGAAATAATGCCAGCAACGATTGCTAGTAATTCTGTAAAAGTTGGAATAGTTTCTGATCGACGTGAAATACCAAATGCAACTAAAAAATATCCATAACTTATTGCAACAATTATTAGTGAGCGCCGAAGGCGAATCAGTGCATGGCTTTCCGAAGAACGGTAAATTTCAAATCACCTCCTCGATGGGAGTATGTGAACTCGTTTCTTATTGATATTCCCTTAAGGGTACGCGCTAATATCGAGAACCTGATACTCTCCGAACGTTTATTTTTTGCAAGTTTTTCCGCTAGGAAAGTAGGAAAGGCGCCGACATGAGTCACGCATTTGCGAAATTGGCTATCTTGGAAGACCATCCCATGATGCGCGAAGCTCTAGCGCATACTCTTGTCCTTCATTCGCCCGACATTGATATCAGTTATAAAGGCGCCTCTTTAAATGAATGCCTCGTTGCGCATCAACGTGAGAAATTCTCAATCGTTATCTTGGATTTGGACTTAGGCGATGGAAGTGATCCCTTAGAAAATATCAAGGCGCTTCTCGCTGAAGAAATCAAAGTAATCATTGTGAGTGCGCTTGCAAAACCGCAAGTTGTTCGCCAAGCCTTGAGGATTGGTGCAGCTGCATATGTAAGTAAGAACGCTGAACCTGAAGCCTTAGGTGATGCAATTTCTGCAACTCTTAAGGGTGATCAATATATGAGCCCTGATATCGCCATTGCACTTCTCTCTGACGACTCCACCACGGTTGAACTCTCTAAGCAAGAACAACAAGCGCTATCTCTATATGCATCTGGCATGAAACTTGATGCAGTTGCGAGAGCGATGAACATCTCGAGGAGTACGGCCTCTGAATATATCCAGCGCGCGCGGAAGAAATACACCAAGGCTGGTATCAATCTGCCAACCAAGACCGACCTATACCGACAAGCGCAGCAAGA
>DAIRSQ010000051.1:0-3002 GCA_036804325.1 Candidatus Nanopelagicaceae bacterium | reverse complement strand
TGGGCTGCCGCCGGCCATCCCCATGCGGTTTTTCCTACTACTTTCGCTGAGCTCGTGGCCATCACCGGTGGCGAGGTAATAGCGGTGGCAGAGGCGTAGCTTTCTGCGAGAGAATCGCCAGGTGGCCGTAAAGTTTCAGCGCTTCGCTCCCCTTTCTGCTAATACAGGCAAAAAGGGTTCCTCTTTAATTGATTCTCCGATCCTGCTCATCCATGGAATGGGTTCGGCCGATACGGTATGGAAGCCAATAATTCCCGCGCTGCAAGAACTTGGCGAGGTCATTACCTGCTTACTTCCTGGCCATGGTGGAAATCCACTCGACCCTAGAGTTGAAATGGATCCACGATCTCTAGCGGCGCATGTGAGCGAAGAGATGGCCAGAGAGGGAATAGAGCGGGCACACGTAGTTGGAAACTCATTAGGTGGATGGATATCGCTGGAATTAGCGGCGCACTTTCCTGAAAACGTAAAAACAGTCTGCGCACTAGCCCCTGCCGGGCTCTGGCTACATCCATTTTTCTTCCGAGTTCCAGGAACCGATGCCGCAAAACGTATTGCCAATCGAACGTCAAAATTTGCTCATGTCGCACTTCGTCTCACGCCCGCACAGCAACTTGGATTCTCTCGCGTATCGCCCCGATGGCGAGAGATAAGTTACGAAACAATGCTCGATGCAACCATCGCGATGGCGCAATCTGATGGCTACTACCCAGCATGGGATGCATTTCTTGATAAAAGATTTGATACACCCATCGATTCCTCAATTCCATTAACTGTTCTCTTTGGCGATAAAGACCGTGCACTTCCGGCAAAGACTTGCCAGGAGCGCTCGTTGGTTCCCTCGCACACACGTTGGGTAATTCTTAAAGAGAGTGGCCACGCACCAATGTGGGATAGCCCAAATGAAGTGGTTGCTGAAATCAGCCAGCTTGTCCGCTCATGAAAATTACGCTCTTCATCTGGCGAATTAGAACGCAATACATTCCCATCGCATTCCTACGAATGGCTCTGGATCGACTCTATCTTCGGCGCCTTTCTGGAATATCTTTTTATAAACTGTTAGGTACCGGCAAAGGTGAAACGTTCACTCCCCGAGATGCTGATTTATGGCAGTGGGGTTTGCTTGTCGTAGGCGATGAATTTGCAATTAGTAAGGTGAAGAAATCAAAAATTGTTCAACGTTGGCATAGCAGATCAATCGAAAGCGCAATCTTTGATTTAGAGACTCTCTCATCACATGGCAAGTGGGCAAAGCGCGAACCATTTCTTTCAAGCCACTCTCCTGCACAGGCGACGAGTGAGCCACTTGCGATCGCTGCCATAACCCGCGCCCGGATTAAATGGCGCAAGAACTTAATTTTTTGGCGCGCAGTGCCGCCAGTTATTACCGCGCTAGATAACGCGCCTGGGTTAATTGCCGCTATTGGAATTGGCGAGGCGCCAATTGGGCTGCAAGGCACATTCTCAATCTGGCGAGATAGCAAATCCCTCCGTGATTTTGCCTATAAATCTCCCGCCCATAATCAGGCTATCGAGCAAACAAAGGAGATTGGTTGGTATAGCGAAGAGCTCTTTGCCAGATTCTCAGTGGTAGCGGCTTCCGGCTCAATCAATGGAATCACCATAGGTAATACGGCAGACTAACTCTGTGTCCATTCGCAATTACACTCCACGACGTCGTGAACGTCGCGGACCTAGCCGACTCGACAACATCCTTCTCTGGACTTCACTGGCAGTGGCGATTGGCTTTCAAATTTCATACCCATTATTGGAGGGAGAAGCGCTCCGGCTAATCACCATTGGCACCGTGTATGCCGCGGCTGCCGCAACTTTGATAAATGCTTACCTCTCGCATGGCAGCACCTATGTCATTCGCTACTTTCTTATCACTTTTATCTTTGGCCTAACGATTGAACATATTGGCGTAAGTACAGGTTGGCCTTTTGGCAGCTACTCATATGACACCTCGCTTGGCGCCTTTATATTTAGCATCCCCTTGGTAGTTCCCTTCGCCTGGATGATGCTCACCCACCCGATATTGATTGCCGCTCGAACACTTTCGCCACGATGGACTGTAGTTGTCGGTGGTTTCGCACTGATGTCATGGGATCTTTTTCTTGATCCGCAAATGGTGAGCGCCGGAAGATGGACATGGAGTGATACCTCACCACATGTGCCCTTTCAACCTGAGATACCACTTTCAAATACCTTTGGTTGGTTACTCTCCGGAATAATTCTCATGGCGCTACTTCAACTTCTCCTCCCCCGCGAACGGAGAAAGAATGGCGTAAATACCAACGCAGGCGATGCGCTGTTGATCTGGACTTGGTTCTCTGGCGTGGTGGGAAATATTTTCTTCTTCTCCCGTCCTGGCGTTGCATTAGTTGGTGGCCTCTTTTTTGGAATCTTCCTCTTCCCCTACCTATTTAACCGTTGGATAAATCAACAGTGACTTCAATACTTTTTATCATTGCTCTTTTTCTTGCGCTTCACTCCATCGTCAATGGCCTACTCCTTCGGCGACCAGGAAATAAGGAGACAATTCGTGAGCGCGTTGCGATACTCATTCCAGCGCGAAACGAGGCGCTAAATATCGGCACCTGTTTGGATAAGGCTCTTGCGCAGGCCAACCTAGAAAATTTCACTGTGACGGTCTTGGATGATTCCTCAACGGATGAAACCAACCAGATTGTGAAAGGTTTTATCGATAACCATAAAAACTTGTCGTTAATTTACGGTGCAGAGCTTCCTGAAGGGTGGACCGGGAAAAATTTTGCCTGCTGGCAACTTGCAAATGCTGCAAAAGGTGGGACTGATCCGGAATACCTAGTTTTTATCGATGCCGATGTCCAATTGCAGCCGTATGCAGTAGCCAGATCTATTAACGCGCTTCGCAAGTATCGATGGAAATTCATCTCGCCTTACCCAAAACAGAGCGCAAAAACTATTTCCGAATGGTTAATCCAGCCACTCCTCCAGTGGAGTTGGATCACCACGCTACC
>DAIRSQ010000050.1:0-5762 GCA_036804325.1 Candidatus Nanopelagicaceae bacterium | reverse complement strand
AAGAGTGCATCGTTGCTTCTGAGAAGCTTGAGATATCAAAAGTTCTGGCAAAGCGCTACTCAGATATTGAACGTTTAGCGCTTCCCGATGAAATCCGTTCTGAAGAGATAGTCGTGAATAACAAGCGCTACGAATATCGAGTTAGTCGAGAGAGTTTTTGGCAAGGACATATTCGCGCCGCAGAAGTGCTCGGCGCAGCAGCGCTCAACTTGATAAAACCTAGAGAAGGAGAGCGGATCCTTGATCTCTATGGGGGAGTGGGGCTATTTGGAAAATTATTCGCAGATGCTGGTGCGCTAGTAGAGATTATTGAATCGAGTAAATCAGCGATTGCCGATGCAAAATTTAATCTCCGTGAATTTACTGGTGTCACATTTCATGAAGGCGATGTCACAAAAGAAATCATGAAAATTGAAAAGGCTGATGTTGTACTCCTTGATCCGCCACGAAGTGGGGCGGAGCCGCAAGTGTTAGAGAAGATTGCTCGCCTCAGCCCGCGACTCATCTGTTACATCTCCTGCGACCCTGCCTCGCTGGCACGCGATAGCGCCCGGCTAGCTCACCTTGGCTACGGAATCAGTCAGAGCTCGGCTTATGACCTCTTCCCGCAGACCGCCCATATTGAGTGCCTTTTCACCTTCAAGCCGGTAATATCTTGATATCAAGATAAATTTGGGGGCAGCTGATGAGCAAGGATTCCTTTAAGGCAAAGCGCACTTTTTCTAGCGCCGGTCGTAATCTCGAGATATTTGATATCACCGGGCTCGAAGGCGCTACTGACCTTCCCTTTAGCTTAAAGATTCTTCTTGAAAATTTATTACGCCATGAAGATGGTGCAAATATCACTGCTGAGCAGATTAAAGCGCTCGCTAACTGGGATCCATCAGTTGAACCAGATACCGAAATTCAATTCACGCCAGCTCGCGTGATTATGCAGGACTTTACCGGCGTGCCATGTGTAGTTGATTTAGCGACGATGCGCGAAGCCGTTGTTGAGCTCGGTGGTGACCCTGCAAAAGTCAATCCGCTTGCACCAGCAGAATTGGTTATCGATCACTCAGTTATTGCAGATGTTTTCGGTCGTCCAGATTCTTTTGAGAAGAACACCGATATCGAATATCAACGGAACCATGAGCGCTATCGCTTCTTGCGTTGGGGACAGAGCGCCTTTGATGAATTTAAAGTTGTACCGCCAGGAACGGGAATTGTTCACCAAGTAAATATCGAATATTTGGCGCGTGTAATCATGGTTCGCGAAGTTGCTGGAGCAGATGGAAAAAGCGTGATCCGCGCATACCCAGATACCGTAGTCGGAACAGATTCACACACAACAATGGTTAACGGTCTTGGCGTACTAGGTTGGGGCGTTGGCGGAATTGAGGCAGAAGCTGCGCTTCTTGGCCAGCCAGTATCGATGCTTATTCCACGCGTTGTTGGTTTTAAATTAACTGGTGAATTACCAGTTGGCACAACTGCTACAGACCTTGCGCTCACCATCACTGAGCAACTTCGCAAGCATGGCGTTGTTGGCAAGTTTGTCGAGTTTTATGGTCCAGGAGTCTCTGCAGTTCCTATGGCAAACCGCGCGACTATCGGAAATATGAGCCCTGAATATGGTTCCACCTGCGCGATTTTCCCCATCGATGAAGAGACGATTACTTACCTTCGCCTTACCGGAAGAAGTGAAGAGCAACTTGCCCTTGTTGCAGAGTACGCAAAGGCGCAAAGGCTCTGGCATGATCCCAAAGCAACTCCTCGCTACTCTGAGCATTTAGAGCTCGATCTTTCAACAATTCGACCATCAATTGCTGGCCCCAAGCGACCACAAGATCGAATTGCGCTGGATCAGGCAAAAGCAAAATTCAACGAAGCGCTACCGAGTTATATTCGCGAGAAAACAGCGAAAGAACCAGTGGCCGTTGCGATGGGCGATCAGAAATTCACCATAACTAACGGCGATGTTGTAATTGCCTCGATTACTTCGTGCACCAACACTTCAAACCCTTCTGTAATGGTGGGCGCTGCACTGTTAGCCAAGAAAGCAGTAGAGAAAGGGCTCAAGGCAAAACCATGGGTGAAGACCACTCTTGCTCCTGGTTCAAAAGTTGTGACCGATTATTACGATCGAGCCGACCTCACTCGCTACATGGAAGCCCTTGGCTTTAATCTCGTTGGGTATGGTTGCGTAACCTGTATCGGAAACTCTGGGCCACTACCAACAGAAATTTCCACAGCAATCAATGAACAAGATCTCGCTGTCTCAGCAGTGCTCTCCGGAAATAGAAATTTTGAAGGTCGAATTTCACCCGATGTTCGAATGAATTACCTTGCTTCGCCACCCCTTGTAGTTGCTTATGCAATTGCAGGATCAATGAATCATGATTTCGATAATGAACCGCTAGGCGTTGATAGCGCTGGAGCGCCAGTATTTTTAAAAGATATTTGGCCGAGCTCACAAGAGATTGAGAGCGTTGTTGCAAACTCCATCACCTCAGAAATGTTCCGCAAGGACTATGCATCTGTCTTCGAAGGGGATCACCGATGGAAGGCGCTTGATACGCCTACGGGTGAGACATTTGAATGGGATCCGAAGTCAACATATGTTCGAAAGCCTCCCTATTTCGAAGGTATGCCAAAGAACCCAACTCCGGTTAAAGATATTTCCGGTGCGCGCGTACTTGCACTCCTTGGTGATTCGGTAACGACAGATCACATCTCACCAGCGGGAAATATCAAGGCTGATTCGCCAGCAGGAAAGTATCTACAAAGCCATGGCGTTGAACGAGCTGATTTCAATTCTTATGGTTCCAGACGAGGTAATCACGAAGTGATGATTCGCGGCACCTTCGCAAACATTCGATTGAAGAATCTACTTCTTGAAAAGGAAGGCGTTGAAGGGGGATTCACCAAAAATTTCCTCGATGGTGGAGCGCAATCAACAATTTACGATGCATCGGTTGCTTACCAAGCCGCCGGCGTTCCTCTAGTCATTCTTGCTGGAAAGGAATATGGATCTGGTTCATCTCGCGACTGGGCTGCTAAGGGCACTGCGCTCTTGGGTGTGAAAGCAGTAATCGCTGAGTCTTATGAACGTATTCATCGCTCAAACTTGATCGGCATGGGTGTGCTGCCACTGCAATTCCTCGATGGCGAGAATCCAAAGTCTCTTGGGCTTCACGGTGATGAAATCTTTACGATCACCGGTATCGAAGAGTTAAATTCAGGGAAGATCCCAGCAACTGTTCAGGTAAACGCAGGGGGCAAGAACTTCACTGCGAAGGTGCGAATCGATACCCCTGGTGAGGCTGATTACTACCGCCACGGAGGCATCATGCAGTACGTGCTCCGCTCTCTTATCTCGAGCGCTTCGTAAGCAGTTGGCTAGACTGGGGAAGTGATTCTCCCGTCGATTAGCTCTCCGGCGGAGCTGAAGAAGCTCGCGCCAGAGCAGCTCCCTGCCTTGGCTGAGGAGATTCGCGAATTTCTCATTCGCTCTGTTGCGCGCACCGGTGGCCATCTCGGACCAAACCTAGGCGTTGTCGAATTAACGATTGCGCTCCATCGAGTCTTTAACTCTCCTGATGATGTGCTCCTCTTTGATACTGGCCATCAAAGTTATGTCCATAAATTGTTAACTGGTCGCCAAGAGGGATTTGAAAAACTTCGTCAACGTGGCGGCGCCTCTGGATATCCAAATCGTCGAGAGAGCGCTCACGATGTCATTGAAAACTCTCACGCCTCAACCGCGCTCTCGTGGGGCGATGGCATCTCGCGAGCATTTTCATTACAAGGCGTTACTGATCGCTCGGTAGTTGTGGTCGTAGGTGATGGTGCGCTAACTGGTGGTATGGCATGGGAGGCGCTAAATAACATCGCTGCCACAAAAGATCGCTCTTTAGTAATTCTCGTTAACGATAATGAGCGCTCGTATAGCCCAACAATTGGGGGTATCTCTACTTATTTAACAACGCTACGTGCAACCAAAGGCTATGAACGCTTCCTCGAATGGGGAAAGAGCGTTCTCGAAAAGACTCCAGTAGTAGGGCAACCTATTTTTGAAACGCTCCATGGAGTGAAAAAAGGAATTAAAGACATCATCGCCCCACAAGGAATGTTTGAAGATCTCGGATTAAAGTATTTAGGACCTGTTGATGGGCACGATATTGAAGCGATGGAGAATATTCTCAAAGCAGCAAAAGAATTCGGCGGACCAGTAATAGTCCATGCCATCACCGAAAAGGGCCGCGGCTTTGCGCCAGCGGTTAATGATGAAGCTGAACGTTTTCACGCAGTAGGTCCGGTAGATCCCGAGACCGGCGAAGCGCTCGCTGCTGTAGGTAAAACGTGGACATCAATCTTCTCAGAGGAGCTCATCTCAATCGGCGAGCAGAACAATAAAGTTGTGGCTATAACTGCTGCGATGCTAGGTCCAACTGGGCTCGATAAATTTGGCGAAAAATTTCCCGAGCGTACCTTTGATGTTGGAATTGCCGAGCAACATGCCGTTGCTAGCGCTGCCGGTTTAGCTTTTGGTGGAATCCATCCCGTTGTTGCGCTCTATTCAACTTTTCTCAACCGCGCCTTTGATCAATTACTTCTTGATGTAGCGCTTCATAAAGCTGGCGTCACTTTCGTTCTTGATCGCTCTGGCATCACGGGTGATGATGGTCCGTCGCACCATGGAATGTGGGATCTAGCGCTCACTGGAATAGTTCCGAATCTAAAGGTAGCCGCACCACGCGATGGATCGCGATTACGAGAACTTCTCCAAGAAGCAGTGGGAATTTCAGATCATCCGACCTTACTTCGTTTTCCCAAAGGGAGCGTTGCTGCAGATATTCCAGCGTTTGAACGTCGCGATGGGATTGATGTGCTCTACCGCGGCGAGAGCGCAGATATATTAATTGTGAGCATTGGTGCAATGGCTACCCTTGCTGTCGAAGCAGCGGCGCAGGCCTATCGTGAAGGGGTAGGAGTAACGGTCATTGATCCACGATGGGTTAAACCACTCTCACCGGCGATTATCACGATGGCACAGCGGTATTCGCATGTCGTTGTGATTGAAGATGGGATCAGACGCGGGGGAATAGCGAGCGCGCTAGCTGAAGGAATGCGTGATGCGGGCGTAGAAGTGCCGGTTCATTCCATCGGAATTCCACTTACATTTATCGAGCACTCCAAGCGCGCTGAAATACTTCACGACCTTGGTATCACTGCACAACAAATTGCACGTGGTCTTGTTGAGCTTCGTTCAACTGGCGAACTTCCTCTTATGGAAGGGATGCAACGCCCTTCGGATGAAAGCGCTGACCAGTCGCAGCCTCGCTAATTCCCGTTCGATCAAGGTAAGGCAAGATGCCACCAAGATGAAGTGGCCAGCCAGTACCAAGCAACATGCAGAGATCAATTTCAGCAGGGGATGAGATAACACCTTCATCGAGCATCATCCGCGCTTCGGTTGCAAGTGCAGTGAGCGCCCGAGTACGCACCTGATCTGCAGTTGATGGTTTATCTCCCTTTTCAATACATGCAGCAGCATCTGGATTGACGGCAAGCGCGCCCTGCTCATCTTTGATGTAGAAGGTGCGAACACCATTTTTCACTAGGCGTTCGATAGTAGGGCTCACTCGATATCTCTCACCGAGCGTTGCATTAAGCGTTTGGGCGACATGGAGGGCAACTCCTGGTCCGACTAAACCAAGGAGCTCGAAGGAGCTCATCGGCAAGCCCAGTGGAACCATCGCGCTATCGGCAACCTCTGC
>DAIRSQ010000049.1:0-5787 GCA_036804325.1 Candidatus Nanopelagicaceae bacterium | reverse complement strand
TAGAGCGAAGATAAAACCAGAGGAACCCGGACAGCCCAGACTAACCACGCAGAATAAATGCAGAATGAATGAGGAACAGTGAGTGAAGTAAGTACTCGTAAGGCAAAACCTGCTGGCGATCTATCCGCCATGTTATTGCCGGAACTTCGTAAAGTCGCTACCCAACTGGGAATTGAAGGCGCTGCGAAATTAGCTAAAGGTGATTTAGTGCAAGCAATTGCCGATCTGCAAGCAGCCAATCGCGCGGCAGCGGCGAAAGAGAAAGAAGCTCGTCAACAAGAGCGTGAAGAACGCCGTCGAGAGCGAAATCAGAATCGGAACGATAAGTCCAAGCGCTCGCAATCAGATGATGAGAGCGATAGCGATAACGACAATATAGAAGATGAGAGCGACGCAACTGAGAATGATCAAGAGCGTGACGCGCGTGCTAACACCTCTCGCAGCAACGACTCTGATGATCGCTCTGGCGACCGTGACCGTGGTAATCGCGACCGTAACCGAGACCGGGACGGCGGCCGAGACCGAGACCGAGATAGTGGCCGTCGAGATCGCCACAGAGATAGGGGCGAGCGCAATGACCGGGGCGAGCGCAATCGCGATCGAGGCGAGCGCGATATGACAATTCGCGAAGATGATGTCTTGATTCCAGTTGGCGGCTTACTCGATATCCTCGAAAATTACGCGTTCGTTCGTACTGCTGGTTATCTGCCAAGCCCAAATGACGTTTATGTATCTATGCAACAAGTTCGTCGCTACGCGCTCCGTAAAGGCGATGTGATTACTGGTGCAGTCCGTGAGCCACGCGAGGGTGAGCGGCGCGAGAAATTCAATGCGCTTATTCGTCTCGACACGATTAATGGCATGGATCCAGAAGAGTCACGTGATCGCGTCGAATTTAACAAGCTCACTCCGCTTTATCCGCAAGAGCGCCTACGCCTTGAGACTCAACCAAATGTTCTAACAACTCGAGTAATTGATCTCATTGCGCCAATTGGTAAGGGTCAACGTGGTCTTATCGTTTCACCACCAAAGGCTGGTAAGACGATGGTTCTTCAATCAATTGCAAACGCAATTACAACAAACAATCCTGAATGTCACTTAATGGTTGTTTTGGTTGATGAACGTCCTGAAGAAGTTACCGATATGCAACGTTCAGTTAAGGGTGAAGTTATTTCATCAACCTTCGATCGCCCTGCAGAGGATCACACCACTGTGGCAGAACTTGCGATTGAACGAGCAAAGCGTCTTGTTGAATTAGGACATGATGTCGTAGTACTACTTGATTCCATCACTCGACTTGGACGCGCGTACAACATCGCCGCTCCTGCAAGCGGTCGAATTCTCTCTGGTGGCGTTGATTCGGCAGCGCTCTATCCGCCTAAGAAGTTCTTCGGTGCGGCGCGAAATATTGAAGATGGTGGTTCGCTAACAATTCTTGCCACTGCGCTTATTGATACTGGTTCTCGAATGGATGAAGTTATCTTCGAAGAGTTCAAGGGAACTGGAAATATGGAATTGAAGCTCGATCGCCGAATGGCAGATAAGCGCATCTTCCCAGCAGTTGATGTAGATGCATCTGGTACTCGTAAGGAAGAGATTCTTATGGGTGCAGAAGAGCTCAATATCGTCTGGAAGTTACGTCGTGTACTTCATGCTCTCGATCCACAACAAGCTCTTGAGCTTCTTCTTGAAAAGATGAAGGGGACCAAGTCCAACGTTGAGTTCTTGATGCAGGTACAAAAGACCACAGTTGGTCCTGGCACCGAGGGCGATAAATAGTCGCTGATAGCCCCGAGATATCTGGGCAATTGGCCGCGGATTGGCTCTGGAGCAGGGCAATCAGTACCCTTTAACCTCTAAACGTTGCTGGCTCACGAGTTCTCCCGACGATCTCGACCCAGCGCGATGAAATGGAGTACGAATATGAAGGCTGAGATTCATCCAGAGTATGTCGAGACAACTGTCTCCTGCTCATGTGGCGAAACTTTCACCACCCGCTCAACCGCCAAGAATGGCGCAATCTCGGTAGATGTTTGTTCGGTCTGCCACCCGTTCTACACCGGCAAGCAGCGCATTCTTGATACTGGCGGTCGCGTTGCTCGATTTGAAGAGCGCTTGAAGAAGTCAGCTAACAAAAAATAACTTTACCTAAACCGCACCGATGCTTGCCGATGCAAGCTGGTGCGGTTTTTTAATTGGAGGAGAAGCTAATGACAGATCGATTTGCGAGCGCAGATGATCTTGTCGCTGAGCATGCCACTATCGAAGCGCAATTAGCAGATCCGACAATCCATGGTGATAGCGGTAAAGCGCGTCAATTAGGAAAACGTTATGCGCAACTTGGACCTATTGTTGCTGGCTATAAACGTTGGCGAGCGGCGCATGAAGATTTACTTGCAGCGCGTGAATTAGCAAAAGAAGATGAATCTTTCGCTGGCGAACTTCCACAACTTGAGAGTGAAGAGGCGCAAGCTGCACAAGCGCTCGAAGAGTTATTACTACCACGAGATCCTAATGATGATCGTGATGTAATCATGGAAATTAAAGCGGGAGCAGGTGGAGAAGAGTCCGCACTCTTTGCTGGAGATTTACTTCGAATGTATCTTCGATATGCAGAAACGCAAGGCTGGAAAGTTGAAATCATTGATGCCACCGAGAGCGATCTTGGCGGTTATAAAGATGTATCTATGGCGGTAAAGAGCAAAGGCGTACTTGAACCAGGGCGCGCCCCATATGCAAAACTTAAATTTGAAGGTGGCGTTCACCGCGTACAGCGAGTTCCCGAAACTGAATCTCAAGGGCGTATTCATACTTCGGCTGCCGGTGTACTGGTGCTCCCGGAAGCGGATGAAATCGATGTCGAATTAAATATGAATGATGTTCGCGTTGATGTGTATCGCTCTAGCGGTCCAGGTGGGCAGAGCGTTAACACCACTGATAGCGCAGTACGTCTGACCCATATTCCAACTGGCATTGTTGTGTCTTGTCAGAATGAAAAGAGCCAGCTGCAAAATAAAGAGTCAGCGCTTCGAATTTTGCGCGCTCGATTGCTCGCGGCAGCGGTTGAGGCGCAAGAGGCAGCAGCTGCAGCTGAGCGCAAGAGCCAGATTCGCACTGTTGATCGCAGTGAACGAATTCGCACCTATAACTTTCCAGAGAATCGCTTGAGTGATCATCGAGTCAACTTCAAAGCAAATAATCTCTCAGCGGTACTTGATGGTGAATTAGACCCGGTTATTCAAGCGTTGATTGATGCTGATAAGGCAACTCGCTTAGCGGCTGGCTGATTTGTCGATGAGCGGTGCGCGAGAATTACTGCGATGGGCAGAGAATGAATTACATGCTGGCTCTGCTGATCCTGCATTAGATGCTCTGATACTTCTCTCCGAAGTTACTGGCCTCTCACGAACTCATCTGCTCTTCCGCGAACGCTTTGAACCTGATGAAGAAGAAAATTTCCGCAAGTGGGTAAAGCAAAGAAAAAATGGTGACCCTATTCAATACATCACAGGTCGCGCATACTTTCGCCACCTCACATTAGCGGTTGGTCCCGGCGTACTCATTCCACGGCCTGAAAGTGAATCACTGGTCAGCGCAGTCATCTCTAAAATTTCTGACATTGAAGAACCATTGGTAGTTGACCTAGGGGCAGGTTCCGGGGCGCTGGGATTGAGCGTAGCTAGCGAGGTACCTCGCGCACGAGTAACTGCAGTCGAGAAAGAGAGCGCTGCACTTACTTGGCTGTACAAGAACGCAACGGAGAGTAACGCAGCCCTCAGTATTGTTCACAACGATGTCAGAAACTTTGATGGCCATAAGGAATTCGATGCTGTCATTGCTAATCCGCCATATATTCCAGTAGGTGAAGAACTTCCTCGTGAGGTGATTAATTTTGAACCGCGCGAAGCCCTTTTTGGTGGTGTCGCGGGACTTGAAGTGCCGCTGCTATTTATTGAATGCGCGATTCGTGCCTTAAAACCAGGTGGGTACCTAGCGATAGAGCATCATGAAAGTCATGGCAAAGCTATTTGTGAGGCGCTAGAGCGCTCCTTTAATGATGTAACTCTTCACTATGATTTAAACAATAGAGCTCGATGGAGTAGTGGGGTGATTAAGTAATGGCAGAGCTAGTGAGTATTGAAAATCCAGCGGCAATTGATCGCGCGCTTCGCGAAATTCGCGCTGGCAATGTCATCTCGTTTCCTTTGGAAAATAGCTATATCTTTGCTGTCGATGCATTCAACCGAGCTGCAGTAAGCGAACTCCATCTTCTCCGAAGCGATCCACCAGGTCAAGCAGCATCAGTGATGATCGGTGATAAATCTCGAATAGTTGGAATTATTCGGGAACCTTCGCCTGCTGCATCGGCTTTGATGGAGAGTTTTTGGCCAGGGTTGCTCTCACTCTATTTGCGACCACATGCTGCGTTAACGTGGGACCTTGGTGACGAGAGGATTCTGGATCAAATTGCAGTCCGCGTTCCAAAAGCAGATTTTGCAATCCGACTACTTAATGAGACCGGACCTTTAGCAGTCGCGGGAGCCGGGCTTGCAGGTAGAGCGCCATTTACAGAACCTGTGTTAGTAAACGAAGTCTTCGGCAGAAATATCAATGTGATTATCGATGGCGGAAGTACCGCCACCGACCCTGATTCACCTGCCGCTTTGGTGAGCACTGTTGTCGATTGCACAGTTGCTCCACCACGAATTATTCGCGCGGGCGCTATTGATCAGGCGAGTCTGCGCCAGGTCTGGCCTGAGATAAGTCAGGATTTGGGCTAGATTTCGAAGAGATGCCGGGAACAAGTACGGTATTTACTATTACCTGCAACGAGTAGCGTTGACTATGTTGCCAGGGGATTAGGGGATGAGATGAGCGCAAAGTATTACGGAGCAAGTTACGAAGCTCTCGAGGCTCAAGATCCTGAAGTTGCTTCGATTCTCATCTCCGAGTTAGAGCGTGAGCGCAATGGTTTACAACTTATTGCAAGTGAGAATTTCACCTCACCAGCAGTGCTTGCTGCTTTGGGTTCAACTCTTTCTAATAAATATGCTGAAGGCTATCCAGGTAAACGTTATTACGGTGGTTGCGAAGAGGTTGATAAAGTCGAAGAGATCGGTATCGCGCGCGCAAAAGAGCTATTCGAGGCAGAGCATGCCAATTTGCAACCACACTCTGGAGCCAGTGCAAATATCGCGGTCTACCAAGCATTCACTAAACCAGGAGATACTGTTCTAGCAATGTCGTTGCCACATGGTGGACATTTAACGCATGGATCAAAAGTTAATTTCTCAGGTAAATGGTTTAATGTTGAGTCATACGGTGTACGTAAAGATACTGAACTGATTGATTATGACGAGCTGCGCGATCTTGCTATTCAACATAAACCAAAAATGATTTGCAGCGGCGCAACCGCATATCCAAGCCTTATAGATTTCAAACGAGTACGTGAGATTTGCGACGAAGTTGGCGCAATCATGTGGGTCGATGCAGCACACTTCATCGGTTTAGTTGCAGGTAAAGCAATTCCTTCACCAGTCCCATATGCAGATGTTGTTTCGTTCACAACTCATAAGGTGCTCCGTGGTCCTCGAGGCGGAATGATTCTCTCGAAAGCAGAACATGCTGCTGCAATTGATAAAGCAGTCTTTCCTGGAATGCAGGGCGGTCCCATTATGAGCGCAGTCGCCGCAAAGGCAGTAGCCCTCAAAGAATGTTTGCAATCGAGCTACCAAAAATATGCAAAAGATGTAGTACTCAACGCTCAAGCACTTGCAGCTGGATTAG
>DAIRSQ010000048.1:0-5913 GCA_036804325.1 Candidatus Nanopelagicaceae bacterium | reverse complement strand
TTAAAAGATCTCACCAGCCAATTAATTGGTCGCTTTGCGCAAGGAGCACAACGAGCAACGCAAGAGAAATTTGGGAGCGCACCGCTCTTTGGTTACCACGCAGAGCTGATCGTGCCGCGCGAAGAGCGCGTTGAAGTGGCGCTACTAAAGTCATTTGCGGCGCACTACATCTTCCGCGCCGAGCATTCGCAAGAGCGCTATCTCCATGAGCGCGCACTCATTCATAAACTCGCCGAAGGTTTACTCGAAAGCGATGGCGCGCTATTAGAACGAAACTTCGCGCGCGACTGGCGCGAACTCGCACGAGGCGATGAAAGTGCCCGGCTTCGGATAGTTGTCGACCAAATCGCCTCGCTTACTGACCCCGCAGTGCCGTTACTCCTGGCCCGACTTGATGCAAAAAGTAGGATGTGAGAATGGCCGGTCGAATTCGCGAAGACGATGTCTCACATATCCGCCACTCCAGTCGAATTGATGATGTCGTCGGCGATTATGTTCAATTAAAGAACGCTGGCGGAGGTCAGAAGAAAGGGCTTTGTCCTTTTCACGATGAGAAGAGCCCCTCATTCCATGTCACCCCAAGTAAAGGTTTTTATCACTGCTTTGGTTGCCAAACCGGTGGCGATGTCATCTCCTTCGTAATGAAGATTGAACATATGTCATTTACCGAAGCGGTCGAACGTCTAGCCGATCGGATGAATTACCAGCTCACCTATGACGAAGGACCAACGCGCACTGGTGGAAGCGATCGCAAACGCTTACTTGAAGCAAATCGCCTCGCAGCGCTCTTCTATCAAGAACAACTTCAACAACCAGGGCCAGCGCAAGTGGGCAGAGAGTTTTTACAATCGCGCGGTTTTGATAAAGCGGCAGCAGCAAAGTTTGGCGTGGGCTATGCCCCCGATGAGTGGGATGCGCTCTCTAAACATCTCAAAGGTCGCGGCTTTACTGATGCTGAATTGGAATTAGCTGGCTTAACAAAAGAGGGGCAGCGCGGCCATATCGATCGCTTCCGCAATCGTTTGGTCTGGCCGATCCATGAAATCTCCGGCGATGTTGTCGGTTTTGGCGCTCGTCGATTAAGTGAGAGCGATACCGGCCCGAAATATCTCAACACCCCTGAGACGCCGATATATAAAAAGAGCGCGCTTTTGTATGGCCTTGAGATGGCAAAGAAAGAGATTGCCAAGAAGCGCCAAGTAGTAGTCGTTGAGGGATATACCGATGTGATGGCAGCGCACTTAGCGGGAATCGAAACGGCAGTTGCCACTTGCGGCACCGCCTTCGGCGATGAACATATCCGCATCCTGCGCAGACTTTTGATGGATGATGATGCCTTCCGTGGTGAGGTGATCTTCACCTTCGATGGTGATGCCGCAGGGCAGAAAGCAGCGCTTCGCGCCTTTGATGATGATCAGAAATTTGTCTCGCAAACATTTGTCGCCGTTGAAGAGCGCGGCCTTGACCCTTGCGATCTTCGCATCAAAGATGGCGATGTTGCCGTCCGTGATCTCATTGCCCGTCGCGTTCCGCTCTTTGAGTTTGCGATTAAATCGAAGTTAAAGCTCTTTGATTTAACCACTGCCGAAGGACGAGTGAGCGCGCTCAAAGAGTGTGCACCGCTCATTATGAAGATTCGCGATCGGGCGCTTCGACCAGAGTATGTTCGCGCGCTCGCCGGTTGGATTGGCGTAGATATCGAGTTGGTCCGGGAAGCGGTTGGACGTAATACTCGCGAAAGTAGTGGCGCTACCCGCACTCCTGTAGAGAAAAGCTCGCCTACCTATTTATTAGAACGTGAAGTGCTCAAATCAATCTTGCAATTCTCAGAGCTCTCGCCTAACTGGAAAGAACTTACCGCGGAAGATTTCTCCGACGAAGCGCTCCAAACTATCTTCGCTTCGGTAGCAAATAATCCTGCAGCGCTCACCGATCTCTCGGCGCTTATTGAAAAATCAGAACCAGAGATTGCCGCGCTCATTACCGAACTAACGGTGGAGCCACTTCGCACTGCAGAGCCAACAGAGAGTTTTATCTCGAGTTTGATTTCTCGAGTACGCGAGGTCTCGGTCACGCGGAAGATTGCCGAACTCAAATCAACGCTCCTGCGCCTTGATCCAGAGGCAGCGGAATATGGACCAACATTTGCCGAACTCATTTCGCTCGAAGCCACCCGTCGCGCCCTCCACGAAAAGGGGCTGGGCGAGGCGCTTTTCTAAGCGGAAATCGGTCGAGTTTTTCAATTTTCGCCTCTGGGGTAGCGCTGCGATAAAGTACGCCAGGTCCTTTCCCCGATAGCTCAATTGGCAGAGCAGCCGGCTGTTAACCGGCAGGTTCTTGGTTCGAGTCCAAGTCGGGGAGCAGTTATTAAATGTCCTTTACTTCTCAAGGGGCACCAAACTTTTTCTCAGGGACCTTTCAGGTGAAGAGGTGATGATTTACCTATGACCGAGCAGAGCGCATTCCTCACTCGTAATCGTCGGGCGATAGTCGCCTTCGTCGCGGGCATGGCGGTAGCTGGCGGTGGCGCTTATGCCGTTACCTCTACAAGCCCCAAGCTCTCTGCCTGCGTTGATAACCGAACCAAGGTTATGTACCTCAACGAGAAGACGAAGTGCGCTCCTGGTCGCACCTTAGTTTCTTGGAATATCGCGGGCCCTGCCGGCCCTGCTGGACAAGATGGCATCACCAAAGATAATTCTGGAAATCTCTCCATTAAAGATATTGCAAAGAAAGTTCTGCCGGCCGTAGTTTCAATCTCGGTAACCGCACCGACTGGTAGCGGCACCGGTTCTGGCTCGGTAATCCAAAGCGATAGCGCAAAGAGTTATATCGTCACTAACAATCACGTGATTGATGATGCCGTTGCTGGCGGGAAAATCACTGTGGAATTTCAAGATGGCACCGAACTCGATGCGACAATTAAAGGTCGCGACATTGCCTATGACTTAGCAGTACTTCAAATTAGTAAGGGAAACCTTCCGACCATTGAGATTGGTGATTCATCAAAGGTTGTTATTGGCGATCTCTCAGTAGCAATTGGTTCACCACTTGGCCTCTCTGGCACAGTAACAAGTGGAATTGTCTCCGCGCTCAACCGTCCAGTTATTGCCGGCTCCACCGATCGCGCCTCTTATATTGATGCGATTCAGACTGATGCGGCAGTAAATCCAGGTAACTCCGGTGGTCCGCTCGTCGATGGCCAGGGGAAAATAATTGGCGTCAATTCTGCGATTGCATCGACTGGTACTACCTCAACTGCGGGAAATATCGGGTTAGGTTTTGCGATTCCCATTAATCAAGCGATGCGCGTAGTAAATGAAATTATTGAAACGGGTAAATCAACGCGACCACTTCTTGGCGTGCAGTTTGATCCAAGCTATAACGGCAATGGAAAGATTGTTAGCTTGGTGAAAGATGGCGCCGCCGAAAAGGCAGGGATTCCAGTAAATAGCATCATCAAATCCATTGATGGTTTCATCATCAAGAGTGATATCGATGCCGTGGTCCGCATCCGCTCCTATGCGCCAAATAGCACCGTCTCCATTACGGTCGAGCTGCCATCGGGGCTATCGAAAACGTTTTCAGTCACTCTCGGCTCTGCGCCCGCTAATCAATAACCACTAGGCTTTCGGTATGGCTGAATTCCACTTAAAGATCGCGCTCCCTGATCGACCTGGCTCACTAGGTTCAGTTGCCTCCGCTATTGGATTTGCCGGCGGAGATATCCGTAAGTTCACTGTCGTGAGTAACGAAGGTGGCAAAGGTATCGATGATGTTGTTGTCGCCATTCCGGGAACCGACCCCACAGATCTACTTAATGTTTTAGGGCAAATTGGTGGCGTTGAAGTTATCGCCATCGAATTAATAAAGTAATTTTTTAAATAAATTTATTTAAGGCGCGCTCGCTATTAAACGGCGCAGCTTTATCGTAAGAGAGCTCTAGTAGCCGATTCCATTTTGCAGTTCGCTCTGATCGATGCGTTGAGCCAACTTTAATTTGCCCAGCAGAACTTCCTGTTGCCAGATCTACAAGCCAACTCTCTTCAGTCTCACCCGAGCGCGCTGAGACAACAGTGTTCCAGCCGTTGCTCTTACCCAATTTAAGAGTGGTAAGCGCGGCAAAGAGCGTTCCCGCCTGATTGGGTTTAATTAAAATTGCATTTGCCTCACTCTTTGATAACCCTTCACGTAATCTCGTTGATTGAGTGGCATAACGATCGTCGCCAAGTATTTGAATTCGTGATGTGAGCGCGCACTGTGCTTTCCAACCCGATTCATCATCTTCGGCTGCGCCATCTTCTACCGAAATAATCGGATACTTATCGAGCCAGGCGCTCCACCGCGCGACAAAATCCTCAGAAGCGAGCGAGATCTCTGCACCCGATTCATGGATTAAATATTTTCCGTTGGCATAGAGCTGGTTCGCTGCGATATCAAGTGCGATATGCGCTTTACCAGATAGCCCAACATCAGAGATTGCATCGGAGACAAGCGCGATCGCCTCTTCATCGCTGCCAAGTTTTGCGGTGAGGCCACCTTCATCGGCGACGAGTGCGGTATCAAAGCCTGCAGCGGCAAGTCGTTTTCGCGCCGCCTCTCTGATTAGCCAAATCCACTCGAGCCCTTCGTTGAAAGAGGTTGCCTTCGTTGGAATAGCGAGAATGTCTTGAATATCAATGGCCCTGCCAGCATGTGCGCCACCAGAGAAAATATTGACCATCGGCATCGGCAGCGATGGTTTACAGCCGGCATGTGCCGCCATTACTTCATATGGCGCAGAGTTGGTTCGCTTTGCGTAGGCCAACCACGTTGCAATCGAAATAGCGACCGGGATATGTCCACCATATCGAGATTGGGTGGGCGTTCCATCAACGCTACGTAAAACGCGATCGAGCTCCTGAAAGTCATTTCCTGCGATACCTATAAGTGAAGGGGATACCTCTTTGGAAAATCTCGTTATTGCATTGGTAACGCCTAATCCATTAAATGGACCGCTCCCATCGCGAAGAAAGAGCGCTTCATGACTTCCAGTGCTCGCACCCGCTGGCGCAATTGCGACCGCGTGATGCGCACCAATATGTACCCGTGCCGCAACAGTTGGATTTCCGCGCGAATCTAAAACTTGCCAGAGGTCAATCCGCGAAATCTCAGTCACTGATGATCACTTTACAGAACGCCGAATTTCGCAAATGCTTCGCTTGGTGGCATTCCCTCTTTTACCGCTTTACGGAAGAGATTCTCACCAGAATTTTTCTCTTCGACAAAAGCAATAACTTGTGGAATTAATCGATTGGGTACAACCACTACGCCATCAACATCGCCAACAATTAAATCGCCAGGATTAATTTCTACGCCATCAATTTCACCAGGAACGTTATGTGCGACAACTTCGTAACGGCTATTGATATCAATGGGCCAAGTGCCAGTACCAAAAACTTTAAAACCGAGTGCGCGCGTGCGCGCTACATCGCGAACTGGTGCATCAGTTAATGCACCTGCAGCGCCTTTAAATTTGCAAGCGTTGGAGAGCAACTCGCCCCAGAGCGCAGATTTATGGCGACGGCCAGAAGGTTTAATAAAGACCTCATCTTTGCCAATGGCATCAAGGGCTTTTAATAACCCGATGTAGGGAACTTCTGGAGCAGCATCTACCGGCTCAAGGCGGACGGGGAAGGCATAACCCATCATCACCCCTTCGCCAGAGATCATCGCGATGTCAGAGCCAAGGACCTGGTTTCGAAAGCCAAGGTGATCGAGGCAATCTGAGGTAAGGGCCGCGTTAAATATGGGGCGGAGAGGTTCTAGATCGGGGCGAAGTTGGGGTGTGCTCATGGCGCCTAGGGTACGGCTCTCCTAGACCCTCGAGAAGGGGTTGAGAGAATCGCCCTGTGTTTTTCGCCATAAAAATTG
>DAIRSQ010000047.1:0-5930 GCA_036804325.1 Candidatus Nanopelagicaceae bacterium | reverse complement strand
GTGCTGAACTCCCCCAGGGCTGGAAGGCAGCAAGGGTAGGTGCGCTCTTTCGGGTGTGCGGGGGGTCCTCACAGTTAGGCTCAACTCCATGGGTGAACCAGTAGCGTCAGATCAAGGGCCGATTGCGCTCTATCGCAAGTATCGCCCTGGCCAATTTAGCGAAGTTATTGGCCAAGACCATGTGGTTACACCGCTAACTAATGCGCTCGCCTCCGGACAGATTCATCACGCTTATTTATTCTCTGGCCCTCGTGGCTGCGGAAAAACGTCAAGCGCCCGAATCATGGCACGAAGCCTTAATTGTGAAAAGGGACCAACTCCAACTCCATGTGGGAGCTGCCAATCCTGTCGCGACCTTGCTCCCATGGGTCCAGGTTCCATAGATGTCATAGAGCTCGATGCTGCAACGCATGGTTTGGTTGATGATGCACGCGAATTACGCGATAAAGCTTTCTTCTCCCCAGTACAGAGCAAATACAAGATTTACATTATTGATGAAGCACATCAGCTTGGGCCAGGAGCAGCAAATGCGCTTCTTAAAGTTGTCGAAGAACCACCACCTCACGTGCTCTTTATTTTTGCGACAACTGAACCCGATAAGTTAATTGCAACTATTCGTTCGCGAACCCATCACTATCCATTTCGTTTGGTCGCGCCAGCAGTCCTTGCTGAACATTTAACAAAAATCTGCGATCAAGAAAAGGTGCAGGTAGCAAAAGGCGTTATCCCAATGGTGGTCCGTGCAGGTGGTGGATCAGTGCGCGACTCACTTTCAATTCTCGGCCAACTTTTAGCAGGCGCCGGTAAAGATGGCGTCAGTTATGAAATAGCGCTCCAACTTTTGGGCTTCACCGATGGCGCCTTACTCGATGATGTAATCGATGCGCTCGCCGCTCGAGATGCACAAGCAATTTTTACTACCATTGATCGAGTTATCGATTCTGGACATGATCCACGGAGATTTGCACAAGATTTACTAGAGCGAGTTCGAGATCTTATTGTGCTCAGTGCGGTTGCTGGTAATGAACAATCAGCGCATTCACTCTTTAGACAACTTCCTGATGATCAATTACAACGTATGCAGGCGCAGAGTGGTCGACTCGGCAGCAGCGCTCTTACCCATGCAGCTCAAGTAATTAGTGAGGGCCTTAATCAGATGCGGGGCGCTACTGCCCCACGATTAATCCTTGAATTTACCGCGGCCAGATTGTTAATTCCCACTGTGGGCGATGAAGCTCTTCTTGCTCGGATTGAGCGACTCGAACGGAATAACAGCATCACCTCCCCCGCACCTGCTGCGCGCCCTGCACCAACTGCACCCGCGGCAAAAGTTGAGAAAGCCCCAGCTGCAAAAGCTGAGCCAACAAAAGTTGAGCCGGTAAAGAGCGAGCCAGTGAAGAAAAAAGAGCCAGCGCCAGCTGCTGCTCGAATTGAGAGTATCGATGTTGTTGGATTACGGCGGTTGTGGCCTGATGTCATTGAAAATGTAAAGGGTCGTCGCAGGTTGACCTGGACTCTGTTGAGCGCAAGCGCATCTCTTGCAACTGTCGATGATTCCGCAATTACCGTGGCGATGATTAACGTTGGCGCTCGAGATTCGTTCTTGCGTTCAAATAGCGATGAGATTCTGCGTGAGGCATTTATTGAAGTTGTCGGTCTAGATCGAAAGATTGAAGTAATTATTGATCCTTCAATAAATCCCAGCTCAACATCTGCTCGCACCTCGGGCGCCGAAGAGGTTGTCGAAAATTCAACGGATTTCAACGCGTTAAGTGGCGCTGCGTTATTGGCAAAAGAGTTGGGCGCAAAAGTAATTAGTGAATCACCAAAGGAATAGTTAAACATCTATTTTTCATCGAAGTAAAAAGGGCAGATTAGAGTAAAGGGGCGTACTCTTACACTATGTATGAAGGCGCAATACAAGAGTTGATTGATGAACTTGGTCGCCTTCCTGGCGTGGGCCCTAAGAGCGCACAACGAATTGCTTTTCATATTTTGCAGAGCGAATCTGTTGATATCCAACGTTTGGTTGAGGCTATCCGTGAGGTAAAAGAGAAAGTTAAGTTCTGCGAAGTCTGCGGTAATGTTTCAGAAGATGTGCAGTGCAGAATTTGTCGAGATCCCAAGCGAGAGCTACATGCCATCTGTGTTGTCGAAGAGAGTAAAGATGTGCAGGCGATTGAAAAGACACGCGAGTTTCGCGGTCGCTATCACGTTCTTGGTGGAGCGATTAGTCCCATCGAAGGTATCGGGCCAGAGAATTTACGAATTAAAGAGTTAATGACCCGCCTCGCTGATGGAGCGGTCACCGAGGTAATCCTGGCTACTGATCCCAATCTCGAGGGGGAGGCGACCGCCACCTACCTCGCTCGATTGATTAAGCCCCTCGGGCTGACCGTTACGCGTTTGGCGAGCGGGTTGCCAGTGGGTGGCGACCTGGAATATGCCGATGAGGTCACTCTTGGGCGCGCTTTTGAAGGGCGACGGACAATTCAGTAGATATTCTCAACATGTGAGACAGATTGTGTCTCATTATTTGAGATATTTTTGGCTGAGGGCTATTTAGCCTGGGAGAGTTCTCCCATGTCCCTAATTGTGCAGAAGTTCGGTGGCTCCTCGGTAGCCGATGCTGAAGGTATGAAGCGGGTAGCTGCTCGAATCGTCGCTACAAAAAAGGCCGGCAACGATGTGGTGGTCGTGGTCAGCGCAATGGGCGATACCACCGATGAACTTATTGATTTGGCTAAGCAGATAACCCCGATGCCAACCGGACGTGAACTCGACATGCTCCTTACATCAGGAGAACGAATCTCGATGGCGCTGCTTGCGATGGCGATCGGCAATCTTGGTCATGAAGCGCGGTCTTTTACCGGAAGCCAAGCTGGTGTCATTACCGATTCCGTTCATGGCAAGGCGCGCATTATCGATGTCACTCCCGGACGCATTGTCGATGCGCTTAAAGAAGGTGCGATAGCAATCGTTGCTGGCTTTCAAGGAATTAGCCAAGATACAAAAGATGTAACAACTCTTGGTCGTGGTGGATCTGATACAACGGCAGTCGCACTCGCCGCAGCTCTAGATGCGGATGTTTGCGAAATCTATACCGATGTCGATGGTGTTTTCTCTGCAGATCCACGCGTAGTTCCAGCTGCGCGAAAATTAAAGAGCATTACCTATGAAGAGATGTTAGAACTTGCGGCAAGTGGTGCAAAAGTTTTGCATCTTCGTTGTGTTGAGTATGCACGTCGTTTTGATTTACCAATTCATGTTCGCTCTTCGTTTAGTGGGAATGAAGGAACATGGGTCGTTAAGGATCGTCCAGAAGGAGATGGCATGGAGCAAGCAATCATTTCGGGAATCGCACATGATCGAAGCGAAGCGAAAATAACAATAGTTGGCGTTCCTGATCGAACTGGAGTTGCCGCTCGCATATTCCAAGCCATTGCAGATGTTGACGTCAATATCGACATGATTGTGCAAAACGTTTCTGCAGCTGCAACAGGATTAACTGATATCTCATTCACACTACCAAAAGCTGAAGGTGAAAAAGCAATCGCAGTTCTCAATAAGATTCAAGGAGAAGTTGGGTTTGCATCGATTCAATACGATGATCAAATCGGAAAACTCTCACTTATCGGCGCAGGAATGCGATCGCACCCAGGTGTAACTGCAACTTTCTTTGCCGCGCTCTCTGAAGCAGGGGTTAATATCGAAATGATTTCCACCTCTGAAATTCGCATTTCTATTGTCTGCCGAGACTCCGATCTCGATAAGGCAGTCCGAGCTTCACATACTGCATTTGAGCTTGATTCTGATGCGGCTGAAGCAGTTGTTTATGGAGGTACCGGCCGATGAGCAAACCAACTCTTGCAGTAGTGGGCGCAACGGGTGCCGTTGGCACAGTCATGCTCGATATTTTGAGCAACCGCGAAAATGTGTGGGGCGAGATTCGCCTTATTGCATCAGCTCGCAGCGCAGGAAAGAAATTGATGTGTAGGGGAGAAGAACTCACAGTCATCGCGCTTACTCCAGAGGCATTTGATGGCGTAGATGTTGCGATGTTCGATGTGCCTGATGAAGTCTCTGCAGAATGGGGCCCTATTGCTGCTGCACGCGGAGCGGTAGTCGTAGATAACTCTGGCGCGTTTCGAATGGATAAAGAGGTTCCACTTGTAGTCCCAGAGGTGAACCCAGGTGATATCAAGAAACGTCCAAAGGGAATTATTTCTAATCCAAATTGCACGACGTTATCTATGATTGTTGCTGTTGGCGCGCTTCATCGCGAATATAACATTAAAGAATTAGTTGTCGCCTCTTACCAAGCTGCATCAGGCGCTGGGCAATCGGGAATCGATACTCTTCATGCACAGTTGAGTGAAGTTGCTGGCAAAGATTTAGGCTCCGTTGCGGGTGATGTTCGCAGCGCAGTCTCTGATCTTGGCCCATTTCCAGCACCGTTGGCTATGAATGTCATTCCTTGGGCAGGGTCTCTGAAAGAAGAGGGATATACCAGTGAAGAATTAAAGGTCCGCAATGAATCTCGAAAGATTCTAGGCATCTCTGACCTTCGCGTCTTCGCTACATGTGTTCGCGTTCCAGTCATTACGACCCACTCACTCGCAGTGCATGCCGTCTTTGAGAAGAAGGTAACGCGTGAAGGTGCTCAGAGTATTTTGAAGAACGCCCCAGGAGTAAATCTCGTCGATAATCCAGAGAAGAAAGAGTTTCCTACCCCTGCTGATGTTGTGGGCACTGACCCAACCTGGGTTGGTCGAGTTCGGGCGAGCGCCGAAGATCCACACACTCTTGATTTCTTCGTCTGCGGCGATAACTTACGGAAAGGCGCTGCGCTCAATACGGCACAGATTGCCGAGCTAGTAGCTAAAGAGTTCTAGCAAAGTTCTGCTGGAACCCAGCAGATTTCCAGAAATAACAGAAGTGTTATCTGGAAATCTATTGACACCTCCGCCCACCGAGAGTTTCCTTGCATCATGCTCCTGGAATTGATTCCAGGAATCTGAGGAGGGGACCGCTGGTGAGTCTTTCAGGAAAAATTCAGAAAACTAAAAAATTTAGGCTCCCAGAAGAAACGAGCGTTCTCGTTGCACTAATTGTCCTAATTGGAATTGTCGGTGCGCTCCGTCCTACATTCTTAAAACCAACAAATCTTTTAAATCTTGCAGCTAGTTATGCAATCGCTGCGCTCCTGGCGGGCTGCATTGTCTTTTTACTATCCATGGGCGAGATTGATCTCTCCTTTGGCTGGATTTTGAATCTATCAGCAGTCTTGGCAGGCATTTCCATGATTGCCGGAGTCCCGGTCTGGCTCGGAGTTTTAATTGGTATCACTGCAGGAACGGTAATGGGCGCTCTTAATGGCGTACTAACAGTTTTCATGAGATTACCTTTAATTATTATTACATTGGGAACCGCTTCGGTCTTCCAGGGTGTTTCACTAATCTCAAATAATTCAGGATCTGTAGTTCCGACTGATGAGAAAATTACACAGCACATATTTTTCCGAGCGCTAGGTGGATCAATCGATACGCCTGTTCCAATTATTTTAATTTTTGTGGTTCTCTGTTTTTTTGGCCTCCATTTGTTACTTCATAAAACTAGATTTGGTTATCGTATTTTGGCAATCGGTAGTAATCCTGAAGCTGCTCGACTTGCCGGAATTCCAACGAAGAAAATAAAAATTCAAGTGTGTGCTCTTATGGGCGCAGTTTCTGGGGTAGGCGGAGTTCTTTTCTTGGGCTTTCGTGGAGCAGTTGATCCATCAACTGGGGGTCAGATGCTTCTGCCTGTTGTTGCCGCTGCAATTATTGGTGGCACTCCACTATCTGGTGGTGCAGGAACAATTTGGGGTTCACTCATTGGCGCAATGATTGTTGGCGTCATCGGCGTCGGAGTTGTCTTCATCGGAATTG
>DAIRSQ010000046.1:2428-6055 GCA_036804325.1 Candidatus Nanopelagicaceae bacterium | reverse complement strand
AGATGGATTTTCCCCGTGCCAGCGCGCTGTTTCGCGATTCCGGTAAGGATCATTAGCGGTGCACCATTATCGGCTCGATGCACATTTACATCGTGCCAGGCAAGACCTTCTGGAACGCCAAGAGCTTTTGCCAAAGCCTCTTTTGCTGCAAACCTTCCGGCAAGAAATGAAGGGTGCGTCTCATCCGCTATTGCCAATTCACTCTCGGTAAAGAGTCGCTCGCGCATCCCCGGAGTGCGCACAAGTGAGTCAGCAAAACGGCTAATCTCCACTACATCTATGCCAATCCCTTTAATCATTTGCCGTACCGGACTTTGCTTGTGCTAGATCGGTACTTATCCGACTAGAAGAGACTAATCGATCGATCGCCACAATTAGTAGTAGTAATCCAGTGCCAATGCTTACCCCGCCGATGAGATCGGATAGCCAATGGGTATTGCGAAATAACGAAATTAAAAGAACAAGTGCTGTAACCGCAGCAACTGACCAGGTTGCAAGATACGTTCTAAATCGACTCGGTGCGGAGTATTTAATGGCAAGGTAGGCAAAAAGTCCCCAAGTAAGAATTGCATTCGATGCGTGCCCGCTCGGATAGGACATTCCCCCAGCATCAAGTAGATCAATCTGCAATTTAGGTTTAGTTCGACCAAACTCCAATTTGGCTAATCCCACAACTAAATTAAGAGCGAGAAGTGAAACTACCGAGAGGTTAAACGGACGCCACGTTTTAAATTTTCTTCCAAGATATACAGATAATGAGAGTAGAAATAGCGCGGTTAATCCTCGCAAGCCAAGGTGATCGAGATTGTAAATAACCCAATCAGCCCAATTCGGAAGTTCTGGTCTATTCCAACGCGCAATAGTGGCATCAATTTCAGTAAGTGGCCCGCTATGTAAGACATCGAAGGTGATGTAAATAAAAATGGCAATTGCAAGGGTGGCATTACGGATATGCCAGGAGACCGAACGACCTAACCCGTTCATCTAAGCTCCCTGTTTATTCCCATTTATGCTCACTTACTCAACAGTCACGGACTTGGCTAAGTTTCGTGGTTGGTCTACATCATATCCACGAATAACAGCTGATTCATAAGCAAAAATTTGTAGGGGCAAAACTGCGAGAATTGGCTGAAACAAAAGTGGAGCATCGGGAATTTTAATTACATGTGCATTAGAAATTGAGGAATCACTTTCTGAGGCAATCACGATTACACGTGCACCTCGCGCCATTACCTCTTGCACATTGCTCACCATTTTGTCATGAAGAGGGCTTTGCGCACTCGGCATGATTACCAGCACAGGTGTCCCCTCTTCGATAAGCGCAATTGGTCCATGTTTTAACTCACCCGCAGCAAACCCTTCGGCATGCATATAAGCCAACTCTTTTAATTTGAGCGCACCTTCAAGCGCAACCGGATATCCCACGTGCCTACCGAGAAACAGAATCGATTGCGCCTCTTTGAATTCTTCTGCTAATTCTTTTATTCGCTCTGCCGTCTCTAGATAACGTTCAATTTTTGTGGGTAACTCTTCGAGCTCTTCCAAAATATCGCGCACCTCATCGATGAACTTAATGCCCCGCACCTGCGCGATGTAAAGAGCGATTAAGTACGCTGCAACTATTTGAGTCAAAAAAGCTTTCGTGGATGCAACTGCGATTTCTGGACCTGCTTGGGTGTAGATAACTCCATCAGATTCACGTGGAATTGAGGCGCCATGCGTATTACAAATAGAAATCACCTTTGCCCGTTGCTCTTTAGCGTGGCGAAGTGCCATCAAGGTATCCATGGTCTCTCCAGACTGAGAGATAGCGATGACCAATGTATTTCGAGTGATAATCGGATCGCGATATCGAAATTCTGAAGCTAACTCAACTTCCACCGGTATTCGACCCCAATGTTCAATTCCATGCTGGGCAATCATTCCTGCATGAAATGCCGATCCACATCCAATGATGATGATTTTTTCAATATCACGAAGTTCATCATCGCTAATTCGAACTTCGTTAAGCGTTAATTGCCCTTTTCCATCAATTCTGCCAAGAAGGCAATCAGCAAGTGCTTTGGGCTGCTCCATAATCTCTTTCGCCATAAAGTGCGGATAACCATTTTTTTCAGCGGCGCTGGCATCCCACGTCACTTCAAATTCGCGAGCGCTCTGCGGCTCACCATCGAAGTTAGTTATGGCATAACTTGTTGGAGTCAGGGTGACTACTTGATTCTGTCCAATTTCTAATGCCCGTTTAGTAAATGAAATAAAAGCTGCTACATCAGAAGCGAGGAAGTTTTCACCAGTTCCCAGCCCGACAACTAAAGGAGAGTTGCGACGCGCTCCAACGAGAACCTCCGGTGAATCAACGGCAATCGCAACCAATGAAAAATTGCCGCTTAATCTTTTGCATACCTGCGCCATTGCGCTACTTAAGTTTTTGGTCTCTGCATACTCCACACCGAGCAGGTGTGCTACCACCTCTGAATCAGTATCAGAGTTAAAAAAATGTCCACGCGCCTCTAGCTCTGACTTCAGTACTTGGTAGTTTTCAATAATTCCATTATGGATAAGCGCCACCTTCCCATCAGGATCAAGGTGTGGGTGCGCATTTCGATCATTTGGTGAACCATGAGTTGCCCACCGAGTATGTCCAATTCCCACATGGCCCTTTGGGAGTTCTTTTAGCTTTAGCGCTTCTACTAGAACTGATAACTTTCCAGCTCGTTTAGCGGTAGTTATTTTTCCATCAGCAAGAATTGAGATTCCTGCAGAGTCATAACCGCGATACTCAAGTCGAGCCAATCCTTCAATCAGAGGGATAGTTGCATCGGAATCACCGGTGTATCCGACAATTCCACACATCGTTAAACACTCCCCTTTTCCGCTTGGCTATTTAATCCCATATCTTTTAATCAAAACTTCAGCGATTGACTCTACGATGCTTTGCGCACGTTCCATAGTAGCTGCCTCTGCCATAACTCTCACTAATTCCTCAGTACCAGAGGCGCGAACAAGAATTCGGCCATTGGCACCCAGCGAATCCTCTGCTTTTGCTATTGCCTTCTGAACTTCCTCATCGGTAAGCGCTCTCAACTTGTCAGAAACTGCCACGTTCTTTAGGACTTGCGGAAAATGAGGGAAGATATTTGCCAGTGAATCTGCGCTAATGAAATTACTTTTCACTAGGGCCAAAATTGCAAGCGCGGTAAGAATGCCATCACCGGTGGTTGAGAGCCTTCTGATAATGATGTGGCCAGATTGCTCGCCACCTAGCGATAGATCGCGCTCATTTATCCGCTCAAGAACGTATCTATCTCCGACATTTGTAATCTCTACCGAAATTCCAACTTCTGCCATTTTCTTGTGGAAGCCAAGATTGCTCATCACCGTCGTTACTACTGTGTTCTTTTTGAGCTCACCCTTTGCTGACATGGAAAGTGCAAGTGCAGCGAGAATCGCATCGCCATCAATTATTCGACCTTTGTTGTCAACTAGGAGCGCTCGGTCGGCATCGCCATCATGTGCTATCCCTAGATCTGCATTGAGCTCACTCATGGCCCGCTGAAGCACATCAAGATGTGTTGATCCCACATTCTCGTTGATGTTAATTCCGTTTGGTTCACCACCGATTACATG
>DAIRSQ010000046.1:0-2328 GCA_036804325.1 Candidatus Nanopelagicaceae bacterium | reverse complement strand
GATCAGGAATTTTCATGCCATCGTGGCCAAATATTTTTATGCCATTATCTGATGCAGGATTATGTGAAGCAGTAATCATTACGCCAAGTGCGATACCTGGCTCTAAAGTTAGAAAAGCTAGCCCTGGAGTAGGAATAACTCCTAAATGAATAACATCATGTCCAGCTTTAGTAAAGCCTGCTGTGATCGCGCGTTCTAGGAGTAACCCAGATTCGCGAGGATCGCGTCCGATAATTACTTGTGAGCGGTGCGGAAGCAACTTTCCCGCAGCAAATGAAACGCGTTCTGCTAGATCGGTAGTGAGAAATTCGCCAAAGCGCCCACGGATACCATCGGTACCGAATAGCGCCATCTGTCCTGAGCTACTACTTCGCTCGTTAACAGCGCTTTAACGCTTGCTGTACTGAGAACGCTTACGCGCCTTCTTGAGGCCGTATTTCTTACGTTCGATAACGCGCGCATCGCGGGTGAGGAAGCCAGCCTTCTTGAGCGAAGGTCGGTGCGCATCAACATCGATGGCATTGAGTGCACGAGCAACGCCAAGACGAAGAGCTCCAGCTTGTCCGGAAACACCACCGCCATTAATCAACGCAATGACATCGTAATTTCCATCGACACCAACGGTGCGGAATGGCTCTGAAACTAATTGTTGGTGAACCTTATTTGGGAAGTACACATCAAGTGGGCGACCGTTAAGGCTCCACTTTCCAGTTCCTGGAACTAGGCGAACGCGTGCAATTGCCTCTTTACGTCGACCAACGCCGGCTCCTGGTGCAGTAATCGCAGAGCGATTAGTGGCAGGTGCAGGGGTGCTTGATGAATAGCTTGTAGGAACTTCGAAATCATCATCGAGATCTACATCGACATTAGCGAAATCAGACATTACACGCACCTATCAGTTCAGGAGATTTGGGAAACTTGGTTGATGGAATATGGAGTTGGATTCTGTGCAGCATGAGGATGTTCAGCGCCTGCATAGACCTTTAACTTTGTAATCTGTGAGCGGCCAAGAGAATTCTTTGGCAACATGCCACGAATTGCCTTCTCGACTGCACGAGTTGGATGAGTAGCCATCATGTCTGCATATGTTGTTGCAGTTAATCCGCCGGGATATCCGGAGTGACGGAATGCCATCTTGTTTGCATTCTTCGAGCCAGTGAGCGCAATCTCGCCCGCATTGATAACGATGACGAAGTCGCCGGTATCCATGTGTGGCGCAAATGTTGGCTTGTGCTTGCCGCGAAGAAGCGCAGCAGCATGAGTTGCTAGACGGCCTAAAACAACATCCTTGGCATCGATGATGTGCCAGGTGCGGGTGATTTCAGACGCCTTTGGGCTCGCTGTACGCACGCCAACCTCACTAACTCTCTATTCGGGCTACTCGGGTTTCTATCCTTGGAGCCAAGCGCTCAAGGTAAGAGGTAGAGGGTACCTTCGATGGCCCAAGGCGGTCAAAATCGCCTTAACCCACCTCCCATTAGAGAGCTCTAATCACTTTAGAGGTGACGCGCCGCGCCCGCTGGCCATATTCGCCAGGGGGTGGGTACTCCACAGACATCAGGGTGAGCCCCTCGGCGGGGGCGATGTGGCTATGGCGCTCTTGTGAGCGAAGAATCTCTTCCGGCTTGGAGATTGGCCATCTCCCATCCCCAACCATCATCATCGCTCCCACTAGAGCGCGGACCATGTTGTGGCAAAAGGCGTCGGCAACGATGGTCGCAGTAAGCGCTCCCTTTGGATCTTCAACGGGTCGCTCCCAAGAAAATCTTTCAAGGTTACGAATAGTGGTCGTCCCTTCGCGCGCTCTACAGAATGCTGCGAAGTCTCGTTCGCCCAGAAGGAGGGCGCTTGCCTCATTCATTAACTGCTCATCTAAAGGTCGGTGATAACTAGCAGTTGCCACTCGCTCTAATGGATTTAACGTCTGGGCATTGTCGAGTAATTGATAGCGATAGCGTCTACGAAGAGCGCTATATCGGGCATGAAATTCGCTAGCAGTTTCTTCGATCTTGGTTATTCGAATTTCAGAGGTCAAGAGGCGATTGGCAATATATAAAAGAGAATCTAGAGCCCAATTTCCACGTAACTCTTCTGGTAGATCAAAATGAAAAACTTGCCCAAGGGCATGAACTCCGGCATCAGTTCTTCCAGCAACGGTTGTTGTTATTTCATAATCTAAAACGCGCGAAAAGACATCTTCGATAACGCCTTGGACGCTTCGCCGATCCGGCTGTATCGACCACCCCGAAAAGTTAGTTCCATCGTATTGACACTCCACCCGAATACGCGAGAACCCGTCCGCGCTTTCGAGGACGGGTTCTGACACGA
>DAIRSQ010000045.1:0-6453 GCA_036804325.1 Candidatus Nanopelagicaceae bacterium | reverse complement strand
CAATTATTTTTTGATCACTACTTCGCACGACGCGACCAACCATGACCGTGTCATCTGCTTCGACTTGAGGATTAAAGCCAGTTAAATAGCGCGTTGGATTATGTGGATCAATCATGTCGCGATTACTTGCCAGCGAACAGGAGCCTTTGGCGAAAGTGATGATTGATTCGGCCATTTGATGCACCGCTTCTTGACATGCAGCGATAACAGCAGAGGTTAACGCTTTGATATATGGCTCGATTAGTTCACCGCCAGGCATCTGTGATCGGCTTCGAGCTGCCCACGGAGATGCATGAGTGTGTGAACAAGCGAGCATCAAATGTGACGATGGAATATTTAGCGCAGCGAGAGTTGCGGTACGTATCTCTAAACCTTCACGTCCAGCTAAATCACCGAGCGATGCCGCATCAATTCCCACCAAGAGCGCAGGCTTCTCTTTTTTATCACTAGCGAAGGCCATCGCGGTCACGTAGAGCGCTTTATGTGAACCTTCCGATTTATCGTGTGATGAGGCGCCCCACATCCGACCATAGATGCCAAAAGGCGGTGTGATGTCGCGACGAGAAAAACCAATTAACGCTCGCCCCTCGAAGGGATCAACGCGGAGCGTTGGCGCCTTCTGATCCATCAGGGGAACGTCACCTCAAATTCTTAACTATGAGCCACATTTCTGCTGCTAGATAACCATAGTTGAAGTGGCTTTCGAACTGCCAGCAATTCTGGAAATGTCGGTTTAGGTTCGTGAAGAACAAATTCAGGTAAGCGCTCAAGGAGCTGGCGAAGGGCGATTTTCGCTTCAAGTCGGGCAAGTGGTGCGCCGATACAGAAGTGAATGCCATGGCCAAAGCTGACATTTGCCGCATCGTCACGGGTGATATCAAAAGTATCTGGATTTTTAAATTTTCGTGGATCTCGATTGGCCGCGCCAATCATAAAATGGACGTAGTCACCCTTTTTCACCTCTTGACCAAGAATTTCAAGGTCAACAGAGGCAACGCGACTTTGTTTTTGGATAGATGAGTCAAATCGCAACGTTTCCTCAACAGCTGCTGGTATTAATTCATAATTTGCGCGAAGGAGCGCTTGCTGCTCTGGATTTTCAATCATAGCAAGGACGATATTTCCGATTAAACCTTCGGTCGTTTCAAAACCTGCGAAGAATAATTGAATAGTGAGTCCAACGATTTCTTTATCTGTTAACCCATCTCCGCTCTCATCCTTCGGAGCGTTGAGAATCTTGCTCAGCAAACCGTCATTTGGATGTGCTCGAAGCTCTGCGAAAAGGCCCATTAAATACTCTTCTGCTTCGCGCGCTACCTCTTCGGCATGTTTAGCCTGTTCATCGGTGATTCGAGCCGACGCGGTAAATCCTGCAACGCCATCAGACCAGCGCTTCAAATCCCATTGTTTTTCAAGTGGAATGCCCAATAGCTCACAGATAACTATTGCTGGAAGTTGAAAGGAGAAGTCATCTACTAAATTGAAAACATCTTTCGACATTGCCGCATCAAGTAAATCGCTAACTATCTTTTCAATTTTTGGCTCAAAGGTAGCGATACTTCGAGGCGTAAAAGATTTACTGATTAATCTGCGTAGGCGGGTATGGTCTGGTGGATCTTTAAAGACAATCCAATTACTTAAATTGGTCAGAATATGTGGCAAAGTAGATAGCTGCTCCGGCGTTAAATGTGATGAGGCTTTAGTCATCCGTTCACTTTGATTGAAAATGTCATCGCTATTAAGACCATTTTCTACCTCGTCGAATGGCGTCACTATCCATGCGCGGGCGATATCGCTCCAAAAAATCGGCGATTCCGCTAAGAGTTGGCGATAAATAGGATAGGGATTTTTAAAGTAATCACCCACGAGAAAACGGGATGCGCCACTCTCTGCTCGCTCCATGTATTCCCTTCCCCTCTCTCCTAAACGTGCTTTCCGCGCTCACCTCAGGTGTACAGTGAGGATAACTGGAAAATTCCTCGATGAGTAGCCTTGCACTGATTCTGGAATTTTCCGTGGAGTTTCTGGAAAGTATTAACCTGAGTTTCGTTGAGTTGAGGTGATTGCGCTGTTCTATCTATTTGCAATCGCCGCTGCACTGGCCTTCGCCTTTGGCACCTTCTTTACCAAAGGCGTGACGCTACGCATCTCAATTTTTAAAGCAATCGGTCCCCTTTTTCTCCTCAATGGAATGTTTGCGCTTCCATTTATCGGCACCGGTCCATCATGGAAGCTGATCACCGGGCCAGTTCCATACCTTCATATCATTGCAGCGCTCTCCAGCGGACTAGTGGCTTACATCCTCTTTTCGATGGTTGCCAAGAGCACCGCATCGGTAAGTTCGGTGGCTCCGGCAATGGCGCCAGCTGTTGTCTTGTTGCTCTCCCCTATTTTTCTTAACTCATCCATATCATTTATTCAGATTCTGCTTGTAATTTTCTTAATG
Source organism: Candidatus Nanopelagicaceae bacterium (assembly GCA_036804325.1). Lineage (GTDB taxonomy): Bacteria > Actinomycetota > Actinomycetes > Nanopelagicales > Nanopelagicaceae > IMCC26077. Next base: position 4,007 of record DAIRSQ010000045.1, on the reverse strand, counting down.
GCAATCACTTTATATCCACTTCGAAATTCAATCTCGGGTTTAAATTCCGGAAAAACGATTGCATTCATGTTGATTGCTGCACTAGGAAATGGCGCAGTCACCATTATCGCAAAGCTCTTGGCAAATGAAGGCGTTGGAATGCCAGAAACTTTTGTCGCACGGCAAATTCTTGCTGGCCTTGCATTTATTATTCTCTTTCCACCAATTGGGTTAAAGCTCCGCGACTTCTACGAGTTGGTCAGACGCTCATTTTTTATGGCTATCGGTTGGATGACCTCAATCACTGCAATCCAAAAAGGAAGTCCCTTGGTGGTGCAAACCTTCTTAGCCACTATTCCCATCACAGTAATCTTGATTGAAACGGTCGCCTATCGAAAACGACCAGATCGAGCAGTAATCATTAGCGCGATTTTTACCGCGCTCGGAATCGCTGCGTTAAGCCTTACCGTTTAATGGATTAGTACATGAGTTGGCCACCGGAAACGTTGGCAACTGTTCCGGTGACATAACTTGACGCTTCTGAAGCAAGGAAGATAACTGGTCCAACCATCTCTTCTGGACTAGCTAACCGTCCCATCGGAATCATGCTGACAAATGATGCGAGCGCTTCTGGTGTTTGATTGCCGGTCATCATCAATGTATCAACGCCACCTGGTGCAACTGCATTAACGCGTACGCCATCTGGAGCGAAGGAACGCGCTAATCCTTTGGTCATCGAAACTACGCCACCTTTACTTCCGGCATAGACGACAGAACCACCGAAGCCACCTGTCCACCAACCTTGCGATGAGAAGTTAACAATTGACCCTTTGGTGCCATGTTTTTTGAAGTGATCTCGAGCTGATCGATTGAGAAAGAAGGTTGCCTTCATATTGACATCAATTTGTAAGTCCCAATCTTCTTCGGTGACCTCATCAACTGTTGAGCGACGACGAAGCACCGCGGCGCAATGCGCAAGTGCAACAACTTCCGCAGCCTCTGCTGCTTTCTCAAAAATCTTCGCATGACCCTGTAAATCAGAGAGATCGCATGGAAATACTTGATGGCCCGTTCCAGCCAAAGATTTGAGAACATCATCTAAAGGAGCGCTAGGAATATCAACGAGTAACACTTTTGAACCTGCTTCAGCGAATCCTCGAGCTACCGCGCTACCAATACCGCCAGCGGCGCCAGTAACAACAACAGATTTTCCAACGAGGCCTGCATCGCTGCGCCATGTCATTCCCATTACTGACTCCCTACTCGGTTTACTCGGTTTAATCGGTTCCGCCGTGCTCGCTCCGCAATTCGGATAATCTAGATATTACGGAGCGGCTACGCAATACTCAACACTCGGCCCTTGAGAGATGGAGCACTTGATGTCGATTACCGATGATTTATTTAGTATTTCTGGAAAACGCGTCGTTATTACCGGAGGTACGGGTGGAATTGGCGCTGGGTTGGTCGCTGGATTCCTGGCTGCAGGGGCGCAAGTGGTCGTTAGCGCGCGAAGTGCAGAATCAGCTGCTCAAGCAAATGGCGCACATTCAGGGAACGCCAACGTGCAATTCATCGTGGCAGATTTGATGTCCGATCAATCCATAAAAGATTTTGTGGGCATGGCGAATGAAAAACTTGGTGGAATTGATGTCTTAATTCAATCTCATGGCAATGTTTTTCCAGGTCCTGCGGCACAGATGTCGCTGGAGACCTGGCATGAACAGATTCAAGTAAACCTCACAGCGACTTTTCGATTAGCGCAAGAGGTTGCTCCGCAAATGATTGAGCAGAAAAAAGGAAAAATCATCAACATTGCATCGATGCTCACTTTTCAGGGAGGCCTAAATGCATCAGGTTACGCAGCGGCAAAAGGTGGCGTTGGTCAACTGACAAAAGCGTTATCTAATGAGTGGGCTCCACATGGTGTTAATGTCAATGCAATCGCTCCGGGATACATCAAGACTAAATTAAATAAACATATTTGGACCGATCCCGTTCGACATGATCAAGTGCTCGCACGGTTAACAAGTGGTCGCTGGGGCGTGCCAGAGGATCTCGTCGGGCCAGCGCTCTTTCTCGCTGCTCCAGCCTCAGATTATTTACACGGCGTAATTCTGCCGGTAGATGGCGGTTGGTTATCTCGATGAGATTAGGGCTAGATAGCTACAGCTTTCATCGCTTCTATGGCGAGACCACTGCATGGGAGACGCTTCCTGATACACAATGGTCATTGAGAGATTTTTTAAATTTCTGCGATGAAGAGCAAATTACTTTGGCCTCGATTCAAACCTCGTACATGCCCAGTGATGAAGAGGTAATCAATGAACTCTCGAGATGGCAGCAGCCAGGACGGGAAATAGTTTTTACTTGGGGCCATCCCAATGGTTACAACGGTGGAAAAAACTTAGCTGCGCATGAGAGAGTCCTGCATTACCTGCGCTTAGCGGCAAAGGTCGGTGCGACACAGATGCGGATAGTTCTCGGTAATCAAAAGAACTTTGCCGATTCGATAGCTGAACGAAGTGCGATTCTCAAGCCACTTCTTCAAGAGGCGGCAGCTCTAGCGAGCGATCTTGGCCTTCGCCTCTCTATTGAGAACCATGCCGATTTTCCGGTATTACGACTGGTTGATCTGATTGAATCCGTTGGAAATCCAGCTCTGGGGCTCTGTCTCGATACTGGAAATGCAAAACGAGTGGGCGATGATCACCTAGAACTACTGCGCACCCTCGATCTAGACCGTGTCTTTATGATCCAATTAAAAGAGACCCTGCGATTACCTGGCCATGAAGCGCCAACGGGTTGGTGGCCAACGGTGTACTACGGTCAGGGTGATACCTACGCCGATAAATGTTTGGCTATTTTACGAGAGCGAAATTTTGCTGATCCAGTTGTCATAGAGCTTTCTAATCTCAATACTGGGCTCGAGGAAATTAACGTAGCAAAGCAAGCAATCGCCTTTGCTCGAGAAGAGATGGCTCGTAAATGAGTAATAAAGGAAAACTAGCAATTGTTACCGGCGCATCAAGCGGTATTTGTCGAGCGGTAGCAGAGCGTCTTCGTGATGAAGGAATGCGAGTAATCGGCGTTGATATCAATGGCGAAAAATTGGCGCAAGTTTCTGGAATTGAACCTTTAGTTGTTGATCTCTCTAATGATCAAGGTCGCGCTGAGGTTGTGAAAGCTGGTAAAGGTGCACACGCGCTCATAAATGGCGCTGCGCTCATTCGATTGAAGAAGATTCGCGAATTCACCACGCAAGATATTCGAGATATTTATGCAGTTAATGTAGAGGCGCCTTGGTATTTGATGAGCCATTTAAGTGAAGTGATGGCTGATGGCGGCTCCATTGTGAATCTCTCGTCGGTATCTGCCCGGCTCACAGTAACTCCAGAGACTGCAATCTATGCCTCATCAAAGACTGCACTTCTTGCTATGACTCGTTCATGGGCACATGTACTCGCGCCCCGAAATATCAATGTCAATGCAGTTCTCCCAGGGATCACTGATACGCCGATGCAAGAGCATGTTCTTCATCGACTATCAGAATTGCGCGAAACTCCCTACAGCGAACTAGAGGCTGATCGACTCAACGGAATTCCGATGAAGCGCGCAGCAAAGCCGGCAGAGATCGCTGGATTAATTCACTTTCTTATTACCGATGAAGCGAAATACATCACCGGTCAAGCGCTTAGCCAAGATGGCGGAAGCGTGATGTTTTAAGGCTTTACCGGTTTTTGAAAGAGCTCAATGCAATAGCCATCGGGATCAATGAGATACACGACTTTCGCGCCAATGTTTGGACCAGCAACGATATCGACCGCGGCTTCGCTCCGTGATGAGTAACCCAAACTGTGCATCCGGGTAACGAGCGCATCAATATCATCGACGTAAAGACAGAGGTGCCCTGCTCCATAATCTGATGGACGAGATGACGCTGGTTGTCGCTCAAGACCGCGATATTCGAGCAGCTCGACAAAACCAGAGTTAGGAATTCGCAAATAAACAATGCGTATCTCAGTAAAGGG
>DAIRSQ010000044.1:0-6789 GCA_036804325.1 Candidatus Nanopelagicaceae bacterium | reverse complement strand
TTTCCGAATGGTTAATCCAGCCACTCCTCCAGTGGAGTTGGATCACCACGCTACCGTTGCGGATCGCAGAGAAATCCCTTCGACCTGAACTGACTGCCGCCAATGGGCAATTTCTTATTTTGGAGACAGACTCATACTTCACTTCAGGTGGCCATAAAGCTATCCATGAAGAAGTTCTCGACGATATTCACCTTGCACGGCAGATGAAACGAAGTGGCTTTCACGGAAATGTCATCGACGGCAGCCATGTCGCAGAGTGCCGGATGTATCGCTCATGGGCTGAGCTGCGAAATGGTTACTCTAAATCTCTCTGGTCTGCATTTGGTTCCTTCTCTGGTTCGCTCCTTGTCATCATCTTTCTCTTCTCGCTTTATATATTTCCATTTTTCATCGCGCTACTTGGTTGGCAGTGGGGCATCTCCCTTCTATTGTGCGCACTCGTCTCTCGAATAATGGCAGCGCTACGTAGCCAATCATCTTTAACGAGCGCGCTATTTCATCCTGTTGCGATCGCAATTCTCTGTTATTTGATTCTTCGCTCGTGGTGGCTAAAGCGAAAAAATCGTTTGGAATGGAAATCGCGAGCGCTATGAATCAAAAGTCTGCAATAACGCCAGATAACTCTGTGATAGTTATCGGTGGTGGTCTTGGTGGTTTAAGCGCTGCAATTAGGCTCGCTAAGCAAGGCTTTCGCGTGCAACTCTTTGAACGCTCCGCCAGCGTTGGTGGAAAATGTCGAGTTGAAGAATTTGATGGCCACTCATTTGATACTGGACCGTCTCTCTTAACGCTTCCTGCCGTGTATCGCGATCTCTTTCTCAAAACTGGCGCCCCCTTAGAGAGTGAGTTAACGCTGCAACCGGTAGATCCAGCATTTGATTACCACTTTGCGAGCGGAAAACGCCTTACCCTTCCGAATGCTTCTCGAGCTGGAGTTGTTGAGGCGATAGCAGAAACGTTTGGAGAAGAGAGCGCCCGAGAGTGGAGCGCGTTGATGGATCGCGCCGCTGCTATGTGGGATGTTTCTCGAGAGCCTTTTGTCGAATCTGAACTCCGCGGCTTTCTACCCTTACTTCGTAGGCCGGGATTTCTTTCGAGCCTAAAAACAATCGCACCATTTACATCGCTCCGAGATATGGCCAAGCGCTATCTCAGCACTCCAGAACTGGTCACGCTCATTGATCGGTATGCGACTTACACTGGCTCAGATCCGCGACAGGCCCCCGCAGTGCTATTGACCATCGCTTATATCGAACAGGTTTTTGGCGCATGGCATATCGAAGGTGGAATTGGCCAATTAACGGCTGCGTTAGAGCGGAGAGCACGAGCCCTCGGTATCGAAATACACCTCAATAGCGATGTGTGCTCGATTACCACTGCAGGCTCACAAGTAACCGGCATTACCTTAAATAATGGGAAAACATATTTTGCTAACCATGTAATCAGCAATGTTGATGCCCAAATAACATATGAAAAACTACTCTCCCCTCACCGAAAAACAAAAAATGAGCGGAAGAAACTTAATCGAGCCACCCCTTCGTTCTCTGGTTTCTATCTGCTTTTAGGCTTAACTGGAAGAAATCCCGAGCAAAAACATCACACCGTCTCTTTTCCAGCTGATTACGATGCTGAATTTAATTCACTATTTACATCACAAACCCCGGTTGATGATCCGACGCTCTACATCTGTTCGCCACAAGATTTAACTATGTCACCGTCAGCAAATCATGAATCGTGGTTTGTTCTCGTTAATGCCCCTCGCCACGGTACTAGCGGTGACGGTTTTGATTGGCTCGCCCCTGGAGTCGCGCAGCACTATAGCGAACTTCTTGTCAATCTTTTAGTGGATCGCGGATTGCTCGATAAATCGCGAATTGAAAAAATTATTTATCGCTCGCCCGCGGACATCGAGAGGCTCTTTAATGCGCCTGGTGGTGCCATTTATGGGAAATCCAGTAACGGTGCCAACGCTGCTTTTAATCGCGCTTCAAATAGATCACCAATAAAAGGTTTATATCTAGTTGGTGGCTCTGCACATCCCGGAGGTGGCGTTCCACTAGTGGGAATTAGTGGTGAGATTGTGGCTGATGCAATAACTTCTTTGCGGCGAGAATAAATTGCGTTATTGCAACGCTCTGCATCGCCAGCCAAATTACTGAGATCCAAAGAAGAGTCTCTGCGAAAAAGATTTGACCGAGAAAACCAAAGGCAACGAGTAGGCCTCTAACTGGGCGTTCGCATATCGTGACCACCCCTAGAACTCCGGACTTCGCACCTAGTACATGATTGAGTTTTGCTCGCCCATACTCTTGAGTTGCTACCACTACCCAAATCGCAAGAAGTAGCGCTGGAGAGATTCCTGCGTAATAAAGAGCGCCAATCCACAGGAGCTCAGTAACGCGATCAATAATTCCATCCCAGACGGCGCCAATTGCTGATGCTTTATCTCGTATCAATGCAACCGCGCCATCAAATCCATCAACTATTAGTGAGATTAAAATAAGAAAAGCTTTGAGCGCATTGCTCTCTATAAATAAGGCGCCTGCGGCAATTAATGGTCCAAGGATCGTGACTACATGTGGAGATACTCGAAGAAATACGAAAGGTTTAACAAGAAAATAATTTAACGTTAGATAACCGCGAGCAATACCCGCAATTTCGCTACCTGCTTCGAATCCGTGGAGTATCGACCACTGTTGAAGATATTCCGCGCGCTTCATGGGCGAATTCCTAGATTTGCGACAACTTCTCTCGTTGCCGGCGAGGAATTCAAGGTGAAGAAGTGAAGTGAGTTAACGCCGCTATCCAAAAGTTCCTGACAGAACGTTGTGGCAACTTCCACCCCGATTTTCTGAACTTCAAGTGGATTTTCGGCAGCAGCTTCGAAGCGAGAGCGAATTGCCTGAGGAATCTCTGTTCCTGAAAGTTCTGCAAAGCGAATTATTTGCTTGACATTCGTCACTGGCATAATTCCAGGGATTAAGTTGAGGTCGAGTCCCGCACTTTCCACCTCGTTCATTAATCGTTGCCAAGAGCGAACATCAAAGAAAAATTGTGAAATTGCAAAAGTGGCTCCAGCCTCTGCTTTTCTTCGCAAAGTAGCAAGATCTTCAGCTCGATTTGCACTTGCTGGATGGCCATCAGGAAAGACTGCAACTCCTACTTCAAAACCCATTTCACGCGCAAGTAGAACTAATTGATCAGCATGATCGAAACCTTGGGGGGTGGAAATCCATTGACTACTCGGCCCTCCAGGAGGATCTCCTCGCAAAGCGAGCACTCGCGAGATACCTGCATCTTTATATTGTTCGAGAACGCCACGGATTTCAGTTCGCGTTGCCCCCACACACGTTAAATGTGCAACTGTGGGAATTCCTGTTCGAACGGTTATCTCCGATGTAATGCGTGTGGTCCGATCTCGAGTACTTCCACCGGCGCCGTAGGTGACAGCTACAAAATCTGGCGAGATCTCTGAAAGCTGCGCCAATGTCTCCCACAGCCGCTCTTCCCCAGCGCCATCCTTCGGCGGGAAGAACTCAAACGAGAGACCTGTCGAGGAGTTCACGGCAGTCAGGGTAGCGTTGCTTCATGCTTTCTGGCTCTCGTTTAGAGATTGACCGCGCCCTTGAGCACTTTCTCACCGGGGCCCATCGCGAGTTAACAGCCATCGATCCCGAGCTGATAGAGGTCAGTAACGCCCTCAAAGAATTTCTCATTGGCGGCAAGCGCTTACGCCCCCTCTTTGCAGTCGCTGGCTACCTCGGCGCTGGTGGTTCTGCGAGTGAGTCCACAATTTATAGAGCGGCAGCGAGTTTGGAGTTGCTCCAAGCATGTGCGCTTATCCATGACGACATGATGGATGGCTCCGATACTCGTCGCGGCGCCCCATCGATGCACCGTCGCTTTGAAGAGAGCCATAAAGCAAGAGGTGGCCATGGAAATAGCGAAAATTTCGGGAGCGCTACCGCGCTACTCCTTGGAGATCTCGCGCTCGTTTGGTCCACGCAAGCCCTTAACTTTGCGGGCCTTACCGATATTCAACTCAGAGCAGTCAATCCAATTTTTGACATCATGCGCGTGGAATTAATGGCTGGCCAATACCTAGATATGCATGGCGGTAGTCGACCTGAAATGTCGGTAGCCGATGCGCTCAAAATCGCTACCTTTAAATCAGGTAAGTACACGATTGAACGTCCGCTCCATTTTGGTGGCGCGCTCGCTGGCGCAGAGTCAGAGCTACTTACGATTTATAGCGAATATGGCATTCCTCTAGGAATTGCATTCCAACTGCGAGATGACTTGCTTGGCGTCTTCGGAGATAGCTCACTTACCGGCAAACCGGCGGGAGATGATCTCATTGAAGGGAAAAGAACTGCGCTCGTTGCTTATGCACAAGAGCGCTTCTCGACCTCGGAAAGTCAGGAGTTCTTCGAACTGTTTGGGAAGAAGAATCTGACCATGGATGAGATAAATGTCATGCGTGGAGCGATTCAAAGCGTTGGCGCCGTTGATTTCATCGAGAAATTAATTGAAGAGAAAACTATCCTTGCCTTAGAAGCCATTAAGAATCCACGGATAACAAGTGCAGGACGAGAACTTCTCTCCGAGCTTGCAATTAGGGCAACCCAAAGGAGCGCGTAATGCGAAAAGTTTCAGGGCCAACTGACAAAGTAATTGTCGTTGGCGCTGGACTTGGTGGCCTCAGCGCGGCGCTTCGCTTAGCCGGAGCAGGGCGCGAAGTAACAATCATCGAACGTGAATCGGTGCCGGGCGGAAGAAATGGCTTACTAGTCGATCAGGGTTATCGCTTTGATACCGGCCCAACTGTATTAACTATGCCCTCGCTCATTGAAGATGCTCTTGCCTGCGTAGGGGAAAAACTCTCTGACTGGCTAGAACTAATACCACTTCGCCCACTTTATCGAGCCTTTTATCATGATGGTTCACAACTTGATGTATTCCCCGACACTGCTGAGATGGAAGAGGAGATCGCGCGCGTTATCAGTCCCTCTGAGGCGCTTGGTTATCGGAGATACGTTGATTTTGTAACGAAGTTATACAAATATGAGATGAATGATTTCATTGATAAAAATATCGACTCGCCGCTTAACTTACTCACGCCAAATCTTGCTCGGTTAATTGCAATCGGCGGCTTTAGAAGGCTCGCCCCTAAAGTAAACCAATATTTAAAAGACCCGAGAACACAAAAGGTGTACTCATTCCAAGCGATGTATGCCGGAGTTAGCCCACAGCAAGCTCTCGCGATTTACGCGGTCATCGCTTATATGGATTCGGTCAATGGAGTTTTCTTTCCGAAGGGCGGCATGCACGCTCTCCCGCGGGCGCTCGCTGGTGCAGCAGAAAAACATGGCGTCAAGATTCGCTACTCCACGACGGTAAAAAGCGTTGCCACAAAAGGCGGACGTGCCACGGGGGTGATCACCGATAGCGATGAGTTTATCCCCGGCGATGTCGTTGTCTTAAATCCAGATCTACCTATCGCTTATAAGGAGTTGCTCAACAAAGAACCTCTTGATGTGAAGCGATTAAATTACTCACCTTCATGTGCGGTGATGCTCATTGGCTCTAACAAGCATTATGACCATATCGCTCATCACAATATTCATTTTGGTCAATCCTGGGATGGCGTCTTTGATGAATTAATTAATAAGAAAACTTTTATGTCAGACCCTTCATTGCTGGTGACCGTGCCTACCTACGATGATCCAGCGCTCGCCCCTGCCGGAAAATCTTCGTACTACGTGCTCTTTCCTACTCCAAACCTCAATTCAGATATCAACTGGAGCAAAGAGCGAAACCGTTATCGCGATGAAATGATTCGCACACTTGAAGCTCGTGGATATACAGACTTTTCTTCAGGCATTGAAGTCGAACATTTAACAACTCCCGTTGAATGGCGCGCCCAGGGAATGGAAGCTGGTGCACCATTTGCCAGCGCACATACATTTTTCCAAACCGGACCATTCCGTCCTCGAAACCTCGCCCGCGGTATCGACAATGTTGTCTTTACTGGATCTGGAACCCAACCTGGCGTTGGCGTACCGATGGTGTTGATCTCAGGAAAATTGGCGGCTGAGAGAATTATCGGAAAATGAGCGCGCGCGAACTTGATGCAGCTGAAATTTTCACCCCTGAATTGCGAGCGTCATACGCTGAATGTAAAAGGCTCAATTCCTTACATGGCAAAACGTATTACTTAGCGACGCTATTACTGCCGCCCGCTAAGCGACCCTTTGTCCATGCCCTTTATGGATTTGCTCGCTATGCAGACGAAATAGTTGATGACCTCCAATCAACCTTGAGTCCACAAGAGAAAGCAGAAGCGCTCTCCACTTGGAGCGCTGGAATTATCAGAGATTTAGAGCTTGGCGTAAGTAAAGATCACATTGGCGCTGCGCTCGTCGATACAGTGCAGCGATTTAAAATCCCACTCGATCACTTTCGCGCCTTCTTGCACTCTATGTCGATGGATATCACTGTTTCGAGATATCACACATTTGAAGAGTTGATGGAGTACGTCTATGGCTCTGCAGCAGTTATTGGATTAGAGATGGTGCCAATTTTGGGGCCGCTCTCTGAAGAGGCTTATCCAGCGGCAGAGAATCTCGGCGTCGCATTTCAACTTGCAAATTTTATTCGAGACGTCGCTGAAGATCTCGATCGTGGGCGAATCTACCTTCCACTCGATGAACTGGCCTCGTTTAATGTGAGTGAAGAGATGCTGAACCAACGAATAATCACACCTCAAATACGTGAGGCACTTAAATT
>DAIRSQ010000043.1:0-6801 GCA_036804325.1 Candidatus Nanopelagicaceae bacterium | reverse complement strand
AAACTCCGGCAAAGCGATTTGATCTCATGTTCTCGGTAAATGTCCGCGCTACCTTTCTTACCTCTCAAGCGGCAATACCTGCTCTCAAGGAATCGGCAAAAGCGGGTCGTAACCCACACATATTGATGATGTCACCACCGCTATCGATGAAATCAAAATGGTTTAAGAATCATTTGGCCTACACGATGGCGAAGTATGGGATGAGTATGTGTGTGTTGGGATTGGCAGATGAGTTAAGGCGCGATGGGATTAGCGTGAATGCTCTCTGGCCGAGAACTGCGATTGACACCGCGGCGCTTCAAATGATTCCAGGAGTTGATACCACAGCATGCAGAAAACCTGAGATCCTCGCCGATGCAGCACATGTGATTCTCGCTGGAGGGCCAAGGACGGGGGAGTTCCTTGTGGATGATGAGGTTCTCGCAAGCGCTGGCATTACCGATCTCGATAAGTATGCAGTTGTGCCTGGAACTAAAGATTTCTTGCTCGACTTCTTCCTCGATTAAATTCCCAGTTAATCCTTTAGATGTAAATCAGTATGAGTGTGCTCAGTTTCTTGAATTCCTGAGGAGAAACGCGTTTCATAATTACCTGCGCGCCAAATAAGTACGCTTAGCAACCAAGCTAGAACAAAGCTTGCAACGATGAAATAGCCAAGGTTTCCCAGGTCTAAGTTATTGATGTACGCAAAGGGCTGGTATTCACCGAGATTTGTGAGAGATGCGAGTACGTGGATTATTTGAATTGTCCCGATAACAAGAGCGACAAATATCGAAATTCCAGTTGTTGTTAAGTTGTAATAAATCTTCCGGAGGGGGGAAGTAAAGGCCCATGAATAGGCTTTAGTCATAAAGATGCCATCAAGCGAATCCATCAGCGACATTCCTGCAGCAAAAATAATTGGTAACGCAATGATGGCAAGTGGTGGCAAACTTCCGCCAACAACTCCGACCGCAGCGGTGGCTGATAGCGCTAAAAGCGCTACTTCGGTAGCAGTATCAAAACCAAGTCCAAAGAGGACGCCCACCGGGTATAGCTGCCACGATTTATCAAAACCTTTTTTAAATTTCCCTCGAAAGATTCGACGCATAAGTCCGCGTTCATTGAGTAGCTCTTCGAGGTGCTCATGAGAAAACTTTCCACTCTTTGCCGCCCGCCAGACCTTAATGATTCCTACCAAAATAACCAGGTTCAAAATTCCAACGAGGTAGAGAAAGAATCCCGACACAGAAGCTCCGATGATTCCGCCGGTCTCAGCAAAATCTTTTTGGAATTTAATTGCTTGTTTTGCTGCAACCGCTACGCCAATCGAGAGTCCAAGAACAATCGTGGAGTGGCCGAGCGAGAAGAAGAGTCCAACGCCAAGAGGCTTCTTTCCCTTTGCGAGCATCAATCTCGTGGTGTCATCGATTGCCGAAATATGGTCGGCATCGAATGCATGGCGAAGGCCAAAGGAGTAGGCAAGTGCGCCAGCTCCTGCGTAGATCAGGGCGCCTTGGCCATTTACCAGGTCGTGGTATGCGGGATTGGAGTTGTAGTAAATAAAGAGGCCCCAGCCAATGATGTGGAGGGCGACTACTGTCCCCAGCACACCAAAGAGGGCGGGAAGCTCGGAGCGTTCAAATTTGAGATGGTGGCGAAGAGAGCGGGGACCCGCTGATTTACTCACTTCCACAGGTTATTGCAAATGATTTGCAACTACAACTCGACTCACAGAAATCGGGTGCGATACCGTGATGAAGTGCCGCAAAAGTTTTTTTCTAATAGCGAGAAACCGCTGCGCTCTCTCAATCTCCTCCCATCTCGAGCTGATTTCAGAGGTGCGAGCTCACATTGGCGCATCGATCTCCTTGCAGGGATATCAGTAGGGGTCGTTGCCCTTCCCCTTGCCTTAGGTTTTGGAATCGCAACGGGAACTGGCGCCACCTCGGGAATCATCACCGCGATAGTCGCAGGATTTATCGCAGCCCTTTTTGGGGGATCACGTTTTCAGGTAAGTGGACCAACGGGCGCGATGACCGTGGTCCTTGTTCCTATTGTTGAACGCTATGGCGTTTCGATTATCGCGATAGTGGGATTAATTGCAGGCGCGCTTTCGGTTATCGCAGGACTTCTACGCGCTGGAAGTATCTTTGCCCGTATTCCCTGGTCGGTGCTAGAGGGCTTCACGGCGGGAATTGGAATAGTGATTGCTCTGCAACAAGTTCCGCTCGCATTGGATATTGAAAAACCAAAGGGAGGCAATGCTTACCTAGTGGCCTGGAAGAGCATTGAGCAGTTATCAGGTTCGCAATTTCATGCACACGCGCTTTTTGTTGCCTCTCTTGCAGTAATGACGATGCTTCTTGCTCCAAAAATTTTCCCTAAAGTACCGGCAAGTATTGTGACCGTTCTTTTCTGCACCTTTATTACTGCAGCATTCCAACTTTCAGTTCTTGAAATCGGAGCACTTCCTCGAACTTTGCCACTACCTGCACTGCCACACTTCCCTTCAGATAGTTGGTCTGTAATTGCAACGAGCGCGCTAGCCGTCTTTGCTTTAGGAGCAATTGAATCTGTCTTATCGGGGAAGGTTGCAGAGGGACTTGCTCATACCCGTGATTTAGAAGGTGAAAGAGCAGAAGTTTCTCCATCGAAAGTTTTTGATAGTAATCGTGAGTTGTTTGGACAAGGCTTAGCAACAATGGCATCAGCAATGATGGGCGGAATTCCCGCCACTGGTGCAATCGCAAGAACTGCAGTAAATGTTCGTTCTGGTGCCCGGACGAGGCTTGCCTCAATGGCACATGCACTCTTTCTCTTATCATCCATCCTTCTCCTTGCGCCCCTGGTTTCACGAATTCCAGTTAGCGCACTTGCAGGCATTTTGATAGTGACTGCGCTTCGAATGGTTCGACCGAAGATTATTCTCGAGGCATTGGTGACAACAAAGGTCAATGCCTTCACCATGATAGTTACCACCATCAGCACCGTGGCGTTAGATCTGATTCGCGCAGTGGTAATCGGAATCATTATTCATCTTGCGCTCTCGAAAACTCCTTGGGCTAACCGTTAGGCTGGCGATATGGGAGAACTATCAGGAAGTCCTTTAGAAGATTTAGGTCGCGCACTTAATTTCGGAGGCCCACATAGTTCACGTATTACTCGAGAGGAGCTCCTTTCTTTTCTCGGTAAAGCGCCAGCTATTCCAAAGAATATTGAAGTTCGACGTGAAGAAGAGGTGGAGTTCGAAGGGGTTCGCATCACAACGCTTGCGTGGAATACAGGCTGGGGGAAAGAGACCAAGGCATTTCTACTCAAGCCAGCAAATGCAACAGCTCCACTTCCAGGTGTTTTATATCTCCACAGCCACGATGATCTGAAGGAGTTTGGAAAAGAGAAGGTGGCTCAGCGCTCTTCTCAACAATTGCCAGAGAGCGCGATGTGGGTCCGTCGCGATCATTATGGAAATCGCGCACCAGCGAATGAATTGGCCAAACGTGGGTTTGCGGTATTGGTACATGATTGTTTTCCTTGGGGCTCACGAGGTTTCGCACTCAATGAGTTACCGCCGAGAGTGAAAGAGATCCATGGCTCGGCCGAAACATCTGAGTTTGAAAATCTCTCGGTCATGTTTGAATCGCTCTCCTTAAATAAATACTTGAGCTTGTATGGCGCCACAATGGCCGGCATTCTCAATTTCGACGACCAGGTTGCGTTAGAGGTTGCAAAGAGATTGCCAGAAATTGTCGGACCGCTCTCGGTCATTGGTCTCTCCGGCGGTGGCTGCAGGGCGCTCTTTCTCCACGCGACCAATCCAGAGCTTCGCGCAGTGGTCTCAACAGGAGCGATGGCCACCTATTCATCGATGCTCCATGAACACATCACGCCGCATTCATGGATGTTCTTTCCCTTTAACTTGGCTAGCAGAGCTGAGTGGCCAGAGGTTGCGATGATTTCAAAGACTCCATTATTTGTTCAGTACTGCGGTGACGATCAACTCTTTACCAAAGAGGGGATGGCCGACGCCCATGACGCGCTTACCAAAAATGATGGCGGCGCAGGGCGCTATCGCGGAGAGTTTTATCCTGTGCGCCACTCCTTTACTCTTCCTATGCAAGAAGAAGCCTTTGATTGGCTAGCGCACAATGTCTAGGCAGCGCCACGATCGCTATCTCGGATGTAGCTCGGAAGCACTGCCTTTTGCTCGCGAGCTCTACCAGCAAATGTCTGCCTTTCCCATCCTTGCTCCCCATGGCCATATCAATCCCGCGCTTCTTGCCGAAAACTCGCCTTTTCCCGATCCTGTTGCGCTGTTGATTACTCCCGACCACTACATCACTCGGATGTTGGTAAGTCAGGGAATTAGTTACGAGGAGCTCGATATCCCAACTCAACCTGGGGGAGTTCAATTAGGTCTTAACCCAGAAGATATTTGGAAAATACTGGCCGCCAATTGGAGAGCTTTTGCTGGCACGCCATCGCGAATCTGGTTTGAAGAGATACTTACTGAGATTTTCCATATTGAAATTCCGTTTAACCCAGTAAACGCCGAGAAAATTTATCAACTGGTTTCGAAAGTGCTGGCAGATAGCGAATTTTTGCCACAGACCCTTTTTGAAAAGTTTCGTATCGAAATTCTCGCAACTACCGATGGCACCAGCGATTCGCTCTCTCACCATAAAGCGCTGGCAAATACCGCGCTAGCTCAAAAAGTTATTCCCACCTTCCGACCTGATGACGTGAGCAATCCAGAACGACCAGATTGGCATAGCGCAATTGCAGACCTTGAGAAATCCACGGATATTTCCATTACATCATTTGTAGAATTGAGAAAGGCTCTGCGAGTTGCCCGCGACAAATTTATTGCCTGCGGTGCAAAGGCGACCGATCACGGCGTGCCCTCTGCCTTTACAATCGAATTAGATGAAGGTGAAAAAGAAAATTTATTTAAAAAGGCGCAATCAAAAGAATTAACTTCACACGAAGCGGAGCTATTCCGTGGCGTGATGTTGATGGAACATGCTCAGATGTCAGTTGATGATGGACTGGTAATGCAGCTTCACCCGGGGTCTGCCCGAAATTACTCGTCAGCGATTTATAAAAAATATGGTCCGGATAGAGGTTTTGATATCCCGATAAAGGCAGAGTTCACCAATAACCTACGCCCACTGTTAAATAAGTTTGGATTCGAAAAGAATTTCAAAATTGCACTCTTTACCCTTGATGAATCAACATATTCCAGGGAGCTTGCACCACTTGCCGGTGCATTTCCATCGGTAAAACTCGGGCCCCCATGGTGGTTCCACGACAGCCTAAATGGCATTCGTCGCTGGCGTGATGCGACTGTAGAAACCGCTGGTTATCTCAATACCATTGGTTTTATCGACGACACTCGCGCCTTTTTATCAATACCCGTTCGACACGATGTAGCTCGACGATGCGAAGCTGGATACCTTGCTGACTTAGTTCTCGACCACCGCCTTTCAGAAGATGATGCTCGATTCTTGGCGGATCAAATTGCCTATCACTTGTCCAAGGACTTCTTTAATTTATGACAAGTTCGGCTTTGATAAGCCCCTATCAACGTGATGGTAGAAGTATTGGGGTCATTCACTTTGGTTTAGGCGCTTTTCATCGCGGACATCAGGCGGTCTATTTCGATGATGCACTTCGAAATGATCTTGGAGAGTGGGGTATTTACGGAATATCCCCACGGAGCAGCCAGGTAACCGATTTACTTCGTCAGCAGAATTTTATTTACACAGTGAATGCGCGCGCAGGGAGCAAGCAAGACCCAAAAATTGTTAGTTCGTTATTTGGTGGGTCACTCTTTGATATTGAGAACTCAGAATTACGGTACGCAGCGACCTCAGATGAGTTGAAAATAATCACTATCACAGTAACCGAGAAAGCTTACATATCAGGAACTGACCGTAATTCGATGCCCAATCGACTCTTGGATCTTCTACTTTTGCGTTTTCAGGCCGAGCTGCCGACGCCGACATTAATTTCATGCGATAACTTGCCGAACAACGGAGCATTTCTGCGAGAAAAAATTTTTGAAAGTGCAGCTGTTCGGTATCTCGCACCGTCATTTCAGGAGTGGCTGACCAACATGGCTACACCGAATTCAATGGTTGATCGGATAGTGCCAGCTATCACGCCAGAAGCAATTGAAAGATTTTCCAGCGAATATGGATACCGTGACAATTCTTTGATTTCTACTGAGCCGTACCGACAATGGGTAGTTGCCCCGCACGAGTCTCCTTATGATTTATCTCAATTAGATATTGAAATCTCAAGCGAAGTCGAACAATACGAACAATTAAAATTACGACTTTTTAATGGCGCTCACTCCACGACCGCCTACTTTAGTCAACTATCGAACATCGAATTTGTTTTTCAGGCGATGCAGTTGCCAATCTGGGAGGCTTTTGTAAGTCGACTGCAACAGCAGATTGGTAAATCATTTATTCCGCCTACAGGTATTAACATAGATGATTACAGTGAAACCGCTCGAATTCGAATATCGAATAGCGCAGTTCTTCATCGGAGCGCACAGATAGCGATGGATGGTTCAGCTAAACTTCCACAACGTTTATTTAGAACCCTCAACCAACTAGCTAGAGAAAATTTACCTCGTGAGCGCGTCGCTTTTGCTATCGCTTTGTGGATCTCGTTTCTACGAAGTGGTCTTTCGATTGTAGACCCCCTAGTAGATGAATTGATGACGCGATCCAGGGGCAAGAATCCTGTGGCAGAGATAATGCAGACGCCAGGGTTGCGTGATCCAATCGTTGATTCAGAATGGGATTTAGT
>DAIRSQ010000042.1:0-6940 GCA_036804325.1 Candidatus Nanopelagicaceae bacterium | reverse complement strand
TCATACCGATTTTGCTGACGAAGCGCTGGCTCTTGGAAGAGTTATTGGTCAACCAAATAACATTCGTATTACATCGTTAACTGGAAAAACTTGTCCAAGCCAAAGAATTTTGATAACTGTGGCTAACGGCCCGGGCTTTGTGGAGTTGATGGAAGAATCTGGATTAACAGTCATCAAGGCCTTCGATTCCAGGCGAGTAGGACCAGAAGAGTGGGTGCAAGCCGCCGGGGATGCGCAAGAGGTAGTTTTAATTCCCCATGACTTACATGGTTATGAGAGCGCTATTAAAGCAGCAGAAACTTTACATAGGGGCGGCGCGAAAGCAGCGGTAATCAAATCTCACTCACCATTGCAGGCTCTTGCCGCAATCTCGACCCATTCTGAAAATCTTGTCGAAGATTTCTCAGGTGAAGTTTTGATGATGGAAGCGGCCGCAACTGGCACCCGTTCAATCACCATTGCAACTGCGCCTCGTGATATGGAGAGCGCTGGCCTTCCTATCAAACGCGGAAGCGTGATTGCGCTTTTTGACCGTCAAGTTATTTCATATGGCGATGACCTTGTGGACGTTGCTTACCAAGCACTCACGAGTCAGATTGATAACGCCACACACTTAATAACTCTTGTATCAGGGCTTGAGGTAGATGAATTAGTGATTGAGTTATTAACCGCACGAATAAATGCAGATTTTCCGCAACTCGAGGTAATTAGTTACTTTGGCGGACAAGCGTGGTACCCACTTTTGATTGGCATTGAGTAAATGGTTGCCTTAGATGCCAAATTATCTGCGGCACTTGGCGATCGAACAGCCAAAGCGCTTAACACCTCTTTTGGTTACACCACGATTGAGGACTTACTGCGACATTATCCGCGTCGATATGTTGCCCGGGGCGAACTTACCAATATTGATGAATTGCACGATGGTGATGTAGTTACCATTCTTGCCGAAATTGTCGATACCAATAACCGCCCGATGCGCGGTCGCAAAGGTTCAATTCTTGAAATCAAAGTAAGCGATGGAAAGAAGAAGCTTTCACTTACCTTTTTTAATCAAGCGTGGCGCGAACGGGAGATGCGTGTAGGGCGCACCGGATTATTTGCCGGCAAAATTGCAACATATAAAGGCGTTCGCCAACTCACTCATCCAGAATATCTATTGATTCCTGATGGCACCGATACCGATGAAGCTGCAGGAGAATTTGCCGGCAAAATGATCCCTGTTTATCCAGCCACAGCGAAGTTTCCCTCTTGGAAAATTGGTCAATGTATCCGAACAATTCTTGACGTTATTGATGAGATACCTGAGACATTGTCAGAAAATTATCGAAAAGATTTACCTAGCGCTCATCAAGCGTTAATCGATATCCATCTACCTGACTCCCAGGAATCGGCGCAGAAGGCGCTAGAGAGATTAACTTTCGATGAAGCGTTGGCGTTGCAATTGCTTTTAGCGCGACGTCGATATCAATTCGAATCTCTAAATGCAACACCGCGCCTCTTTCGTAGCGGTGGATTACTCGAAATATTCGATAAAAATCTCCCCTTTGAATTAACGGCGGGCCAAATTGCAGTAGGTAATGAAATTGAATCCGATATGAAGTCCCAACATCCCATGCACCGCTTATTACAAGGAGAAGTCGGCTCCGGTAAAACAATTGTTGCCCTTCGTGCTCTATTGGCAGTCGTTGATACTGGAGGACAAGGAGCGCTCCTTGCTCCCACCGAGGTTTTAGCGGGACAACACTTCCGTTCTATCTCTGCAACGCTTGGCGAATTGGCGACAGCGGGAATGTTAGGTGGAAGTGATCGCGCTACTCGAGTTGCTTTACTTACCGGATCAACACCGACGGCAGTCCGTAAAGAAGTCCTTGCTCAGATACGAGATGGTTCTGCTGGAATTGTTATCGGCACCCATGCACTTTTGAGCGAAGGAGTGGAATTTGCCGACCTTGGTCTAATTGTCGTCGATGAACAACATCGTTTTGGAGTAGAGCAGCGGGATGCTCTTAAAATGAAGGCGCAACTTCCACCACATTTATTAGTGATGACTGCAACCCCTATTCCACGCACTGTTGCAATGACGGTTTTTGGCGATTTGGATATATCAACATTGAATGAACTGCCTCGAGGTCGTTCACCTATCACCACTCATGTAATTCACGAGTTAGTTAAACCACATTATGTAGAGCGAGCCTGGCAGCGAATCGTTGAAGAAGTTACAAATGGCGCTCAGGCATATGTAGTTGCACCTCGCATTGAATCGAGCGATTCAAACGAGAAATCAAGTGAGAGCGAAGATGAGGGCACAGCTAGCCATTCGGTGGAATCGCTCTATGAGTTTCTCTCCACTGGTCCGCTAAGTGCGCTTCGAGTCGGCTTGCTCCATGGAAAGTTAACGAGTGAGGAGAAAGATCGAACGATGCGCTCTTTTTCAGAGGGCAAGATAGATTGCTTAGTTGCAACAACTGTCATTGAAGTGGGAGTGGATGTCCCAAACGCCACCGTTATGGTAATTACTGATGCTGATCGCTTTGGTATCTCCCAGCTTCATCAACTTCGTGGACGCGTTGGTCGAGGCAGCAAGGCAGGATTGTGTTTACTGCTGACTAAGGTTGATCAGGAGAGCGTTGCGATGGAGAGATTAGAGGCTGTCGCTAAATCAAATGATGGCTTCGAATTGGCCCGGGTAGACCTAGATCAACGTCGCGAGGGCGATGTTCTTGGCACGGCGCAATCTGGTAGTCGCTCTCAGTTACGATTGTTAAGAGTTTTACGGGATGAAAAATTAATTGAACGCGCACGCAAGGTAGCAACGGAGATTGTCTCTGAAGATCCAGAGCTGGAAAGTCATAGCGCGCTTCGCGATGAACTGGCAAAATTAGAGCGCGATGAACGATCTGATTTCATCGAGAAAGCATAAGAGCGCAAAACAAAATGAGAATCATTGCAGGTAGCGCAAAGGGAAGAGTGCTCGCACAACCGGCAGGAGTTACTCGCCCTACCTCCGATCGAACTCGTGAAGGAATTTTCTCTTCGTTGGAATCCGAGATTGGTACCTGTGAAGGGATAGCTTTTCTCGATCTGTTTGGTGGGACTGGCGCAGTTGGTCTAGAGGCGCTCTCTCGCGGAGCAATCGAGGTAGTTGTCGTGGAAAAGGATGAAAAGGCAGCTGCTGTCTGTCGAGCAAATTACGAACTGGTAAGTAAATCAACTTCGGGAAAATTTTCAGTCATTAGAAAGAGCGTTGATTCATTTCTAGAACTTGAAAGTTCAAAAGCGCCGTTACGTGATGTGGTGTACATAGATCCACCATATGAAATGACAAACGATGCGATAGTGAAATTACTAGAGAAGATCATTTCGTGCGGCATTCTCGCCAGTGATGCGATTGTTATC
This sequence comes from Candidatus Nanopelagicaceae bacterium, assembly GCA_036804325.1. Taxonomy (GTDB): domain Bacteria; phylum Actinomycetota; class Actinomycetes; order Nanopelagicales; family Nanopelagicaceae; genus IMCC26077. Next base: position 3,544 of record DAIRSQ010000042.1, on the reverse strand, counting down.
GTTGAGAGATCTTCTCGAACTGAGCCTTTTCAGTGGCCGCCAGGGCTTGTGGCGTTAAAGGAGCGAAAGTACGGGGAGGGGGCCGTTTACTTTGCTTTATCCGCCCCTAGTAGCTGATTTCTCGCCCTGACCCACTACTGCTTGCTACCGTGTCCTCATGATGCGCGTGGTTTGCCCAGGCTCTTTCGACCCCATTACTTACGGCCACCTTGATGTTATCGAGCGCGCTAGTAAGCAGTTTGATGAAGTCGTGGTCGCGGTCCTCGTCAATAAGACGAAGGGATCACTCTTTACTGTCGAAGAGCGCATGGAAATGATTGCTGGGACGGTAAAGAATTTCTCAAACGTCAAAGTGGATTCCTGGAGTGGTCTACTTATTGATTACTGCAAAGAGCGCGATATTCGCGCGATTGTTAAAGGACTTCGAGCAGTTAGTGATTTTGATTATGAGTTACAAATGGCACAGATGAATCGTCAACTCTCCGGGGTAGAAACGCTCTTCATGGCAACCCGCCCAGAGTATTCCTTTCTCTCATCGTCATTGGTCAAAGAATTGGCGACATACGGTGGCGATGTCACCACATATGTTCCGGGACCAGTTCATGCCTCGCTTGTTGATCGAATAGCAGGAGGTAAACGTTAAATGGAATCTCTGGATAAATTGCAACATGCCATTTCAATGGTGGAAGAGGCGCGTTCTGTTCCACTAAGCGCATCGTGCGTTGTGCATAGAGGCGAGTTACTTGGAATTCTTGATGAAGTTCGGTTGAGCCTTCCATCTGATCTTGATGCAGCATCGAAAGTGCTCAATGATCGTGATGGCATCATCGAAGAGGGGCGTGTAAGTGCAGAGCAGCTTGTTGCGATGGCTCGCGAAGAAGCGGCGCGTTTAGTAGAGCAGACAGAGATTGTGGTTGCAGCGCGTGGCGAAGCAGAACGAATTTTGAGCGAAGCTCATCAAAGCGCGCAAGAACAACGCGACGAAGTAGATTCATATATCGACTCGCGCCTCGCTACGTTAGAGGTGATACTCACCAAGACGATGGATGCGGTGGTCAAAGGTCGAGAACGGATTGCCGGCGCGAGCGAGAAAGATGTCCTATCGCAGTTAGCAGATGAGTAACGGGGTTCTTTTCATCAATGGCAACCACAGCTCACAATTCTCATTCTGGTGAATTCTCGATCTCAATTCATGATCTTCGTCGCCAACCGGGGGAGATGATGCCAATTGCCAAAACTTTTCCGTCGACAGAGCGAATTGGAATCGATGTCATCGCCATCGAATCTGAGAGTGAAATTTCAATTTCGGGAAAAGTTGAGTCCGTATCAACTGGAGTGCTTGTAAGTTGTCAGATTGAATCAATCGCATCGGGTGAGTGTGTCCGGTGTTTAGATCCGATTACTCTCCCTATTCGCGCAGTAATTCAGGAGCTCTACTACTACTCCCTGCCGAGCGACCTTGATGAAGATGAAGATGAACCACTATTAATTTCTGAAGAGCGCGTTGATTTACTGCCACCTATTCGCGATGCAGTCATTCTCGATTTACCTCTGACGCCACATTGCTCCGAAGAATGCCTCGGGCTCTGCCCGGAGTGTGGGGAGAAATTGGCTCCCGATAATCCAGCTAGCCATAACCACGCGAGCGTTGATCCACGCTGGGCCAAACTCCGCGATCTTCCAAAACTGGGAGAGTAGTTCGGGCCAACCCCTGACTCATCTACCCCTTCTAGCCCCTCTGGCTTCTCTCGATTTTCTGGTTTTTTGGCAATTTCGCCCCTGATGCGGGATAGTTCTCCCATGCCAGTACCAAAGCGAAAGCTCTCCCGTGCCCGGACTCGTTGGCGCCGGAGCATGTGGCGTACCACCGCAGCGAATACCGTTCTCTGCGAACAGTGCCGTCAACCACGACTTCAACATATTGCCTGCCCAACCTGCGGCACATATCGGGACCGTAACGCGCTAGAGGTTTAAGCACGAGAATGCATCGCGACCTTACTCAGGCTCTCGGTGCCGAGATTGACGAGCAACTTCTTGAAATAGCGCTTACCCACCGCTCCTTCGCATATGAATCAGGCGGCCTTCCCACTTATGAGCGCTTAGAGTTTCTTGGCGATAGCGTCCTTGGGTTAATTGTTACTTCCGAGCTATATCAGCGCTATCCAGATTTGCCTGAGAGCAGATTAAGTCCGCTTCGATCAGGAATTGTAAATACCACCGCGCTCGCCGAGGTAGCACGAACCCTTGGCTTAGGTGGCCACATCAAAATTGGTAAAGGTGAGGAGAGTTCCGGCGGACGTTCTAAAGCTTCGATACTTGCAGATTCATTAGAGGCGCTTTTTGGCGCGCTATACGTAGATAAAGGTTTCGAGGGGGCAAGAAATATTATTTTGCCGCTTATCTCACCTCTAATTTCCAGTGCGCTAGAAAAAGGTGCGGGACTAGATGGCAAGACCGCACTCCAAGAGTTAGTAGCAGAGCGAAACCTTGGCGTACCTGAGTATGTCGTCACCGACTCGGGGCCAGATCACGACAAGAACTTTGTTGCTCAAGTCCGGGTACGTGGTGAGGTAGTTGGCCGCGGAGAGGGCAAGAGCAAACGCGAAGCGGAACAAATTGCAGCAACTCTGGCATTCACTACATTAAGTGGCCGTGCCTGAATTACCTGAAGTAGAAACCGTGCGTAGTGAGCTTGCTCGCTGGCTGCCTGGCAAAACAATTTCGACAATAAAAATACTTCACCCACGTGCAGTTAGAGGTAATGGTGGCCCTGCATCACACTCATTGAAGAGTTCTCGAAATGCACTCATTGGAGCGAAAATTAAAGCGGTCAATCGCAGAGGAAAATTTCTTTGGCTTACCTTTGATCGCCCACATGCACTTGTAATTCATTTAGGAATGAGCGGTCAGGTGCATTTGCCAAACGTTTCAGAAGCAGCATCTATGAGTACTCACCTTCGAGCGAAAATAGAATTTCTTCATGGGAAGCGAGAATTACATTTCGTTGATCAGCGAACCTTTGGCTACCTCTCACTTGAGGATTTAGTGGCCGATAGCCATGAGAAGAGCGAAGGAAAAGGTAACGCCAGTTTGATTCCACAATCTGTGGCGCATATTGCTCCAGACCTGATGGAAGTATTCGCCGGTACGCTGGAAAGTTATTCGCTAGAAACGCTCAACGAGAGAATTCGTACTCGAAAAAGTGAGATTAAACGTGTCCTACTCAATCAGACAGTGGTAAGTGGCATCGGAAATATCTATGCAGATGAAGGGTTATGGGGAGCAAAAATTCACCCGGAAACTCAAGCTAACGCTCTGTCGAAAAAAGAGGTCGATACCCTTTTGCGCTCGCTCCAGGAGGTGATGGTGCGAGCTATCGCAGTCGGTGGCACCTCTATCGATGAGCAGTACAAGAGAGTCAACGGCGAAAGCGGCTATTTTGATATTGAACTCAATGCGTATGGCTGCGATGAAGAACCCTGCCCACGTTGTGGAACCCTCATCCAAAGGTTGAGGTTTATGAATCGCTCAAGCCACCTCTGTC
>DAIRSQ010000041.1:0-7146 GCA_036804325.1 Candidatus Nanopelagicaceae bacterium | reverse complement strand
ATATTTGGATTGAATCACCGCTCGATGGGAAATCAGTCTCTCGCCTCTTTGCTACGCATCCACCGATTGAGGAACGGATTGCAACGCTTCGCCAACTCGAAGGCAATATCTAACTTCATTTCCTGGAGCGGGCGACGGGAATCGAACCCGCGCTAAAAGCTTGGGAAGCTCTTGTGATGCCATTTCACTACGCCCGCGTGTAACGTTTCCTAAGCCTAGATAATCTGGGGTAAGGTCGCCAACCATGTTGCTCTCTGATCGCGATATCCGCTCGGAAATTGAGGCTGGCCGGGTTAAGGTCGAGCCTTTCGAAAAGGCGATGATTCAACCTTCTAGCGTTGATGTCCGCCTCGACCGTTTCTTCCGAGTTTTTGAGAATCACAAGTATGAGGTTATCGATCCATCTAAGGAGCAACCAGAGTTAACCCGTGAGATCGCCGTCGCTGCAGATGAGCACTTTATTTTGCATCCAGGAGAATTTGTTTTAGCGAGCACTTATGAAGTGATCACGCTTCCGGATGATGTTGCCGGACGCCTTGAAGGAAAGTCATCTCTTGGTCGCCTTGGGTTACTTACCCATTCAACCGCAGGGTTTATTGATCCAGGTTTCTCGGGACACATCACACTGGAACTTTCTAACGTTGCTAATTTGCCAGTGAAGTTATTTCCTGGAATGAAGATTGGCCAACTCTGCTTGATTCGACTTTCAAGTCCAGCAGAACATCCTTACGGCAGCGCAGTTTACGGTTCGCGCTATCAAGGACAACGTGGGCCAACGCCAAGCAAGTCGTGGCTTAACTTTCATCAGAGCAAAATTAATTAATTTTCTCTAACTGGAAAGGTCAACGTAAATGTTGTACCTCGTCCAAGTTCGCTCTCAATCTCAACTGCTCCCTGATGTGCTTCCATAATTGCTTGCACAATAGACAGACCCAAACCACTTCCTTCTGCGCCAGTGCGGGTACGTGATTGATCAACTCGGTAGAAACGTTCAAAGACTTTCGATTGTTGCTCAGGTGTTAGGCCAGGACCAAGGTCGCGTACTTTTATCTGAACGCTCTCTTCATGTGCAAGTAGTGAGATCGTAATTGGAGTTCCCTCTGGCGTATGCGTTGCGGCATTTGCTGCAAGATTGAGAATTGCTTGGTAAACCTTTAGTGAATCGCCAATAATGAACGATTCTTCATCGGGTAGATCAAGCGTGATATTTGCATAAGGAGCGCTTGCGCGAACTGCCTGTGCCGCTTCTTCTATCAATTTCTTTATATCTACTGCCTCATGCGCAATTGGTCGCGCTTGATCTAACCGTGCAAGTGTTAACAAATCTTCTACGAGTGCGCTCATTCGCTTTGATTCGCCCTCGATTCTTCCAACTAGTTCTCGAGTTTTTTCTTCACCGGTAATCGCGCCTTGGCGATGGAGCTCGGCAAAGCCACGAATAGCGGTAAGTGGCGTTCGAAGCTCATGGCTAGCATCTGCAACAAAGCGACGCAGCTTCTCTTCACTTCGTCTTTGCACAGCAAAAGATTCCTCAATGCGAGAGAGCATTCGGTTAAGTGAGGCGGTCAAGCGCCCAACTTCAGAGTCAGGCTTTGCATCAGGCAAGCGGGCTGAGAGATCACCACTTGCGATTGCCTCTGCCGTACTTTCTACCGCCGTTAGTGGTTTCATGCTTACTCGAATCGCCACTCGCGATACCACGCCTACCAATAACAAGACGAGAAGCCCGATGAAGAGAAAGAGTAATTGGAGCCTTCCTAAAGTCCGCTCAACATCTTCGAGTGAGAGTGCAGCAACCGCGCTACCAGCGCCTGATGGCAATAGTCGAGCGAGCACACGAAAGTGTGCTTTATCTCTAATGATGGTAAACGGCTTGCCTTTCTTTTCGGCGACAGTTGTTGGCGTAATTCCTGCAACGACCCGCTCCACCCGTTCAGTATTTAACTCACCACCAAGTCGGCCAATAATTGCTCCACTGGGATCGAGCAACGTGACGCTAATTGCTGAAGGAACTCGACGTAGCGGGCGGCTTATGCCATCCCCGTCTCGATCATCGTCTCGGTCAGGCTCGATTCCTGCGCGATCAAGTCGTAGAAAAGAACCACCTGCCACTGAATTTAATTGATCATCAATACGCCCAATAAGATAACTCTTTAACGCAGTATGTGCTGCAAAATCAGCAACGCCGATTCCAATTGCGCTCAACAAGAGAACGCTTACTGTTAGGCGATTTTTAAGGCTCGCGGTACCAAAACGATTCTTAATACTTATGCCACCTTGCTAGGCAGTCTCAGGCGATATCCCACGCCGCGAACTGTATGAATTAACTGCGGCTCGTATGTATCAATCTTTTTCCGCAAATATGAAATGTACGTTTCAACAATTCCCGCATCACCACGGAAGTCATATTGCCACACATGGTCAAGAATCTGAGCTTTGGAAACAACTCGATCGGCATTGATGAGGAGATAACGTAACAACGTGAACTCTGTCGGCGAGAGTTCAATTAAATTTCCGCCACGACGTACCTCGTGTGTGGCTTCATTTAGCTCTAAATCAGCAAAGCGAATCAGCTCATCATCAATATCAATTTCGATATCACCAGTACGGCGCAAGATCGCTCGGACACGTGCAATTAATTCTTCAAGACTAAATGGCTTAACCATGTAATCATCGCCACCAATTGTTAAGCCGGTAACTTTGTCATCTGTGGAATCCTTCGCCGTTAAGAAAAGAACGCCAACTCTTAAACCATCTTTTCGGAGTTTTTCGCAAACTTGGAATCCATTCATTCCTGGCATCATGACATCAAGGACAAGCGCATGTGGCTTGAACTCTTCTGCGATGGTGAGGGCTTCAGCGCCATTCATCGCCGACCGAACATCGAAGCCCGAAAATTTGAGGCTTGTTGAAATCAGATCATTGATATTTGGCTCGTCATCAACGACGAGAATTCGTTTGAGATCCTGCTTTGTCTCTTGGGTGATGGGTGCCATCGGAGTTTCCTCGCAGCTCTAGGTGGAGCCAATGATGCGGGATTTGCCTGAGATTTTCCTGAGAAGCAGCCTCAATAACCCTGAGGGTTAGCGGGCTTCCGTTTTTGAATTTGGCGGATGATTCCAATAAAGGCGGCGATGGTGACGATCACGATTAGAAAGACCAGGCCATCAACGAGGAGTGGCGGTGGCTCTCGGAGGACGGCAAATATATAGATATCAGGGATGAAGTGGGTGACCAGGGCAATTAATCCCCAACTTCGCACACGGCCCCAATCTCGAGCAAGTCCATAAATGACGACCCGTGCTGTCGCCAGCCCGTATGGAATCGCAGCGCCAATATCAAAGACTAAATAAAGAAGTGCATTGACTCCATATTTTCCTAACGTATGCCAAACGACAAACGATTTGCCAATTCCGTATAGCACAACAAGAAGAATCCAGATTCTCTCCTTGCCAGTGGTGGATAGTGACATAAGTAGAGCGTATCGTTCCTTACTTGCTCGACACAATATTTATATAAATCAAATTAGGGAGAGACGTGGCACGAGAACCGCTACTTACCCAATCACAAAAGGGTTTCTTATTGCATGCGTTTACTGCAAGCGGTGCGATTGCTGGCCTTCTCTCTCTAGGAGCAGTTATGAATGGCCACATCAGATCAGGACTAATTTGGTTGATTATCTGTCAATTAATTGATGGCTTTGATGGACCATTAGCAAGGCGAATTGATATCACCACACATGCACCACAAATTAACGGCCATATTCTTGATTTGGTAGTTGATTACGTTACCTGCGTAGTTGTTCCAGTCGCGTTATTTGTTGAATTAAATATGCTTCCCAAAGGTCAAGAGTTTTGGTTTGCAGCGCTGATTATTTTTACCGGAGCGCTCTGGTTTGCGCGAACCGATCAAGAGACCGACGATCACTGGTTTAACGGTTTTCCAGCGGCGTGGAATATTGTTGTTCCAACTCTCTTAATACTTGGTGCTAATAATGCAACGAAGCAATTAGTCATTCTTTTTCTCTGTGGTTTATCGCTTTCAAAAGTCCAATTTCCACATATCGTCAGAGTTACTAAATTCAGGCCAATTACGCTCTCAGTCGCGGTTATTTATTTCGTCGCACTGACCTGGTCATCTGCTCAATTCCCTGATGGCCCGACGTGGGCGAAACCGATTCTAGTCATCGCACCGTTATATATTGTGGCGCTCTCCATTTGGAAGACTTGGTTTTCAAACGAGAGTAACTAATTAATCGCCGATTACATTTAATGCAAAGTGTTAATTGCGCGAGCGATAATCAGGATTACTGTGAAAAGTGATGTCATGCTTTGCAGAGCCATCAGTAATTTTGCCCAGCGCGCAAGTGGTAGCACATCAGTGGGACTGAAAGCGCTTGCATTGGTAAGTGAAAAGTAGAGGTAGTCAACGTAATGTGGCCGCCAACCAGTTGGCGCTAAGTGCGGATTTTCTGTCTGGGCAAACATAAAATCTGGAATTCCTGTACCACCAGTAGCCCGCTTGCCAGCGCCGCCAGAATCAAATTCCCAGTACCACAAACTAAAGATGATGACATTTGAGATCCAAATATTTCCACCAGAGAAAAGAACCTGTATTGGATCTGTGAAAACTCTATTAATGAGGAGATCAAATAATCTAAGTAACGTTAATACATTGATGATTGACATCAAAGTGTTTAACGATATTCCAAGAATCCATATCTGATGTTTATGTTCGGTAATTCTCCGTGGGTTTGCAACAAAAATAACGAGCGCAATAACCAGTTCAACAGCACAAAGAATTTTGAGATTTACAAACCCAAGTTGTTCAGGCAGGAGGAGTTGAAGTGTGATGATTACCAAGACTGCAAATAGCGCAGGCCACCGAAGTTCTGCCGAATTATGACGATTTTTACTCTCCATTGAGAGTGACTATACGCCCAACCCCAGTATTCTTAGGGGCATGCTAATTGTGGCAATTCTGGCCTATCTCTACAGCGCAGTCGCTATTGCCATACTTTCGATAAAAGTTCGCGAACTAATTGCGATCTTTAAGAAGGGCCAGCCCGATCCCACTCGCTCGAGTGAACGAGGTGCGCGCCTACGGACGTTAACTAGAGAAGTCCTAGGGCACACCAAGATGACTCGCTTTACTGGCACCGGAATTGCGCACTGGTTTGTGATGGTTGGTTTTGGCGCCCTATTAGGAACGTTAATTACAGCTTTCGGTCAGGTAATCGATCCGCATTTTTATATTCCAGGGCTTGGACATTTCACGCCGTATCTATGGCTTGTTGAAGCAATTTCATGGTTAACAGGAATTGGCATAGTCACTTTGATTGGAATCCGCCAGGTTACTCGACTAAAAAATCGGGGGCGTACCTCTCGCTTTTACGGATCAGGCAATTGGAAGGCTTATTACGTTGAAGCAACGATTCTGGCAATTGTTTTCTGCGTAATTGCGCTCCGCGGGTTAGAAGGAGCTTTAGAAGGTGTTAAGGGATGGAGCGCCAACTATCCATTGACGAGTTTCGCAATTGATATTTTTAGTAATCAATCACAAGATTCAATTGAACGTTCAATAGTTGTTGTGGCTTTCATAAAAATTATTGTTTCGATGACATGGTTTGTCGTCATTGCTCTCAATCTAACGATGGGCGTTGCGTGGCATCGCTTCCTCGCTTTCTTCAATATTTATTTCAAACGATTTGCTGATGGTCGGAATTCACTTGGCCCGGTGCCAGAGATGCTCTCGCATGGCAAACCAATTGATTTTGAAGATCCCAAAGATGATGATGTCTTTGGAATTGGAAAGTCCGCCGATATCACCTGGAAGGGCTTACTCGATATGGCGAGCTGTACTGAGTGCGGCCGCTGCCAATCGCAATGCCCTGCTTGGCATACTGAAAAACCGCTCTCGCCAAAGCTTTTAATTATGGCTATGCGAGATCATGCGCTCACGAAGGTAGAGAGTGATGCGCCGATAGTTGCACTTGATGGCCCCATCACGCCAGATGTTCTCTGGTCATGTACTACCTGCGGCGCTTGCGTTAATGAATGCCCGGTAGATATCGAACACACTGATCACATTATTAATATGCGCCGCTTTCAAGTGCTCATTGAGTCCGAGTTCCCCAGTGAGTTGGGAAATACCTTTAAGAATTTGGAGAAAGCAGGCAATCCTTGGGGCGCCAATCGCGCTGATCGAAATGGATGGATTGCTGAGTGTGATTTTCCAATTCAAGTACTCGAAGGTGAAATTCCCGATGATGTCGAATACCTCTTCTGGGTTGGATGCGCAGGTGCTTATGAAGAACGCGCCAAGAAGACAACGAAAGCGGTGGCCGAACTTCTCTATCGCGCTGGCGTGACATTTGCCGTTCTTGGCAAGCGTGAAACGTGCACCGGAGATCCAGCTCGTCGCGCTGGCAATGAATTTCTCTATCAAATTCTCTCTAGAGAAAATATCGAAACTCTGCAAGAAACGTTTGGTACCCGTGGTGTGAAGAAAGTTGTCGTTACCTGCCCACATTGCTTCACCACTATTGGTCGCGATTATGCGCAGAGTGGTTTTGAATTGGAGATGGTCCACCACACCCAATTACTTAATCAGTTAGTTCGCGAAGGAAAGTTGAAGCCTGTCACGCAGGCGCAGGAGAGCGTCACATATCACGATCCTTGTTACCTCGGTCGCCATAACGAGATTTATCAACCACCGCGTGAGCTTCTTGAAGCAACCGGCGCGCAATTTATTGAGATGCCACGAAATAAAGATCGCTCCTTCTGTTGCGGAGCTGGCGGCGGTCGAATGTGGATGGAAGAGAAACTTGGATCGCGAATTAATCTCAATCGAGTTGATGAGGCGATTGAGACCGGAGCCGATCAAGTAGCGGTCGCCTGTCCATTTTGTCGCGTAATGGTCAGTGATGGCGTCACCGCTCGCCAGTCTGAGGTAGAAGTCCTCGATGTCGCCCAGCGCCTACTCAAGGTCCTTCCGCCCCGCGCGTAACTGAGGCTCGCCCTAATCTCCGTCGGGAATAAACCCCTCGAACCTTGCGTTCTCCCATATGCCAAAAGTTGAGTCGAGGCGGCTCAGGTTTTTTGATAGCCTTCCGCCCCGGTGAGGCCCTAGGCCCAACCCCAGCAC
>DAIRSQ010000040.1:0-7363 GCA_036804325.1 Candidatus Nanopelagicaceae bacterium | reverse complement strand
TAATGCAGACGCCAGGGTTGCGTGATCCAATCGTTGATTCAGAATGGGATTTAGTGGATCGTTTCGTAAGGGAACTTGAGGTACAGAAACCAATCGAAATTGCGAAGAACTTATAAAATTTTTATAGCGTGGAACCGTAGAGGCGAGAGAGATTAAATTCGCGATGGCCGCCATTTTCCGCTGCGGTTAATTTTCCATTTGCTACTTCGATAATCTCTTGAAAAATTCTCGCACCTACTTCGATAACACTTTCATTTCCATCGGAGATAGTTCCCGCATTGAGATCGATTAAATCGGGGAGTGCGGTTGCCATTTCAGTATTGGTTGCGACCTTAATGGTGGGAATTACTGCAGAACCGGTTGGGGTACCGCGACCGGTGGTAAATACAGCAACGTTCACATCAGCAGCAGCGAAGCCTGTTAGCTGTTCAATGTCATGTCCAGGAGTGTCCATGAAGTACAAACCCGGCGCAGTAGGTACATGAGCGTAATCAAGAACGCCAGTAAAAGGTGCGTTGCCAGCTTTCTTGGCAGCTCCAAGAGATTTCTCTTCCAGAGTTGTTAGCCCACCTTCAATATTGCCCCTACTTGGTTGCGCTCCTCGAATGTCGATGCCTTCATATGAGATAGAGCGCTCATAACGTGCAACTACATCAATAATTGCCTGTCCAACTTCAGGCGTCTTTGCGCGTGCAGCAAGGAGATGTTCTGCTCCAAGAATCTCCATCGTTTCAGCGAGAATAGATGTTGCACCTAACTCCACTAAACGATCACTGGCTACGCCGAGTGCGGGATTGGCAGTGATTCCGGAGTAGGCGTCAGAGCCACCGCATTCAAGTCCAAGGACAATTGAACTCCATGGTGCAGGCCTACGTTTCTCAGATGCCACTAATGGAAAAATTTCTGAAACGGATTTTGAAATATTTTCACGGAGTTGATCGAAACTGCCGCTATCTTTTAGTGAGAGATAAGCAATTGGCATCTCACGTCGCAATCGTGCGCTATTTACAATTTCAAGTTCTGCAGGCGTTCCAATCCCGATAACCAGCGCAGCTGCTACATTTGGGTTAACAATAAAGCCAGAGAAGGTTCGAGAAATTCGACCCCAATCGCTATCTACCTCGCCGCTCCAATCATGGGCAACTGAAGTGATAATTTCATGCGCTGGGTGAGCTACTCGAACATCGTCAACAATTTGATTGAGTGCATTATGCAACGGCAAAAGGAGTATGTAATTTCGAAAACCCCAACGGTTATTCTTCCGCTCAAAACCCATCAATGGTGATAGTTCTGCCATTTAGACGCTCCGCACCATTCGAGGAACCACGATATTTCCGATCTTTTGCCGTTCGCATTTGGTTAATTCGCCCGAGGCCACAGCGATCAGCTTTTCTAGTAAGAGCTCTGGCGCGATCGTACTTATCGCATCAAATTCAGATTCGAGCGCTTGATGGAGGAGCGAATCCTTGTTTGCGACTGTAAGAACTGGAATAAGTGGTAGCCCCGTAGGCGGTTGGTTCGGATCAGGAAAAGAGATAATTACCTGACATTTCTCTCTCACTAAATCGGCAAAATTCCGAGCTTGCTCTTTATACATATTAGACACTCTGACTTTATGTCCCAATGCTTCAGCCCGTGCCGTGAAGTTCTGGAGTAGCACCTGATCGGGGAAGCCCTCTACTCCAATTGTGAGATGGAGAATTTCTGCAGGTGCGGCGGCAGCGGAGCGGCGAAGTGCTTCTGCGGTATTAATACTTGATTCAAGCGCTCCTGCCATTCCAGCGCTCTCTTGGATAACAACATATTCACTTTGTGGATGATTTTGACGAATGCTGTCAGTTAATTCGTTGCCTTGTAGCGTTTCACAGCCAAGTCCGAGCACTACCGTTGAATTGACGTTCGGGTGGCTAGCAAGCGCCACAAAATAGTTCTGAACTCCTTCTACATCTGGTCCGATAATTCCACAGCCATGTTGATGCGAGAAGGTAATGGCCCCAACCTGGTCAGCAATTTTTTTCGCCAAATGAGTAGAACAAACAACAGAGGGAAGTATCAATTGATGGGAGCGAACTCCTAATCCACGAGAGTTATTGAGATAACCAGTGATCATTCCGTCACATCAACTTCTGGTTCAGTTGATACCCGGTCTCCAATAACGTTATGGGTATGCACGTGAGCTCCACGCTCAATAGGTTTGTAGGCGTGTCCCATTCGCTCACCATATTTGATAATGGGTTCACTCTTACTTATCTCAGTGAGCGCAATTTTGTGGCCGCGCGGAATCACAGTTTTAACTTCCAGGGGAGCGGTGAGATCAGGCTGTGTGATTACTTGTCCAATATGAAGTTCTTGCAAAGCGATTGCAATGTTATCTCTAGCATCGAGCAGAATTAGAACATTTGCTCTTCCCATGACAACGAACTCTATCTAGCCCCACCTGGATATTTCCAAAAAACGTGAGAGTTCTGCTAGGTTTTCGCCAAGGTTAAGAGAATCAGTGGTAAGCCCCGGCTCGCTGATCGGCAACCCTCCACCGCGGTGGGGTGCTCCGGGTGATACCTGGCCAGAAATGGCAAGCGCGGGCCTTGACCCTTCATCACAAGGCCCGATTACTGGGCGCCAAGGTGGTGCTCATGATGTGGGAAAAGGAAAACGAGGAAAACGTGTTCAACGCGAATAACAGAGTGAAGTTTAAGAAGAAATTTGCAGCAATTACATTGGTGCTTTTTGCGCTCGTACTGAGTAGCTGCTCAGAGAGCTCAAATACTGCAGCGCCTGCAGCATCTGATTCAGCGGCAAGTGCAGCTAATACAGAGTGCTCACCAGAGAGCTTACAAACTCTCGAAGCGGGAACATTAACTATTGCAACAGGAGAGCCAGCGTACGAACCTTGGGTGCTTAACGACGCTCCTGAAAAGGGAGAAGGTTTCGAGGCTGCCGTTGCATATGCGGTCGCAAAACAACTTGGTTACTCAAACGAGGCAGTGAAATGGGTTCGTACCACTTTTGATTCAGCAATCACTCCTGGACCAAAGACTTTCGATTTCAATATTCAGCAGTACTCCATCACTGATGAGCGCAAGAAGGTTGTTGACTTCTCAAGCGCTTACTACTTTTCCAATCAATCAATCGTCTCGTACAAGGGAAGCAAGATTGAAGGAATTACTTCGATTGCTGATCTAAAAGCTAAGGGCGCGGTACTGGGCGCAGCAGTTGCGTCAACCTCGCTTGACACCATTGAGCAACAATTTGGTCTCAAGGCCCAGGTATTCAATGACAACGCAGCAGCGGTAGCAGCGCTAAAGAATGGTCAGATTGACGGCCTAGTCGTCGATTTGCCAACTGCCTTCTATCTGTCAGCGGTTGAAGTGCCGAAAGGAATAATTGTTGGCCAAGTAGAAAACCGCGATTCAAATGATCAAGGCGCTGGTTTATTGCTCGCCAAAGATAGCCCACTCACAAAGTGCGTCACCTCGGCTGTCGATGCCATTCGAGATAGCGGCGAACTAAAAACCATTACCGATAAATGGTTGGCAAGTGCTGCTGGAGCGCCATACCTTTCCTAAGGTGTGACGCCTACCGATCGCAATGAGGCAGAGCAGGCAGGACAGCCAGGGAAGTAAAGGGGAGGGTGCGTTCCGAAAGGGGCGCACCCGCTCTCGCATTGCGAATGAGTGGGAACCTAGCGAACGGGAATTGAAACGTCGCGATTATCGGAAACGAGCGGCGCTCAAATATGGATTGATTTCGGCTTTTTCAAGCCTGCTTGTTCTCGGTTCCTTACTCCTTATTCTTGTCACTTCTCCTGGCTTTAAAAGTCTCTCCGATACCTTCTTTAACTGGGTTTATGGGGCAGAGGTTCTTCCGAAGATTCTTCTTGGTTTTATGACTAACGTTGTGTTAACAGTCATTGCTGCTAGCTGTGTAGCAATTTTGGGACTCACGATTGCGCTTTTGCGAACATCGCGCTCTCCGGCACTTACTCCATTTCGTTTTTTAGCAACAGTCTATGTCGATCTCTTCCGGGGAATACCAATGATTTTGGTAATCCTCCTCGTTGGATTTGGTATTCCCGCCCTACGCATCCAAGGCTTAACAAATAATGTCTTGATTCTAGGAACTATTGCAGTGGTCATTACATATACCGCATACGTGGCCGAAGTGTTACGAAGTGGAATTTTGACGGTCCACCCGAGTCAACGTGCAGCTGCACGCTCATTAGGTTTATCTAATTTTCAATCTCTACGACACGTAGTCTTGCCGCAAGCGCTTCGTCGAGTGACCCCACCGTTACTTAACGATTTAATTTCCCTAATTAAGGACACTGGCCTAGTCTCAATTCTTGGTGTGACTGATGCCGTTCGAGCTGCACAAATTGCCAGTAGTAGATCCTTCAACTACACGCCATACGTAATGGCGGCGCTCGTCTTCTTGATTGTGACTATCCCGCTCACGCGTTTTACAGATCGCGCAATGCGACGTGCCATAGAGCGACAGAATGCGCAGGGCCTTGCATGAGTAAAAGAATTTCGTTGCACGTTGATTCAGTTCGTAAATCTTTTGGTCCTGAGCTAGTACTTAATGGTGTTTCTTTTGAGGTGCCAGAGCGAAGTGCAACAGTGTTAATTGGCGCATCTGGTTCTGGAAAATCCACCCTACTGCGGTGTATCAATCTTCTGGAAGGAATTGATGATGGCGCTATCCATCTAGATGGTGAGGAGCTAACTAATCCTGAGATTGATATTGATAAAGCGCGACGGAAAATTGCCATGGTTTTTCAATCGTTTAATCTTTTTCCGCACATGACGGTGCGGGAGAACATAACCCTCTCACCGACAATCGTTCATAAACTAAGCAAGGAAGAAGCCGACGAGAAAGCGGAGCGCTTACTAAAGCGATTTGGCCTTTTCGATAAGCGCGATCAATTCCCCGATAGATTAAGCGGAGGGCAACAACAGCGGGTAGCGATTATTCGAGCGCTGGCAATCGCACCCCGAGTCTTGCTCTTAGATGAAGTGACCTCTGCTTTGGACCCTGTTTTAGTCAATGAGGTATTAAGCACGGTTAAGGAATTGAAAGAAGATTTAGATTCCAACATGACCATGGTTATTGCTACTCACGAAATGGGATTTGCGCAGCAGGTTGGAGATCAAGTCTGCTACCTCGACAAAGGGGAAGTAGTTGAGTTAGGCACATCCGAGCAAGTCTTGCAGGAACCTCGGGATAAGCGGACAAAGGATTTTTTGCAGAAAGTTCATGAAGCTGGGCGCTTGTAATTGAGTTCGTTAAATTTCGAAATTCTCCAAGGCGATCCCCGGTCTAGAGTGATTTTGCATGTGCCACATTCCTCGCGAGAGATTCCAGAGATAGTACGTAACGAAATCCTCCTGGACGATGCAGCCCTAAATGCCGAGCTAGATGAGATGACAGATTCTCATACCGATCAACTTGCTTTTCAGGGAAGGGGTCTCGCTCGAGTCACTCCATGGATCTTTATTAATAGGTTATCTAGACTTGTGATTGACCCCGAACGCTTCCCAGATAATCGAGAAATCATGAATTCCATTGGGATGGGAGCTGTGTATAGCAAAACTTCCTCTGGAGTAGCGCTACGAACTGAAGATCTTGAGCGAGATCGCCAATTGCTCAGTCAATACTTTCATCCATACGCTCACGCATTCACCGAATTGGTGGAGCAACGCCTGTGGGCGATTAACGAGCTGACGATTATTGATGTTCATTCCTATCGAATCAACGAACATCAAAATGGGGTCAATAAGGGGCAGCGACGCCCGCCTATTTGCTTAGGAACAGATCCCTTTCACACCCCGCAATGGTTGATTGATAGCGCGATTTCATCCTTCACGACCGCAGGGCAAGTGGTCCTCAATGAACCTTACGCTGGCACATATGTGCCGATGGAGTTTTACGAAAAAGTGCACGAAGTGAAATCAGTAATGATGGAAAATCGTGAGGATACGATAGCTGGCGAAGGCATGGAGAGAAGTACTCGGGCCTTAGCGAACTTAATCGATAAAATAGAAACGAGAGGCGTATCGAGTGAATAGGAAATCTCTCCTTACCTCTTTTCGCATACACCCAGCTTGGTTAATTGCTGGTTTAACGTTTTTAACCTTAATGGCTACCGCTGGTTTTCGATCGGCGCCATCAGTTCTGATAGTTCCTCTTGAAGAGGCATTTGGTTGGGGTCGAGATGGTATTTCGCTTGCCGTCTCGATAAATGTTCTCCTCTATGGTTTAACTGCACCCTTTGCCGCTGCTCTTATGGAGCGTTTTGGGATAAAGAGAGTGGTCATGGTCGCGCTAGCTACTGTTGGAAGCGGAGCGCTCCTTACTATTTTTATGAAATCACTCTGGCAGCTTGTTGCCTTATGGGGATTTGTCGTCGGAGTTGGCACTGGTTCTATGGCGTTAGTTTTTGCCGCCTCAATTGTTAATCGATGGTTTATTGAACGGAAAGGTCTCGTAATTGGCGCGCTTACCGCCGCCGCCGCTACCGGGCAGCTGATATTTCTTCCAACGCTCTCATCATTTGCGATGAATTACGGCTGGAGGAGCGTGTCGATAACAGTTGGCAGCGTTGCGCTAGTAATGGTTCCACTTATTTATATCTTTTTACCCGAGCGTCCAGCTGATGTGGGAGTTAAGCCGTATGGCGCGCAAGCAGATTGGGTGGAGCCAACTCAAATAAAAGGAAATGCAGCTGCCCTCGCAGTAAATACGTTACGAGAAGCGATTCGCGTAAAGAATTTCTGGTACCTAGTAATCTCATTCTTTGTTTGTGGTTTATCAACGAGTGGGTTAATCGGCACCCATTTCATTCCAGCAGCGCATGACCATGGAATGATGGAAGTCGCTGCAGCAAGTCTACTCGCGCTTATCGGGGTCTTTGATGTATTAGGAACTCTCTTTTCAGGCTGGCTAACGGATCGAATTAATCCACGAAAATTACTCTTCTTCTATTATTCTCTTCGAGGGCTTTCGCTCTTTCTTTTGCCCTCTATTCTCTTTGCAACGATTCACCCTTCTACATTATTTTTTGTTATTTTTTATGGTCTTGATTGGGTAGCTACGGTTCCGCCAACAATCCTGCTCTGTCGAACGGTTCTTGGGCCGGAGCGAGCAACGGTGGTTTATGGGTGGGTCTTCGCAGCACATCAAATAGGAGGCTCGATAGCTGCCTTTGGCGCTGCAGTCGCAAGAGTTAAGTTTGGCGATTACGCGCTTGCTTTTTATACAAGTGGCATTGCTTGTCTTCTTGTATCCATGCTGGTGTTACGAATTACCTATAAAAAGTAGAAACCCCCGGCGGTATGAGACGCCAGGGGTTTCTGATCTCGGG
>DAIRSQ010000039.1:0-7465 GCA_036804325.1 Candidatus Nanopelagicaceae bacterium | reverse complement strand
ACCAATATGACTTTCCCGATTTGTTCCCTCAGAACTTCGCCAGGATTCCACCGTCGGGCGTGATCGACGAACCGGTAATAAAGCTGGCACCGCGAGAGAGCGCAAAGGAAATAACATCTGCAACTTCTTCTGGTTCAGCAATTCTTCCAATCGCATTATCACTGGTTGGAAAACCTAACTCAGCAAGTGACTTACCTTCGCGCTCTGCATGTTGTTGGAGCATTGGGGTATTTGTTGCACCAGGATGAATAGAAATCACTCGAATGTTATCTGGCGCTAAATCAAGTGCCATTGTGCGCGTTAACGCGAGCACGCCACCTTTTGCAGCAGCATAAGGAGCAACTCCGGTTGAGGTAGCAAAAGCATGGATCGATGAAATGTTAACTATCGCTCCGCCGCCAGCAGAGCGAATTAACGGGAGCACATACTTTGAGACCAAATAGATGCTCGTTAGGTTGATCGAGATTATCCGTTGCCACTCATCATACGAAGTTTTTTCCACGCTCATATTAAATGCACCAACTGCAGCGTTGTTGACTAACCCTTTGATTCTGATTCCTCGATCCTGCGCGTCTTTTGCGATGGCTTGGCAATCGTCCTCTTTCGTAACATCGGCAGTCAGGCCAAAAGTCAGCTTTCCTTGTGGATCAATAGCCTTGAGTGTTTCCATCAACAATTGGCCGTTACTGTCTGACGCCAGAACATATATTCCTTGTTCGACCAAGGTTTTGACGGTGGCAGCACCGATACCTCGTGCTGCACCGGTGACAACTACGCCATCGCCTTTTTGTGGGAATGAATTGGTACGCATCGGCGCTCCTTCTGCCAGTTTCACGCTCTCCGGACTATTAAGAATTTATATAATTCTGCCGCAAAAATTGCAGGAAAAATAGCCGAATTACCCCTTTTTTTCCCAATCAGAGTGGGGTACATTCCAGACAAGCGGTCGAGAAATGGGGATAGATTCGTGAGCGACGTTAAGTCCGCAACTCGAGTAATGCACATTCTCACGCTGCTGCGTGATCACCCACTTGGTTTGACTCTTTCTGAGGTGAGTAAGCTCCTTGAAATACCAAAGAGCAGCGCGCATGAATTGCTACATTCCATGGAACATGAAAATTACCTTCAAGTCCGTGGCAACAGATATAGTCTCGGCTTAAAGGTATTTGAAATTGGTCGAGCTGCAGCGCGCAGCTCAGACTTGCTGCAACACGCAAGACCCACTATGAAGTGGATAGCGCAAGAACTTAATGAGAGCGTCCAACTTGCTACCCTTGATGGAAATGAAGTTGTTTACTTAAGCAAACTCCAGCCCCGACGCGATATCAGGTTGGAATCTGAAGTAGGCGCTCGTCTTCCCTCGTACGCAACAGCACTTGGCAAAGCACTTCTCTCGACCTACACAGAAGAAGAGATTGATGAGAAGTTCTCCGACTACCACTTCGAGAAATTCACCTCACGAACCATCACTTCACTCGACCAACTTAAGCGCGAACTCGAAGGGGTACGGCTCACGGGATTTGCTCGAGATCGTGGCGAATACACAGAAGATATCTACTGCTATGCAAAGCCAATCAAAGACCATAACAATCGCGCAATCGGCGCAATCAGCGTCTCTATGCCCAGCGACACAGTCTCATATCGCGATTGGTTGCTTACCGTGCTCTCAGAGGGCACCAATTCACTCTCTGAGAAAGTCCAGGCGATTAGCTAGTTAGCTCCCCAGTTATCTCATAGAGATAATCGTGAGCATCAGGCGTGAAATCAATACCAGCGCCAATTCCAGGTGGTGGGGAGAACCAACCATCAATCGGATGGTGAATGCCGGTAAATATCGGATCAGGATTTGGTTGATTGAAATCACCAAAAATGAAGTACTCCGCGTACGGAATGCCCACTTCAGCAAATATCAGAGCGAGATCCCAAGGGCGTAGTCCGCCACCGTGCGGAATAACAGGAATTGCTTTTGTAGAGGCAAGAGCGCAAATTTTCTTTGATTCTGTTAGCCCACCACACCATTGAATATCTGGCTGTAATATCTCGCAGCCACGTACATCAAGAAGTTGTTGAAAACCCCAACGTGAATATTCATGCTCGCCGGTTGCGATGGCGGTACTGGTGATTTTCTTGTTGAGAATTGAGTAACCTTCATAATCATCAGGTGGAAGGACTTCTTCAATCCACTTCAAGCGATACGGTTCTAAAAGCGCTGCCATTCTTATGGTGTATTCGACATCCCATGCCATGTAGCAATCGAGCATGATCTCAACATCCCAACCAACCAGCTCCCGTGTTTGTTTCACTAGCTCAACATTGCCATTCATACCCTGGCGCCCAGATGCAGGCCCATATGGCATCGCAAGTTTATGTCCCATGAAACCGTGATCTTTGGTTTCAGCAATGTTATTACCAGTGAGATAGCACTGAACTGAATCTTTTGCTGCGCCACCTAATGAAACATAAAGCGGTTCGTTACGCGATTTTGCAAGTAAATCCCAGAGCGCATAATCAACCGCTGAAATCGCCATCACTGGAGCGCCCTTACGACCATATGGCATAGATGCACGCCACATGATGTCCCAGTTACGTTCTACTTCGTGCACCTGGCGACCAACTAATAACTTTTTAAAGTGCTGCGCAATTATTTCTGCCGAAGCTCTACCACCAGCGCTCTCGCCTAAACCATAACTGCCATCTTCAGCAATAACTTGAACGATGGTGCGACCACCCATGCCGAGCCACATCTCACGACGTGGTCGAAACTCTGGATGGATTGACATCGGGTTTGCAATTTCAGTGCGCGATAACCAACTTGGGTTAATTCGATAATGCTGCACTGGTGGTTCACCTTTTTTGTAAGGACCAGTAAGAAAAACTTTGATATCTGCGATTTTCATCATATCTCCCGCTAGCTTATTAAAGCGCCGCCATCTACGGACACCAACGAACCTGTTACCCATGCGCTTGCATCAGAAATTAAATACACGACCGCATTCCCAAGATCCTCTGGTTTGCCGAGAGAACGTACACCTGGTCGTTCTTGAAATGGTTTACCAGTAGCTTTTTCGCGCTCTGCAAATTGTTGAACATTGATATCAGTAGCTACGCCACCGCAAAGAATCGCATTAACTCGGATACCTGTTTCCACGATCTCATGGGCAAGTGCAGTGGTTAGCGAACTTAAACCACCTTTACTTGCAATGTAATGAACTTGGCGATCGCCGCCTTTATATGCGGAGACAGTACTGATGTTAACAATTGCTCCTTTTTTCCGCGGCCTCATATCGTTGACGACTGCTTGCGAAAGGTAAAACGGTCCCGAGAGATTTACTGCTAAATGACGATCCCAAATTTCCGGGGTGATTTTCTCGAACGGTGTGAAATCACAGATACCGGCATTATTGACTAGAGCATCAACTCGACCTTTATCTTTAACAATTTCTGAAATTACGCTCTCGCATTCGCTACGAACTCCGATATCGCACCGATATGCGCTAGCTCTCCCACCCTTACTTTCTATTTCAGCAATCACTTTATCAGCATGAACTCGCTCACCATCACTAGGGTAAATGATGATTACTTCGCCACCAGCTGCCGCCACTACTTTTGAAATTCCACTACCAATACCTCTACCGCCACCAGTAATAACTACTATCTGATTCTTTAGCGCATCAGGGGCATACACGGTGCTCATATTTTAATTCACACGCTCATTCCTGGGTATCACTTCGAATTACTAGCGGGAGTTTGATCTTTTAGAAGAGCATAGACGAATGGAATCTTGAAATATAGGCCTACCACTGTTCGAATTACGAAAGAACCTATGAAGATTTCCGTCAGTGTGAACCGGTTGGTGAGGAATGGGATAAAGAACGCCGCAATAAATGGAATTCCTAGGGCAAATCCCACGTAGATGTTGATCAGCATAGTTCGACGCTCTTCACTACCGTAACGAAAGAGTCCAAGCCAAATTCCAACATCAGTCCCGGCATTCATCCAACCGGCAAAGAGCGTGGCCATGAGAATTAATTCAATATTTGGTGCCAAAATAATAAGTAAAAAGTAGATACCTGAGATAGGGACAGTCCACGAGAAGATGGCGTAGCTTCCTCTCGTACTTTGTAACTTTCGCCAAATTAGAGTGCCAAAGACCGCGCCTACAGACAGCGCCATCGCCCATACGCCCATCCAACGATCTGATACCCCACGCTCATTAATAAAATAAACTGATTGCAACGGGGCAGCGATTGACGATGCGCCCACAATTAGAGAAATTCCAATCATAAAATAAACAAATTGTTTCTCTGCAAGTATTTGTTTAACATTGAAATTCTCTTTAAAATTTTCTAGGTATGTATGAGGTGACTCGGGGTAGATAATTCGGGAAATTACAAACATCTCCGCTAAACCTAATGAGCCCGAAATGAAAAAAACTGCGACATAATTAAATGGGAATGGTAGGAGAATCATGCCTAAGCCGATAACAGCATTTGCTGAGAGCGCTCCGATATTTGCAATTCTGGTTCGCGCATTAACAACTATTGGCTGATGCTCGGCTTCGATGACCACTCCTGGGGTTGGTGACCAAAGTGCGCCAAAAATAATTGTTGGCATTGCGCATATACAGAACATCGCGATAGCAATTTGAGCTCGATGACTACCGAAAAGAAGAGCAACAGCAGGCATAAAGAAGAAAATTCTTGAGAGCACACCACAAATCAACATCCACCGACGCTGTTGTGCGCGATTGCGTAGGTTTGCTACCGCTATTGGGCCAATTAAAAGCGGACCCAGTGAAGTTAGCGCCACATAGATACTAATCAGAGTGATAGATGCATCAAGGCGAAGCAGAAATGGAATAGCGAAAATTACCCACGCGCCGTTTGCAGCGCCTCCCCAGAAAGCCTGGAGGCGCATTAGTCTATGGTTGCGCTTACTCGTCGGATGAAGTTCCACGGCGACTACTTAGATTGTCACCCCAATGTATTTCTTCTCTAAGAACTCATGGATACCATCGAAGCCACCTTCACGGCCTAGACCGCTCTCTTTATAACCACCAAATGGAGCGGCAGGATCAGAGATGACACCTCGGTTAATAGCAACCATTCCAGACTCCATTGCCTCTGAGACTCGAATTGCTCGATCTAGAGCGCCAGAGTAGACATAACTAATCAAGCCGTAATCAGTGTCATTGGCGAGGCGGATCGCTTCCTCATCGGAATCTACAGTTACGACAACCGCTACCGGGCCAAAGATCTCTTCTTTCAAAATATCGTTATTTGCATCGACAGTCATGACTGTTGGCGGATAAAAAGCGCCTTCTCCTACAGGTTTTGCACCGCCAAGTGTGACTTTGCCACCTTGCTTTACTGCGCCATCAACCAAATCTGCAATTTTGTCCCGTTCTTTAATAGAGACGCTGGCTCCAAGTTGCGCTCCTTCAGTAAGGCCAGAGGCCATCTTAATTTTTGCCATTGCCTCAGTAAGTTTGGTGGTGAATTCTTGAGCTACTTTTCGAGAGACATAGAAACGATTTGCTGCTGTACATGCAGCGCCACCATTGCGTAATTTCGCAAGCATCGCACCGGCAACAGCATCATCGATATTTGCATCGTCAAGAACAATAAATGGGGCATTCCCACCAAGCTCCATTGATGTCCGAATAACTCGATCTGCCGCTTGCTTCAAAAGCAACTTTCCAACTTGAGTAGAGCCGGTAAAAGAGAGATTTTTTACGCGGGTGTCCGCGAGCATGCGTGAAACGGCTGGGCCAGCAGGCGAAGGGGTAATAACGTTAACTACTCCTGCCGGTAATCCTGCTCGATGAAGAATGTCCACAATTGCAAGAGTGGTTAGCGGTGTTTCCATAGCAGGTTTAACAATTACCGTGCAGCCGGCAGCGACCGCTGGGCCAATCTTTCGAGTTGCCATTGCCGCTGGAAAATTCCAGGGAGTAATCAGGAGTGAAACTCCTACTGGCTGATGAGTAACAAGAATTCGCTTATCGCCACTTGGCGCATGTCTAAACTCACCATTAACACGGACTGCTTCTTCTGAAAACCAACGGAAAAATTCGGCTGCATAAAGAATCTCGCCCTTTGCATCAGCGAAAACCTTTCCATTCTCACGGGAAACCAATCGAGCTAAATCATCCGCCTCGGCAATCATAATTTCAAAAGCTTTTCGAAGAATTTCACCACGAGCACGAGCTGGCATTTTCGCAAAAGTAGGAAAGGCGCTCGCTGCAGCATCAACGGCTGCATCAACTTCTTTCTCTCCAGCGACAGCAATCTCAGTAATAATCGTGTTATCGCTGGGATCGTAAACTGGTTGTCGATTTGAAGTTGGTACCCATTCGCCATTGATATACAGATCAGAACGAATCATTTTGCTCCCGAATTCCGCTTAAATGGATATTCCAAACTCCCAATAAATGGCTTACGGCGGACCAGTCTATTCTGCAACGTCCCAATAACTGGCATCTCAAGTCTTATAACATCCTCAGGATTGAGGACTTTATCTTGTTCAGCTCCAGATCCATCACCGACTGTCCCAGAACCGAAGACCTCGCCAACTTGAATCTCTTCGTTCCACGATGCATATGCAATCATCTCTTCAAATTTCCAGTTCATGGCGCTAGATGAACCGTTAGTCCATTGTTCGTCATTTACATAACCGTGCATATAAAGTGAATAGGGGTCTGGAATCTCATCTGCTGTTACCAATACTGGACCAAGAACATGTCCACCAACAAAATCCTTACCTTTTGCTGGGCCAAGACCTACCGTCATTTCAGCAGATTGGATCGCCCGCGCTGAGAAGTCGTTGTAGATGGTGTAGCCATAGATATGTTGGCGTGCGTCATCTTCTTTGATATTGAGGCCAGATTTTCCGATAATTATCGCAAACTCAAATTCTAGATCGAGAAATTCCGCATACTCTGGAAATTCAATTTCTTGTCGGTGCGCGCCAATACTTGATGGATTTCCCTTGTAATAAACTGGGCGGCGATACCACTCATCTGGTATCGGACGATTGAGTTTGGGAAAAACGTTGAGCAAATGATCTTCAAAGGACATAAAGTCTCGGAGTAGTGGTGGGCGAGAGATCGCCGGCAGAATTTTTATATCAGATGCGTCGTATCTGATAGGTAACCCAGAAGCAGTTTTCTCCCATCCATGCTGCCTCGCTGCTGCCAGGGCATTTTCGGCAAATTCCCGCGCGCTCGCGCCTCCTTCGATGAACTGCAAGGTGGTTGGCGGACAGAGCTCTAATGATTTCTTGGTCGCATCATCTCCAGAGATCCCCTGCGAGAGCAGATGTGCTTCTGCTGCAGCGGTGAGATCGATTACGAGCCCAGAGTCAGCGTCACCGTCGACCAAGGCGCCAAGATGATGGCGCCTAATTCCTCCAGTTACTGTCTCGAAAGAGAGTAACTTCATTAGCCAATTACCTGCTCATAAAT
>DAIRSQ010000038.1:0-7753 GCA_036804325.1 Candidatus Nanopelagicaceae bacterium | reverse complement strand
GCAACAAATCCATTAGAGGCTTTGGCAAAAGAGAAAGATCTCAACTACGTCAAACTCGAAGGTGAAGTAGGAATTATCGGTAATGGCGCTGGCCTTGTAATGAGTACGCTCGATGTTGTTGCCTATGCCGGTGAAAAGTTTGGCGGCATGAAGCCAGCAAACTTCTTGGATATCGGCGGTGGCGCATCAGCACAGGTGATGGCTGATGGACTCTCCATTATCTTGAACGATAAAGATGTGAAGAGCGTCTTCGTTAATGTCTTTGGTGGCATCACTGCATGCGATGCCGTAGCAAATGGAATTATCCAAGCGTTGGAAATTCTGGGAACGAAGGCAACGAAACCAATTGTGGTTCGACTAGATGGCAACAACGTGCTTGAAGGACGTCGCATTCTCAAAGAGGCTAACCATCCGCTCGTTGAACAGGCAGAGACGATGGATGGCGCAGCTGCTCGAGCTGCAGAATTGGCGGCAAAATAATGAGCATCTTCCTAAATAAAGATAGCCGGATAATTGTCCATGGCATGACGGGTTCTGAAGGAACCAAGCACACCAAGCGAATGCTGAAGTCAGGAACAAATGTCGTTGGTGGCGTAACGCCAGGCAAAGGTGGCCAAAGTGTTGATATGGATGGCACCTCACTTCCAGTTTTCAATTCAGCAAGCGAAGCGGTTGCAGCAACCGGAGCAAACGTCTCGGTAATTTTCGTCCCTGCGAAGTTCACTAAAGCAGCTGTTATCGATGCAGTTGATGCCAAGGTGCCACTTGCTGTTGTGATCACTGAAGGAATTCCGGTTCATGATTCCACTCAATTTGTTGCTTACGCGCAGAGTAAGGGCACCACACGCATCATTGGTCCAAACTGCCCAGGTTTAATCACACCTGGCGAATCAAATGTCGGAATCATTCCTGCAGATATCACCGGCTCAGGTCCAATCGGTTTGGTCTCTAAATCAGGAACTCTTACCTATCAAATGATGTATGAACTTCGCGATATTGGATTCTCTACTGCAGTTGGTATCGGTGGCGATCCAGTAATTGGAACTACTCACATTGATTGCTTACGTGCATTCCAAGATGACCCAAAGACTGAAGCGATTGTGATGATTGGTGAAATTGGTGGCGATGCAGAAGAGCGCGCTGCAGCATTTATCAAGGAATATGTCACAAAGCCAGTAGTTGGTTATGTCGCCGGATTTACTGCTCCTGAAGGTAAAACAATGGGGCATGCAGGTGCGATTGTCTCTGGCTCCTCAGGAACTGCATCAGCTAAACGTGATGCGCTTGAGGCAGCTGGTGTTCGCGTTGGTATGACTCCATCAGAATCAGCGAAACTTCTTCGCTCAATTCTCGGACGATAACCATGGCGCGCCCGCTCATCGCTGGCGCTTCGGAAGGAGTGCGCGCTGCGCTCTCCACATTTATTCCACTTGCGTTAATTGTGCTTGTCGCATGGGCAACCGCCGGTTCATTGAGCGGGCAAATGGTAGATGCGCTCCGTGGATCATTTTGGATTTGGCTGGGCGCACACCATCTCACCTTCTCATTAGCGCTACCACCCTCTGGACTTCCAGGAGCGCTTAGCTTTCTTCCCTTAGGTGCATTGATTTTTCCCTTCATCGCATTTCGTGGTGCGCTCAATCGAATCCATCGACAATTTGGCCAGCGCGAAAGAAAATCTTCGCTCGGCACAAAAGAGCGCCAAGGAATTGCGGGCTTTGCAATTAGTTATACCTTGATATTAATTATTGCTAGTTTTGGTTCGCGTTCGACCGATGTTCATCCTCGTTGGTGGTGGGCGCCAGTGATTGTGGCCTTATTAATTTTTGCAGCGCAATTTAGTCTCACAGTTCCAATGGGTGCGCCCTCACTAACGCGCGATCTCACTCGAATAACTGTGATGGTTGTGGGTGCTCTTCTTGGAATAGGTGCGCTTCTCTATTCGATTTCATTACTTTTACATTTCTCGGTAGTCCGCAATCTGTATGCCGTGCTTGATGCGGGAATCATTGGCGGCGTATTGCTAACAATTTTGGGGATATTAACTCTTCCCAACATGGCAATCTCCTCTCTCTCATATCTATTGGGTTCTGGATTTTCAATTGGTAGCGGAACATTGATCTCTCCTGGCATTCACCGTCTCAATGAAATCCCGGCTTTTCCACTTTTAGGCGCAATTCCCACCACCGCCCATCCCTATTTATATCTCGGTGCGCTTATCGGAGTAGGTACTGGAATTTTCTTAGCAACAATCCTGCAACGAACATCACTTGGTAACAATCGATTAGGAGTGATTGGGTATCCCATCCTGCTTACGGGAGTTATTTTCGCGCTTACCCTATTGAGTAACGGTTCGGTGCTCGGAGGAGCGCTAGCAACTGTTGGTCCATCGCTCTGGCAATTCCCCCTTCTCTTCCTTGTAGAAATCTCACTCGGAGTGGGTCTTAAATTTTCTTTCGATAAATGGGGCCCTAAGTGAATAACGGGAACGTTAAAGAGCTTGTAATTCTCGCATCAGGTGAGGGGAGCGTTGCACAGGCGCTCTTTGATGCGGTATGCGATCCACGTGGCGCGCTTTATCAAAAAGTTGTTATAGCCAAAGTTTTTTCGGAAAACCCAAGCGCAGGAATTTTGGCGAGAGCAAAAAAGGCAGGAATCGAGAGCGCAGTAGTTCCCTTTCGCTCTGGAGCAGAGCGAACGGCGTGGGAATCTGAACTGAGTGATGCTATTTCTGAAATTGCTCCCTGGCTTGTCGTCAGCGCAGGATTTATGAAAGTGCTCTCACCTAATTTTGTTCGGAAATTTCGCATCATCAATACCCATCCATCACTTTTGCCGCTCTTCCCAGGAGCGCATGCTGTTCGTGATGCTCTTGCTGCAGGAGCTGCAGAGAGCGGGTGCACCCTTCATTTCGTTGATGAAGGTGTTGATACCGGTCCAATAATTGCGCAACGAAAATTGACGATAGCCCCCAACGAGAGCGAAGAAACTCTTCATGAGCGAATCAAGGTTTTGGAGAGAGAACTAATCATCTTTGGCATACTGTCGCTCCTTGAGAAGGGAAACTAACTTGCGATGGCAACTTTGATGTCAGAGGCTCGGAAACCGATAAAGCGCGCGCTGGTAAGCGTCTACGACAAAAGCGGTTTAGTGGAATTCGCTACCGCTCTTCACGGTGCAGGTATTGAAATAGTTTCTACGGGAAGCACTGCGGCAACAATTGAAAAAAGTGGAATTCCCGTTATTCCAGTTGAATCACTCACCGGTTTTCCAGAATCACTTGATGGACGAGTGAAAACTCTCCATCCAATGATCCATGCTGGCATCCTCGCCGATTTACGGCTCCAAACTCATATCGATCAACTCCATGCGCTGGGGATTACTCCATTTGATTTGGTAGTGGTGAGTCTCTATCCATTTGTGGAAACAGTCCGAAGCGGCGCATCTATCGATCAATGTATCGAACAGATTGATATCGGCGGCCCGAGCATGATTCGAGGCGCTGCAAAAAATCACCATAGCGTTGCAGTCATATCAAATATTTCTCAATACCCAGGAATCATTGCCGCAATCTCAAATGGCGGTACCACCCTTGATGAACGGAAGCGATATGCGCTCGAAGCATTTCGCGCGACAGCAAGTTATGACATCGCCGTTGCTACCTGGCTTGGTGCACATGATGAGCAAGTGCTCCCTGAGTGGGTCGGGAAGAGTTTTGAGCGAATTCGCACCTTGCGCTATGGAGAGAATCCTCATCAAAGCGGCGCGCTCTATGCAGAGAGCGGCGTGCGAAATGGTCTAGCAAATGCGACCGTGCTCCACGGGAAAGAGATGTCGTATAACAATTATGTTGATATCGAAGCTGCCTGGCGTGCAGCTCATGATCACAACGAACCAGCGGTAGCGATTATCAAACACACCAACCCATGCGGAGTTGCTGTTGGTTCAACAATTGCGCATGCGTACAAAGGGGCACATGCTTGTGATCCAGTCTCCGCCTTCGGTGGCGTAATTGCGGCAAATAGAAAAGTCACCGAAGAGATGGCGCAAGGTGTGAGTGAAGTCTTCACTGAAGTAATCGCAGCGCCTGAGTATGAAGAGCAAGCGTTAGCTATCTTGCAACAGAAACCTTCTATTCGAATTTTGAAAGTTGAACCGGTCTCTAGCGGTTTGGAGTATCGCCATATCGATGGCGGGCTACTCGTTCAGGAATTTGATCGGGTAAATGCACCCGGTGATTCAAGTACGAATTGGAAATTAGTTGCAGGCAAGCCTCTTACGGCAGAAGAACTGAAAGAGTTGGAATTTGCCTGGCGCGCAGTTCGTTCGGTGAAGAGCAATGGAATTTTGCTCGCACAAGCGGGAGCATCTGTAGGAATTGGCATGGGCCAAGTTAATCGCGTTGATTCTGCGCGCCTTGCAGTTACTCGCGCAGGTGAGCGTGCACACGGAAGTTTTGCGGCGAGCGATGCCTTCTTTCCATTTGCCGATGGCGTAGAAATTCTCCTTGCGGCAGGCATCAAGGCAATCGCGCAACCTGGCGGAAGCGTCCGTGATGAAGAGGTGATTGCCGCAGTCGAAAAGGCTGGAGCAACGATGTATTTCACCGGCGTTCGCCATTTCGCGCACGCCTAAGTGGTTACTATTGCCGCATGAGCGCAGTGATTCTTGATGGCAAGAGGGTTGCCCAAGAGATAAAGAGTGAGTTGGCCACTCGCGTTGCAAAGCTCGCTAAACGTCCAGGACTTGGCACCGTTTTGGTGGGCGATGATCCAGGCTCGCATGCGTATGTTGGTGGTAAGCATAAAGATTGCGCTGAAGCGGGAATCCATTCCATTCGCGTTGATCTTCCCGCTTCTGCAACATTTGCCGATATTCGAAGTGCAATTCGCGACCTTAACAACTCTTCAGAGTGCACCGGCTATATCGTGCAACTGCCACTTCCTAAGGGAATAGATGCAAATGCAATTTTGGAAGAGATTGATCCAGCAAAAGATGCCGATGGATTACATCCGCTCAATTTAGGAAAACTTGTTCTTGATCAAATCGCACCGCTGCCATGTACGCCTCGAGGTATTGTCGAGTTACTCGAGCGATACCAAGTCCGAATTAATGGCGCCGAAGTAGTTGTTGTGGGACGAGGGCTCACTGTTGGTCGACCTTTAGGGTTATTACTTTCACGAAAACGTGAGAGCGCAACGGTGACCATCACGCACTCTGCAACCGTTGATCTAAAATCACATTTATCGCGCGCAGATATTGTTGTTGCAGCACTTGGCAAAGCTCATTTCATTAGCGCTGCTGATATCAAACCGGGCGCTGCAGTTCTTGATGTTGGAATTACTCGGACAAGTGAAGGCTTACTTGGTGATGTTCATCCTGACGTTCGAGAGCGCGCTGGTTTTTTTGCGCCAATGCCCGGAGGAGTAGGGCCGATGACTCGCGCAATGCTCTTAGCTAACGTAGTTGAAGCAGCGGAGCGGGCGAACTAGTGAGCCAGTTTCACAAGCGCGTAAGCCAGATCGCACCCTTGATATTTGTAATCCTCTCCACCGTCGTGACCCTCATGATTTCGGTCCGGATTGGCGCCCTCACCTTAGCTGCAGGGCTAGCTCTTCTCGCCGCCTTAGCCCACCTCACGCGTGCCACTCGTAGCCCCTGGCGGAGCCAAGCGGCCGATGTCGGAACGTTGGCAGTTCTTGCCCTAGGGATGGCCATACTGGCCGTAGCGCTCCCATAACCTCGGGGTAGAGTTATCTTGATATCAAGAGAGATTGGGGCCCTGAAATGGCAGGTCGCGTCACCGTAGTCGGAGCGGGATTTTATGGATCAACAACTGCACTCCGCCTCGCCGAGTACAACATTTTTGATGAGGTAATCCTTACCGACATCGTCGAGGGCAAACCAGAAGGTCTTGCACTTGATATGAATCAATCGCGTTCAATTGAAGGTTTTGAAACGCTCATCATCGGCGCAACGACTACTCCCGATGGAGCAGGCTATGAGAAAACTGCAAACTCTGATGTTGTAGTTATTACCGCAGGGTTACCGCGCAAACCAGGCATGAGCCGTATGGATTTAATCGGCGTTAACGCAGGAATCGTTCGTGGCGTTGCAGAGAATGTCGCAAAGCACAGCCCCAACGCAGTAATCATCGTCGTTTCAAATCCACTCGACGAGATGACCGCGCTCGCACAAATTGCATCCGCTTTTCCATATAACCGCGTTATGGGTCAAGCAGGAATGCTCGACACTGCGCGCTTTACTAATTTTGTTGCAACCAAACTTGGCGTCAAAGTAAGTGATGTTGAAACGCTAACTCTTGGTTCACATGGCGACACGATGGTCCCAGTTCCAAGCCGCTGCCGCGTCAATGGCAAACCACTCAGCGAATTGCTCTCGGCCGAGGAAATCGAAGAGCTTGTAGTAAAAACGAGAAATGGTGGCGCAGAGATTGTGGCCCTTCTCAAGACTGGATCTGCTTACTACGCACCTTCTGCTGCAGCTGCTCGAATGGCGAAGGCGGTAATCGAGGATTCTGGAGCGATCATGCCTGTCTGTGCATGGGTCAATGGTGAGTATGGAATTTCTGGCGTCTATCTCGGCGTAGAAGCAGAGATCGGCAAGAGCGGTATACGTAAAGTCGTAGAAACCAAACTTACCGATAGCGAATTGGCCGAGCTCAAAGTAGCTGCTGAAGCTGTCCGCGCAAAACAAGCTGATGTTAAAAATCTTTAATTGAATTCCGTTAAAAAATAAAGAGAGGGCGAGAAGAGAATGTCAAAGATTAAGGTAGCTGGCACGGTAGTTGAGCTTGATGGCGATGAGATGACGCGCATCATCTGGCAATTTATTAAGGATCAATTAATTTTGCCTTATCTCGATGTAAATCTTGAGTATTACGATCTTGGAATTGAGTATCGCGATGCCACTGATGATCAAGTAACAATCGACAGCGCAAATGCCATCAAAAAGCATGGCGTAGGCGTCAAGTGCGCAACTATTACTCCTGACGAGGCGCGCGTTAAAGAATTTAATCTCAAGAGTATGTGGAAGTCTCCAAATGGAACTATCCGTAACATTCTCGGTGGAGTTATTTTCC
Organism: Candidatus Nanopelagicaceae bacterium; assembly: GCA_036804325.1. Taxonomy (GTDB): domain Bacteria; phylum Actinomycetota; class Actinomycetes; order Nanopelagicales; family Nanopelagicaceae; genus IMCC26077. The sequence goes on along the minus strand of DAIRSQ010000038.1, from coordinate 651 downwards.
GCGAACCAATCATCATTAGCAATGTTCCTCGGTTAGTCCCACATTGGACTAAGCCGATCGTTATTGGCCGCCACGCATTTGGCGATCAATACCGTGCGACAGATTTCAAAGTGCCTGGACCAGGTAAGTTGACGGTTACCTTTACGCCAGCAGATGGCTCTAAGCCAATGGAATTTAATGTCTTTGATTTCCCTGGCTCTGGTGTAGCAATGGCGATGTACAACCTTGATGATTCGATTCGCGACTTTGCCCGCGCATCGATGAACTATGGATTAAATCGCAAGTATCCGGTCTACCTCTCTACAAAGAACACCATCCTTAAGGCATACGATGGTCGCTTCAAAGATATTTTCGCGGAAGTCTACGAGAGCGAATTTAAGAGCCAATTCCAAGCAGCTGGAATTGAATATGACCATCGCTTAATCGATGACATGGTGGCAACTTCACTTCGTTGGGAAGGTGGCTACGTCTGGGCTTGTAAGAATTACGATGGCGATGTGCAATCTGACACGGTCGCACAGGGTTACGGTTCACTCGGATTAATGACTTCAGTTTTGATGACTCCGGATGGAAAGACGGTCGAATCAGAGGCAGCTCACGGCACTGTGACTCGCCACTATCGAGATCATCAAGCAGGTAAGGCAACCTCAA
>DAIRSQ010000037.1:0-7940 GCA_036804325.1 Candidatus Nanopelagicaceae bacterium | reverse complement strand
AAGGAGTGAGGAGGTCGATAACTTTGATACCAGTCTCGAACATCTCAGTCTTTGACTCGAGTTGATCGAAATCTGGAGCCTTGCGGTGAATCGGCCAACGCTCTTTGATATCAAGAGAAGAAGTTGGCACATCGAGCGATTCACCAAGGGTGTTAAAGACGTGGCCTTTTGTGACATCACCAACAGGAACTGAAATTGCTGCACCGGTATCGCGAACTTCCGCGCCTCGGACCATGCCATCTGTTGGCTGCATAGAGATGGCGCGAATCAAGTTATCGCCAATATGTTGTGCAACTTCAAGTGTCAGCGTTCGTTCTGTTCCACTTAACGTGACATTTACATGGAGCGCATTGAAAATCTCTGGCATGGAATCAGCGGGGAACTCAACGTCCACGACTGGTCCAATGACTCGAGCTACGCGCCCTGCGGATTTGGTTACAGTTGCCATCTCTTACTCACTTCCTGCGCTTGCAGAGGCGAGCGCATCCGCGCCGCCAACGATTTCACTGATTTCCTGGGTAATTTCGGCTTGACGGGCCGCATTTGCACGTCGGGTAAGCGACTTGATTAATTCATCAGCATTGTCAGTTGCCGATTTCATTGCACGTCGTCTAGCTGCGTGCTCAGAAGCCGCAGATTGGAGAAGTGCATTGAAAATTCGCGCCTCTACATAACGTGGAAGTAGCGCATCAAGCACTGTTCCCGCAGAAGGCTCAAACTCATAGAGTGGAAGTGGTCCTGCTACCGCACTTGTTGTCTCTACAACTTCAAGTGGCAGCATTCGCTTCGCCATAGGCTCTTGAGTAACCATAGATTTAAACTCGGTATAAACGATATGCAACTCAGCAACGCCATTAGGGTCCGTGGCCGAGTCAAGTAGAAATGATTCAAGAAGCGCTTCAGATATCTCTTTTGCATGGGCATAGGTGGGGTTATCGCTAAACCCACTCCACTGCTTTGTTATTGAGCGATTGCGGAATCGGTAATAATTTATCGCTTTACGTCCGACCAAGTAGGGCTTAGCTTCCAATCCGCGTTCACGTAACATCGCAATTACCTGATCCGCTTCTTTTATCACGCTACTGGAATACGCACCAGCCATTCCACGATCAGCTGAAATTAAGAGCACAGCAGCGCTTTTCGGATTTTTTTCATCTTCGGTAAGTGGATGTTTTGTACTTGAGAAGGAAGCAACTGCAGTTACTGCACGCGTCAACTCATTTGCGTAGGGTGTAGATGCTTGTACTTTCTGCTGCGCCTTCACAATCCGGGAAGCTGAAATCAGTTCCATTGCTTTCGTAATTTTTTTCGTCGCTTTTACCGACCGCATACGCCTGCGATAGATACGTAGTTGTGCTCCCACTTGCGCTCCTCCTCTCTAAATCTCTCGTGAACTCACTCGTTATTTCTTTACCGGTACCACTCGAGTGATTGCTTCCGCGCCTTCTCCTTCGAGCGCTTCTGCTGGAGCCTCATTTAAAGGGGCTGCATTTGAAGCATTAAAGCGGGCGGTGAACGTTTCGATAGCTTCAGTTAGTGCAGCCACCGTGTCATCCGATAGTTCTTTAGTCTCTTCAATAACATCAAGAATTTTCTTTCGGTCTCGTCCGAGGAATTCAAGAAATTCGCTCTCGAAGCGACGAATATCTGCGACGGCAATTTTGTCGAGCTTGCCGGTAGTTCCCGCCCAAATTGATGCCACTTCTTGCGGGACAGAGAATGGGCTGTACTGGCCCTGCTTGAGCAATTCAACCATACGCGCACCTCGCTCAAGTTGTGCCTTCGATGCAGCATCGAGATCAGATCCGAAAGCGGCAAACGCTTCGAGTTCACGATACTGAGCCAAATCTAGACGGAGACGACCAGCAATCTTCTTGATTGCTTTTGTCTGTGCCGAGCCACCTACACGTGAAACAGAGATACCTACGTTGATCGCTGGACGAACGCCGGCATTAAATAGATCTGTTTCAAGGAAGCATTGCCCATCTGTAATCGAAATAACGTTCGTTGGGATAAAGGCTGAGACGTCATTGCCTTTCGTCTCGATAATTGGCAGGCCAGTCATAGAACCGCCACCTAAATCATCGGAGAGTTTCGCACAACGTTCAAGGAGGCGTGAGTGTAAGTAGAAAACATCTCCTGGGTAAGCCTCGCGGCCTGGTGGACGACGAAGCAAGAGTGAAACCGAGCGATATGCCTCTGCCTGCTTAGAGAGATCATCGAAAACAATTAATACATGCTGTCCTTGATACATCCAATGCTGACCGATTGCAGAACCGGTGTATGGGGCGAGATATTTAAATCCTGCTGGATCAGAAGCTGGTGAAGCAACAATAGTGGTGTACTCAAGTGCGCCAGCCTCTTCAAGCGCTGCGCGAACTGATGCAATTGTGGAACCTTTCTGACCAATTGCAACGTAGATACACTTGACTTGCTTCTTTGGATCTCCTGACTTCCAATTCTCACGCTGATTGATGATGGTGTCGATTGCGACTGCGGTCTTTCCAGTTTGACGATCACCAATAATTAACTGTCGCTGTCCACGACCAATTGCAGTCATCGCATCAATAGCTTTAATACCAGTCTGTAGCGGCTCTTTGACTGGTTGTCGTTGTACTACAGATGGCGCTTGTAATTCCAAAGCTCGACGATCTGAGGTCTTGATCTCACCTTTACCATCAATAGGACGTCCTAGCGCATCCACTACACGACCTAAAAAGCCATCGCCAACTGGGACCGAGAGAATTTCTCCGGTGCGCCGCACAGTCGTACCTTCTTCAATGCCAGTGGTCTCGCCCAAAATCACGATACCTATCTCTCGAACATCGAGGTTAAGTGCAAGGCCCAACGTTCCGTTTTCGAATTGAAGGAGTTCGTTTGTCATTGTGGATGGCAGCCCTGAAACACGAGCGATGCCATCGCCTGCTTCCGTGACCGTGCCAATCTCATCTCGACCTGCACCACTAGGTGAGTACGACTGTACAAACTTCGCCAGCGCATCCCGAATCTCTTCAGGTCGGATTGTTAACTCCGCCATCTTTCTCTCCTTCTACTCGAGGTTAAACAGTCAGTTCTCGTCCTGCTTGTGCTAATCGACTTGCTAGAGAGCCGTCGATTAATTCATCAGCAAAACGAATCGATACCCCGCCAAGAATGGTTGGGTCGACTTCAACATTTAAACGGACATTTCTCCCGACTTGCTCAGCGAGAGATTTCTTCAATGTATCTACTTGGGTTGATGAGAGCTCTTGAGCAGCACGCACATGGGCAATCACTTGATTCCTACGGTCGGAGGCGGCTTGAGCAAATTCACTCAGCCCAGCTTCAATATTTCGACCACGTGGATGTAGCGCTACTTGGAGAATTAGCTCCAGAGTTTGCGGTGCGACTTTCCCCTCTAACAAGGAGTGAATCAACCCGGTTTTGCCTTCCAAGTCAGCAGTAGAAGAAGCTAAGAACGTACGTAAATCTGGATTAGAACTTATCACTCGACTGAAGCGGAAGAGTTCTTCTTCGAGTCGCTCTAAATTTCCAGCTTGCTCTGCTGCAAATGCCTGAGCAGAGACTGCCAGCCACTCTGCAACATCTGCTAGATCGCGTGGTGTCGACCACCTCTGCGAAACTAGAACTGCAATCACGGTTTCAGAGTTCTTACTTTTGAATTTGGAACTAAATAACGATTGAACGAGATGAATTTTCTCTTGTGGTTCACGTGAAGGATCTGAAAGCGATCGTCGAAGGGCAAGTGACGAATCAAGAGTCACAGCAATTCCAAAGAAATCTTGCGAGGTATTAGCGGCATCAATTGCGCTGCTACCCGAGAGGCTACTTTCTAGAGCCTTCTGGGCATGCGAAAAAGATTGACGACTACTACCACGTAATGCAAGAGCCATGGGCTGTTACTTGCTCCCCTCGAGGTCCGCTAAAAATCGATCAATCACTCGAGATTGTCGCGCTTGATCTTCTAACGATTCGCCAACAATTTTGGAGGCGAGTGCAGTGGCAATTGCACCAACTTCTTGCATCAAAGCATTCATCGCTTGTTTGCGTTCGGCTTCAATTGCGGCTCTTGCTGAAGCGGTAATTCGTGAGGCTTCTTCTTGAGCCTTCGTGCGCATCTCCTCGATGATTGCAGCGCCCTCAGCTCGAGCTTCTTCGCGCATCTTTTGAGCCTCACCACGCGCATCTGCCAACTGCGCTTGATACGACGCAAGGGCGGCTTGAGCATCTCGCTGAGCTTGCTCGGCTCGTTCAATGCCTCCTTGAATGGCATCTGTCCGTTCCCGATAAGCCTTTTCAAAGCGAGGGACCGCTTTCGTACGTAACAGCATAAAGAGGATGCTGAAAGCAATTAAACCAACAATGATTTCAGCAGTCTTTGGTAGGACAGGACTATTCCCATCTATTGCTGTTAGTACAACAACTCCAGCTACATCTGCGTTCATATCTTCTCTCTCTAAATCTTTAGTTACTTAAGACTTTGGAATTAGCGCTCTTACAGAACGAAAGCAAGAACGAGACCAAAGAGAGCCAATGCTTCAGCAAGGGCGAAGCCCAAGAAAGCTAGCGGCTGCAAAATTCCACGAGCCTCTGGTTGGCGCGCTACTCCATTGATATATGCGGCAAAAATCAAGCCTGTCGCAATACCTGGGCCGATCGTTGATAGACCGAAACCGACGATACTGAGGGTACCTGTCATTTCTCTTCCCTTTCATCAATTGACCAAAATTGCCTTTGGCCAAACTTAGTTATGTATTTTTAGTGACCATCTGCCAATGCGCCAGCAATATAAAGAGCCGCCAGCAGAGTAAAGATATACGCCTGAAGACATTGAATGCCTAATTCAAAAAAGGATAACCCAATAGCAAATGCAAAAGAGAAGGGGCTAAAAATCTTGAGAATTAGATCACCATGGAGCAGGTGTTCGCCACCGATTGTAAATACCAATAGCAATAAGTGGCCTGCGAACATATTTGCAAAAAGACGGAGTGAAAGAGTTAGTGGTCTGGTAACAAAGTAGGTAAGAATTTCAATTGGCGTCAAAATAATATAAACCGGCTTTGGAATGTCCGGCATAAATGCAATATCTTTCAAATACTTGCCCACGCCTTGCTTTCGCATTCCCACGTAATGGAAAACTACGAAGACAAAGATAGTAATTGATATCGGGAAACCGATACGAGACATTGTGGGAAATTGGATCAGTGGAATGATTCCAAAAATATTATTTACTAAGACAAAAGTAAAAAGCGAGAATAAAAAAGGCACATACTTCATGAAGTCATGCCCAATAACATCTTTACCAATTGAATTCCGAACAAAGCCATAAACTGCTTCGCCAGCGAATTGAAGTCGACTTGGGACAACGGCAGCTTTTCGGGAAGATGCAATGAAAAACATTGATATTAAAATGACTGAAAATAAACAGAGAAATACCGGTTTTGTGAAGAGAATACTGTCACCGAAAATTGGTGGAAACTGAAAGTCTTTTGCACCGGGAGGATTAAATCCACCCTGCTCGGCAGTCAGTTTGAGCACTTAGTACACTCCCCTTAATCCACTTTAATAAAGCTCAACCTTGGTCGTTTGAATAAGTTTTCAAAAGACTGTTGGTGAAAGCCCCTTGAAAATCAAGGGAAGGAAAGGGGCTTCAACCCACGCATAACCTAGAGGAATTCCCGAGATTAGGCAAAATTATCGGCTCGGGCCAGGAGCACCCTTGCCAAGACCCCGGAGGGTCCTGCCTTGAACCCTTTGGCGTGCCAAGCCCTTCTCATTATTAGGCCGAATAAACACTTTAAACATTTACCTCTGCCGAATAAATCGGATCCATATTAAATAGAAACTTGCTGCGATGCCGATTAGTAATCCAATAGGTAGCGCTAATCTAAAGTGAAAAAAATGAGCTACCAATGCACCGATGCCGCCCCAAACTATGAGGCCCGAAAGAAGGTAAGAAAAAATCGACCAGAACGCGCCATCATCAGATGCCATGTTGAAAGTGTACTCCGAATTGCCAGAAATTATTTTCGGCGAGCACCACGCCTACTCCAGGCAGTACTGAAAGACCAAATTTCACCTGCAAGCCATGCCGTAGTTGTCGCGATGGCGATAACTCCAAACGCCCGATTATTCATATCAATAGGTCTGAGCAAAAGCAGACAAAGGACGAGTCCAACAATTTTTATAAAATAGGAGCCCAATGCAAGTCCCATAATCGCAATCGGAGAAACTTTAGGAGCAACAAGAGCAACTAATAAATGAACTACTAAGAAAAAGAAAACTAGAAAAATTGCAAATAGTCCCGCGATAAATCCTGAGCGACCTAACCAGAGCGATGAGATCACGGTCCCTACCACACCCACAATTGTGGCAGGAATCATGGAACTCAAAAAAAATTCTCTTTGGTATTTCAACATCAGTACCTCACTATCTCTCAGATTGAGATGTCATCAAATACTTACCAAGAGGCCAACGGTATAAAGTAAAGGTCAACGTTGGAATAGCAATAATAAAAGCAACGAATAAGTTCATCCGCCAATCGATAAACGCTGATGCAGATACCGGTATCGCAATGAGTGCAGTCCAAAGATACAGCGCAAAAGTAGCACTTTGGTGCGTGTGCCCTCTTCTTAATAAACGATGATGAAGATGTCCCATATCAGGTGCAAATGGTGACCGTCCTGCGCGAGTTCTTCGAATTACTGCGAGGAGTAAGTCCATGGATGGAATCGCTAAAACTGCGAAAGGTAGGAGCAATGGAACGAGTGTTGGTGCAAAATTCTGTGAGGCGATGGCATTTGCATCAATCTGTCCCGTTAACGTGATTGCAGCAACTCCAAGCAAAAGTCCAAGAAGCATCGAACCAGAATCACCCATAAAAATTTTTGCAGGATAAAAATTATGTGGGAGGAAACCAAGACACGCTCCTATCATTATTGCGGTAATAAGAGATGGGGCGCCTGCTCGATCAAAGTTGTAAACCACCGACAATAAATAGGCAAATGCAAAAAAGCAGCCGGCAGCTATCGCCACAATTCCAGATGCCAATCCATCAAGGCCATCAATGAAATTCACTGCATTAATGGTGATGACGATAATCAAGATAGTCACAAGTTGCCCAAGAGAAGTTGGCAGCATCGTGACGCCATTTATTGGTAACCAGAGGAGTTGAACACCAAAGTTAACCAAGACTGCTGCCGCGAGTGTTTGCCCGGCAAGCTTGGTTATCGCATCAACCCCCCACTTATCATCAAGAACGCCCAATAGGAAGATGATTGTTGCCGCAATACAGATGCCTTTCATTTGTTCATCTTGCTGAAATGCTTTACTCAACAGGCTAAGTTGAGATGAGATGAGAATTGCAAGCATGATTCCCAGCCAAATTGCTGTGCCGCCCCATCTAGGGGTCACTTCAGTATGTACATCTCGATCACGGACTTGTGCTACCGCTCCAAATTTGATGGCGAGAACGCGGGCATATGGGGTGAGTAAATAAACAAACACTCCACTAAATAAGAGGATTAATAAATGCTCGCGCATTAGCGCTCTGGGTAGACAGGGAATCGATTACAGAGATCTTTAACTTCGCCTGCGATTTTCGCTGCCGAAGATGGATTTTTGATTGCGCGCGCAATAAGCGCGGCAATAACTCTCATCTCTGCGACACCCATTCCTTGAGTAGTTACTGATGGACTACCAACGCGAATACCACTAGTGATGGATGGTGGTTGCGGATCAAATGGAATCGAATTCTTATTGAGGGTAATTCCAGCGCTCCCACACCGTTCATCAGCCTCTTTGCCATTAACCCCGAGCGCTTGGACATCAATCAGGGCTAGGTGTGTTTGCGTGCCACCGGATACTGCGCGCATCCCCTCCTCAACTAATCCAGCTGCAAGTGCTTGAGCGTTGAGTACTACATCTTTTGCATATTTTTG
>DAIRSQ010000036.1:0-8016 GCA_036804325.1 Candidatus Nanopelagicaceae bacterium | reverse complement strand
TCAAAGACTGAGATGTTCGAGACTGGTATCAAAGTTATCGACCTCCTCACTCCTTATGTAAAGGGTGGAAAGATCGGTCTCTTCGGTGGTGCCGGTGTAGGTAAGACCGTTCTTATTCAAGAGATGATTTACCGCGTTGCTGAAAACTTCGGTGGCGTTTCTGTATTCGCCGGCGTTGGTGAGCGTACCCGTGAAGGTAACGATCTCTTCCTTGAAATGACCGAGACTGGCGTTATCAATAAGACTGCATTGGTCTTCGGACAGATGGATGAGCCACCAGGAACGCGTCTTCGTGTTGCGCTTTCAGCTCTCACAATGGCTGAGTACTTCCGTGATGTGCAGAAGCAGGATGTGCTCCTTTTCATCGACAATATCTTCCGATTTACTCAGGCTGGTTCTGAGGTTTCAACGCTCCTTGGCCGTATGCCATCTGCGGTGGGTTACCAACCAACACTTGCTGATGAGATGGGCCAGCTCCAAGAGCGGATCACCTCAACACGAGGCCACTCGATTACATCGATGCAGGCGATTTACGTTCCTGCCGATGACATCACTGACCCAGCGCCACACACCACATTTGCCCACCTTGATGCGACGACAGTTCTCTCTCGTCCAATCTCTGAGTTGGGTATCTATCCTGCGGTGGATCCACTCGATTCCACTTCACGAATTCTCGATCCACGCTACATCGGTGAGAATCACTTCCGCGTAGCAAACCGAACCAAGCAGATCTTGCAGCGTTACAAAGATCTTCAAGACATCATCGCAATTCTTGGTATCGATGAGCTCTCTGAAGAAGATCGCATTCTCGTAGGTCGCGCTCGCCGTATCCAGCGCTTCCTTTCACAGAACACCTTCGTTGCTAAGGTCTTCACCGGCCTTGATGGATCTTTCGTTCCACTTTCAGAGACCATTGCAGCATTCGATGCGCTCGCAAATGGCGATTACGACCACATACCTGAGCAGGCATTCTTCATGTGCGGTGGCTTGGATGATGTTGAGCGTAAGGCAGCGGAGTTGGCGAAGAACTAATGGCGCTACGAGTAGAAGTTGTGACACCAGAGAAGAAAATCTTCTCTGGTGAAGCAAGCATGGTCCAAGCGCGAACTCTTTCAGGTGACCTCGGAATTCTTCCTGGCCACATCTCACTTCTTGGCGTACTCGTTGATGGCGAAGTTGTCGTCAAGGAGACCAACGGCCAGAGCACAACTTTCACTATCAACGGCGGGTTTCTCTCGGTAAATAAAGATCGCATCTCTATTCTTGGAGAGAGCAGCAACTAGAATTTAAAGAAGATACCTGGAGCGTGTCCATGAGATATGGGTATACATCGCAATATCAGGTAGCGACTCGAGCACGAAAATTTCTCACTTTCGCAGCCCTCTTTGCAATAATCCTTTCGAACCCCTTTGCATATGCTGCCGATGCTCCGCAAAACTCCTTGAATGTCAATCAAGTGAATTCAAAAGATTTAATGCAGGGGAATGACTTCTACGGCATTCGCACTTTTCAAACAACACAGAAGCCAGATTCAGTTCTTGGTTGGTTCCAACAAAATTTACCGACGATACCCAATCAATATGGAGAGAAGCAGAAAGATCCGGATAAATTAGGAGTCTCATTTAGCTCCGAGCTGCCCATGGCGCTCCTATCTTCTATTCGAGTGTTTACCTCAAAAGTTGGCGAAAGCGACTCTGCGGTCAATTATCTCTGCAGCTCAATTGATGATCCAACTTGCTCGCCCACTAGCGGGAAATTTAACTCCTTGCGGGTTGATTCCGTGATTGGAAATTGCCAAAAAAATCCAGATTCCGCATGCGTTGAATCGCTCTCCTTAACTCTCGCTGATAAATCTGTTGTGACAGCAAAACCGATTCTTGAAATTCCGGCTGGTACCAAAACTTTTCCAGGGAAATTTACAAGTTCCGGGCAAGGGTTTCCTCCCGGGCTTTCTTCGTGGATATGGGAGGCAAACGTTCCAGGGGCTCCCTCTAATCGCTATCTTGCTCGAGGCACGGTGACGACTTACGCAAAAGTTACATCAGGTGCATTAGATTTTCAGAAGCCAACGTTTAACTTTGAATTAGTGCCAATTACTTCGGAAGTCGCGCCAGTAATTGCGCCAAGACTCGAGAATTTCAAATATAAAAACACATCAGATCCGGTTGTTAGACAGGTGAGTATTCAACCAAGTTGCTTAGCTCACGATACAAATATCTGTTATCACCGCGCTAAATTTCCAACGGGGGCTCGGGCGACGGTAGTTCTAAAATTGCCTAATAGACTCACTGGTTGGCTAAATGGCCGTCTCGTAAAACCAAATGTGACGACAGAGAAAATTGATGAAATCTACGATCGCGTTCGAGTGGAAGCCGCTCCTTCAGAGAACATCATTGCTGGTGGATGGGTGGAATGGAAAAAAATCCCCGAAGCGCTTTTTTTCAATGACGATGGCACCCCAAATACGATGGGAGTAGGTCGTCTAGATGGCGCAGCAGGAATGTATTCCGGAAGCGTTGGAGCGATTGAAGAGTATCTACAGTGGCAGAAATATCTAGGTGATAGCGCTCTCTTAAAAGAGGAAGGGTGGACTATTTCAAGTACTGCCGTTGCCTCAGGGAGCGGATGTGGAACCCAGAGCGGACTTCAGGGCGTGGTCGCTTCAAATGCCTCTGCTTACTCTCCCGGCGCTCCTGATTTTAATAAAGAGACGCAGACTTTAGATTACAAAGTAGCCGCCCCACATTTTGCTCCTGATGGAAAAACCGAAAATCTAGGGACCTATGGACTTTCGATGCGCGCGGATTTAATTCAATGCCTCTATGGAGTCAAGGAGGTGCCAAGTCGAGTAGAGGTAACAATCACCAATGCCACAAGTGGTGAGAGTAAAGGATCAACAGTTGAACTTTTCAAGAATGGTAATTGGGTTTATCTAAGCGCCGAAGGCTTTACTTTTTCTTCTCCAACGTTGAAGGTTAAATTAGTTCAAGAGAAAAAGGAGGAAGTTTCTGCCCAGCCATCAAAGGTTGCTGATTCTAGTTCTGCTGGTTCTTCTGGAAAAACTAACGTGGCTATCAAAAAAAGCATCACCTGCATTAAGGGAAAAATTACCCGAAAGATAACTGGCACCAGTCCAAAATGCCCTGCAGGATTTAAGAAAAAATAATTTACATTCTCCGAATTTGAGCGCCGAGAGCAGTTAACCGCTCATCAAAATGCGGATAACCACGATCAACATGAAAAATATCTTCAATAATTGTGCTGCCATCACAAACGAGCGCTGCCAAAACTAGCGCCGCTCCAGCGCGAATATCAGTCGCGGCGACTGGAGCGCTCGAGAGAATCTCTTTACCTTTCACAAATGCGTGATGGCCATCGGTGGTGATGTCAGCACCTAAGCGCACTAGCTCATTGATAAACATAAATCGCCCCTCAAAGACATTCTCCGTTACGAGAGCTGAACCTTGGGCAATGGAGTTAAGGGCAATAATCATGGGCTGTAGGTCGGTAGGAAATCCTGGATAGGGCAGCGTCATTGCATCAACTGCCTTAGGGCGATGGTCCATTCGCACCCGCAGGCCGCTAGGAATTGTGGTCACTACCGCGCCGGCTAGAACTAATTTCTCTAGGGGAATCTCTAAGTGGTCAGGGTTGGCATTATGAATAGTTATGTCGCCGCGAGTCATGGCAGCAGCAAATGCCCACGTTCCGGTGACGATTCGATCCGGAAGGGCATCGTGATCTGCAGGGCGGAGCGCTTCCACTCCATTGACGGTGATAGTTGAGGTGCCATGTCCAGAAATTTGCGCACCCATCTTCTGCAGGTATACGCCAAGATCAACAATATCTGGCTCGCGCGCGGCGTTGTCGATGACGGTTTCACCTCGGGCAAGGACCGCTGCAGTTAATAAATTCTCTGTCGCGCCAACGCTGGGGAACTCTAATTCAATCTGTGCGCCACGAAGTCGACCAGAAACCGTTGCCACGATATATCCATGCTCATTCTTTACCTCTGCACCGAGAGATTCCAAACCTTTAATATGAAAATCTAATCCGCGTGATCCAATGGCATCGCCACCAGGAAGTGCAACTTCAGCGCGCGAGGTGCGAGTAAGAAGTGGACCAAGAACGTTGATGGAGGCGCGCATCTTGCGAACCAAGTCATAATCAGCGCGATGCTCTAACTTCTCTGGGACGTTAATGGTGAGCATCAAAGCGCGCTCATCATGCGTTATCTGGCAGCCAAGGCGTTCTAAGAGCTCGGACATGATGGTGACATCTGCAATCGCTGGAACATTCCCCAATCGATGCTCTCCGGGGGCGAGCAGGGCCGCTGCCATCAATTTGAGGATGGAATTCTTTGCCCCATGCACGTGAACCTCACCGACGAGGCGTGCGCCCCCAGTGACCTCAAATCGCTCCATGTGGTTCATCGTAGAGGTTCAGCGTAGGGTAGGCGCATGGTTAATCTGACGCGTATCTATACAAAAACTGGCGATGACGGCACTACCTCTCTAGGGGATATGAGCCGGACCTCAAAGAACGACCCCCGCCTTGAGGCCTATGCGACAGTGGATGAAGCGAACTCCAGTATTGGCGTCGTACTAGCGCTCGCCGAAGTATCAGCCGAGGTAAAGAAGTTACTGACTCGGATACAGAACGATCTCTTTGATGTTGGCGCAGATCTCTGCACCCCGATGATTGATAACCCACCACATGAGCAGCTTCGAATTTTGGAATCTCAGATTTCATATATCGAAGCGCAGATTGATCAATTCAATTCAGACTTAGCGCCGCTTCGTTCATTTGTCCTTCCAGGTGGGACGCCAGCTGCTGCGCTTTTACATGTCGCGCGAACAGTTGTCCGACGTGCCGAGCGATGCACCTGGGCTGCCATCCATGCATTTGGCGCCGGTGTTAATCCGCTCACTGCAAAGTACCTCAATCGACTTTCAGATCTTCTCTTTGTCCTTGCTCGTTATGAGAATAAGAGCGTCGGCGATGAGTTGTGGGTACCTGGAGCAAATCGCTAACGAAAATTATTTTTCGTTAAGGATAGCTCGAGCAGCAGAGAGCTCTCTGGGAAAAACCAGAAGTGCGATTCCATCTTTTGCAGTGACAAGATTTGCTTTGATATGTGCATCAGCTAATTTCTTTCGCGCCATCTCGCCTTCAATGTAGTTACTAGGTTTGCTTACTGGAACAAGCAGCCCGTACTCATCGCTATTTCCCTTTCTTGCCGGGGGAGCGACATGGGATTTACCGCGCGAAAATGTCCAACGTAAAAGTGGAATCAAAAGCAAGAGGGCAAAGAAGCCACCAAAGGCCTGTAAAAATAGCTGATTATTGATGCCACCGAGCATGGTTCAGAGAATAGTTGAACTCGGGCTAACTTGCAGCGGCAGTTGTTGTGGGAGTAGCTGCAGGGGTAGCAGCTGGAGTCGGAGCGGGCGAGCTGCTTGGCGTCGGAGCCAATTCTGGATTTGGCGTGAAGATGTTACTTGGGAGCTTTCCGATCACATCATCATTTCTGCAGAAGGCCTTCATATTAAGGATTTCCGCATAATCCTCAACTGGTTCTTGGCTAATTAGAATGATGGTCTTTACCTCTTTTGCTTTACTACCCTTGGCGAGCGTTTGGAGGTTTCCTAATACATCGGCATATCTACCAACGATAATCGATTGGACTTCCCACCATTTACATTTATTTGCAGAGGCGACATAGACCACGGCACAAACTCGTTTTTCACAAGCCCTTATCTCACTTAACAAATTAGTTTTTGCGCTCAGCACGCCAACAAGTTCTTTCTCGCTCTTCGGCGTAGAGATATAAACATCCCCTGCTTTTTTAAATCCCTTGGGTGGCCACTTAGGAGATGGTGAAGGTAATGGTTTTGAAATTTTGCGCGGCTTCTTAGAACTTTTCTTTTTTACAACCTTCTTTTTAACAGATTTCTTTTTTACTTCACTCTTCTTTGTTGCTTTGGGCGTAGGTTTACTTGCAGCGCTCGCCTGAAGGGCAAAACTAGTGTGCGTTGCAGAGAGGAGCAAAGAGAGCGCAATAATTACCCCCAATCGCTTCGGCGATGATTTCACGAACGCTCCCAGCGAAAAGTTTTAATAGCGATAACGAAGCCTGCAATGAGCCAGGCGCTCAAGATAAGCGCAGTTCTCCCATGCTCCCAACTCTTGGCTACTTCTTGAGTGGCAAATGAATCAGGGAGAAAAACTGAACGCATCCCTTGGGTGAGCCACTTTAAAGGAAAGAGCGCGGCAAAGTTCTGCATCCAGGTTGGTAATTGGGTGAAAACAAAAAATACCCCGCTAAAAAACTGCAGAATGATCACAATTGGCGAAACCACTGCTGAAGCGCCCCGCCCACTCTTGGGTACGACTGAAAATGCAATGCCAAGAATTGTCGAGCTGGCAATGCCAAGGAGCATGACCCAAATGAAGGTCATCCATCGCTGCGGAGTAGTGGGGAGCGAGATGCCATAGAGCGCGACCCCAAAAGCAAGTAAGAGCGCCACCTGAATAAGCATGCTTACAAAAACGAGAATTACCTTGCCGATGAAGTAGGAAGCGGTTGGCGCGGGGGTGCCTCGTAATCGCTTGAGCGTGCCATCATCTCGTTCCATAGGAATAGTGATTGCTAGTTGTTGGAAGCCAGTATTTACCAAGCCCGATGCGATCATTCCAGCGACAAAGTATTGGCTAAAAGTAACTCCGGGTGCGATTTCATCTTTAAATACAGCGCCAAAAATCAGTAACAGTAAAATAGGAAAGAGGAGTGTAAATACCACGCTCTCACGCTGGCGCATAAACTGCTTGATCTCTAATACGCCGCGAGCAATACCAATTGATAGCGTTCCTGGTTGGTTACTCATTCCTGACCACCAATCATCTGGAGATAAATCTCTTCGAGAGTTGGCCGAGCAACAGAGAGCTCAGGTATTTCACCTGGTATCCGCGAAGTTAATTGACGGATAAATTCCGTTGGTGAATCTGTTAGTTCTTGATGGAGCGACCCACCTTCGCGCCATCTAATAATTACCTGTTCTCGATCTCTGCCACCTAAACGATCTGGAGTCGCGCAATCGACAATCACTCCATGATTCATCACCGCTACTCGATCGGCAAGGGCCTCTGCTTCATCGAGATAATGAGTGCTCATTAAAATTGTGGTGCCTTCACTTCGTAAGGTTCGGATCAACTCCCAGAAAGAGCGTCGCGCCTCTGGATCAAATCCAGTTGTAGGCTCATCTAGAAAAAGCAGTTCGGGGTTACCGATAATTCCAAGTGCGACATCCAATCTGCGCCGTTGACCACCAGAGAGATGCTCTCCCCGGGCTTTGCGCTTCTCTTCCAAGCCAACAGCTGCAATCACCTCATCAACGCTTCGTGGATTGGAGTAGTACCTCGCAAAGTGGGTAAGAATTTCTTCAACTGAAAGGTCAGCCCCATCTTTCGTTGACTGCAGAACGATGCCCACTCGATTACGCCATGCGGGAAGATTGGTCGTCGCGGGATCTTCACCAAGTACAGTGAGCGTGCCGCCATCGCGAGATCGGTATCCCTCAAGAATTTCAATAGTGCTTGTTTTACCTGCCCCATTGGGGCCAAGGAGCGCAAAAATTTCACCGGTTTTTACATCAAGGTCAATGCCCTTGACCGCGCTCACAACGTTTTTCCCAGCGCGATATGACTTCACCAGTCCGCGTACCTCGATGGCGCTACTCACGACTGTTATCTTGCCGTAGAAACCTGAGAATCCCGAATAAGGCGAGCGGAGGCCAGTAAAGCCAGTAAACATGCGGATGTTGAGTTAACTCGAGAATTACCTCCGATTTACTGCGAAAATACTCTGGTGAGCCCCCGCAAGAACTATCGTTCCAAAGATTCTCGACCTGATGATGAGGCGAGCGAACGCGCACCTCGCCCTTCTAATGAGTGGGAAGAAGATGGCTTCACCGTTCGTGCGCTTACTGGAGCAAGTTCGACAAAGATGTATCGCTG
>DAIRSQ010000035.1:0-8086 GCA_036804325.1 Candidatus Nanopelagicaceae bacterium | reverse complement strand
GATGTTGCATTAGTTGTACCAACTGAATGCGAAGTTGCAGACCTCATCAGCGCGCTCCATCAGGGTGGAGGTGAGCTTCTCGAGCGGGTCGAACTTTTTGATCGCTACACCGGCAAACCGTTGGGGGAGAATGAAATTTCCTACGCGTTTACCCTTACCTTCAGAGCACACGATCGGACGCTTACCGCAGAGGAGGCCGCTGAACTTCGCGACAACGCCATCGCGGCCACCGCTGCGCTTGGTGCTCGACTTCGTAGCTAGGGGAGAACTAGAACAGTCGGGCAGGTGCATAAATTTGCATATTCGTGTATAATTACACGAATGAAGGCGGCTGTTATTGGGGCAAGTGGTTATAGCGGAGGCGAGTTACTCCGACTGATTGCCGGTCATCCACACTTTGAATCTGTATCGGCAATTGCGCATACGAAAGCAGGAGAGCTAATTGCTTCAGTTCATCCTCAACTTTCCGGTACTTATTTCGGAAGCTTTAGCGCATTTAAAGACGAGGGCATCGCGGCGGCAGAGATAATTTTTTTAGCGCTACCTCATGGTGAATCTGGCAAATTGATTAACGAACATGGTGAAGCATTTAAAGGGAAAAAAATAGTTGATCTCGGAGCAGATTTTCGACTTTCATCACCAGATTCTTGGTCAAAGTATTACGGTGGCAATCACCACGGAACATGGCAATACGGATTGCCTGAATTACCTGGCGCTCGAGAAAAAATTGCAAAAAGTGATCGCGTAGCAAATCCGGGATGCTATGCAACGGCTATTTCACTCGCATTGGCTCCTTTTGCGAAACTCGGCAATGCGGCGAATTTAAAAGATGCAATTGTTACTGCGGCGTCTGGCACTACAGGGGCAGGACGAAGCGCAAAAATTAATCTAATTGGCAGCGAAGTGATGAACTCCATCTCAGCTTATAAAGTTGGTGGCGTTCACCAACATACTCCAGAAATTGAAGAGGCAATTTCTGGAATCTCGCATCAAGAGGTAAGAATTTCTTTTACCCCTCTTCTTGCTCCACTTCCTCGTGGAATTATTGCTTCCGTTTCAATTCCACTGCAATCAACCAATCCTTCAGAGTTATATGAAGTATTTGATAACAACTATAGATCAGAGCCATTTGTACACCTCCTGCCATCTGGCCAATGGCCCCAGACTAATTCCTTAATTGGCAGCAATGGAGCGCATATTCAGGTTGCATTTGATAGCCATGTGGAACGAGCTGTTGTGGTTGTTGCAATTGATAATTTAGGTAAAGGGGCAGCCGGTCAAGCTATTCAAAATGCTAACTTGATCGCGGGATTTGCCGAAACTACTGGCTTAACATCAGTGGGCGTGCGATGAAATTCCCAAAAGGTTTTCACGTTGCTGGCCTCGCCGCGGGCATCAAGAGCAGTGGCGCGAAAGATTTAGCGCTAATTGTCAACGTTGGCCGTAATAAATCTGGGAGCGCAGTCTTTACTAAAAACCGAATGATGGCCGCCCCAGTTATCTGGAGCAAGCAGGTCGTAAGCGATGGTCGGATCGATGCGGTGCTCATCAATTCTGGTGGTGCAAATGCGTGTACTGGTCCTGACGGTTTTGCCGATACACATAAGAGCGCTGAGTACGTCGCAAATCAATTGGGAATTTCCGCAACCGATGTGGCCATTTGCAGCACGGGTCTAATTGGCGAACGGTTACCTCTAGAAAAAATCTTCTCTGGTATCGACAACGCTTCATCAAAGCTTGCTGTTGATAATTGGCCAGAAGTCGCTGAAGCAATTATGACTACAGATTCACACTCCAAAATAGCAAACTATGAAATCAATGGTGTGAGTTTTGTTGGCATTGCAAAAGGCGCAGGAATGTTAGCTCCTGCCTTGGCGACCATGATTTCAGTAATCGCCACCGATGCAGATGTCTCTGCGCAGGACCTACAAAAAGCGTTAACTGAAGTTACCGCACTCACATACGATCGCCTTGATTCTGATGGATGCACATCAACCAATGACACAGTTATTGCTTTAGCTAGTGGCGAAAGCGAAGCATTGAGTTATCAGGATTTAGTTGCTGGCATGCAGGCAATTTGTAGAAATCTTGCAGATCAACTAATCGGTGATGCTGAGGGACATACAAAAATAATCGCAATCAAAACTATTAACGCTGCCACTATCGAAGATGCACTTGATGTCTCGCGTACATGTGCGCGTAATAATCTCCTTAAGTGCGCGCTATTTGGAGAGGATCCAAACTGGGGAAGAATTCTTGCAGCCGTGGGAACATCTACCGCTACCTTTGACCCATTCAAACTAGATGTGAGTATCAATGGAGTTATGGTTGCCAAGAACAGCGCACCGTTCGAAGATAGATCTTTAGTAAAAATGAGCGAAGAGCGGATTGAAATAGTCATTGATGTAAAAGCGGGAATTCACGAGGCAGAGATTCTTACCAATGATCTATCAACTATGTATGTTCACGAGAATTCGGCGTATTCATCGTGATTGTCGTTAAATATGGTGGCCATGCGATGGTAAATAGCGCTCTAGCGAAAAGCTTTGCAACGGATGTTGTATCGCTAGTGAAATCTGGAGAACAGGTAGTTGTTGTTCACGGCGGCGGCCCACAAATTGATCAGGAACTAAACTCAAAAGGTCTCACATCGAAAACAATTGCCGGACTACGTGTCACTACTCCAGAGATGATGAATGTTGTAGAGATGGTTTTAACTGGAAGAGTTCTACGTGATGTAGTCAATTCCCTCATTCAAGCCGGAGGGTCCGCTGTCGGTATTACCGGTAGAGATGGCCAAACGTTGATTGCAAAACAGATCACTAAGAGTGCGACCGGTGAGCCAATCGAGGTGGGGCAAGTGGGCGAAATTGTTTCGGTGAATACCAAACTTTTACAGACGTTATTCGATTCTGGCTACATTCCCGTTGTTGCACCAGTTTCGGCTGATCAATCGGGTACACCCTTCAATGTGAATGCAGATTCTGCAGCGGGAGCTATTGCAGGAGCGCTGCATGCCGAACGGGCACTTTTCCTCACTGATGTGCCGGGTTTATTTCGACATTGGCCCGATGAAACAAGTTTAATTTCAGAAATTTCTTACCAAGGAGCAAAAGATTTATTGCCAACTCTGGCTGACGGAATGATTCCCAAAATTGCAGCTTGCTTACATGCAATCGAGATGGGAGCAAAGAGCGCCCAAATTGTTGATGGGCGAGTGCCGGGAATTCTCAACGAGGCAATAGCTAAGAATTTGGGAACGGTGATTACGGCATGAAGAGCTGGGATGAAGTTTTTATGGCGAACTATGGAACGCCACAACTGACTCTTGTTAAGGGTTCTGGAAATAAAGTAATTGATTCCCAAGGTAATCAATATCTTGATTTCTTGGGGGGTATTGCCACGAATATTCTTGGCCATGCCCATCCAGCAATCATTGAAGCAGTTACCAAACAATTAACTGAGCTAACTCATGTCAGTAATTTCTATGCCCACCCACAAGGTCTTGCACTGGCAGAAGAGTTGCAATCATTAGTTGGCGACACCACGGCTCGCACCTTTTTCTGCAATTCCGGAGCTGAAGCAAATGAGGCTGCGTTGAAAATCTCTCGCCTCACGGGTAAGAAGAAAATCGTCGCATTTGTAAATAGTTTCCATGGTCGAACGATGGGCGCGTTATCTATGACGGGGCAGAGCGGAAAACGCGATCCCTTTAAACCTTTAATCCCCAATATTTCATTTCTTCCTTACGGTGATGAACGAGCGCTAAAAAGAGGAATTTCGAAACGAACCGCGATGGTGATCGTCGAACCAATCCAAGGTGAAGCTGGCGTAATTGTTCCAGCTAAAGGTTTCTTGAAAAAGGTGCGTGAACGTACTTCAGAAGTTGGGGCATTGCTTGCTGTTGATGAGGTACAGACTGGCATGGGGAGAACTGGCCAGTGGTTTGCCTACCAAAGTGAGGCAATAACTCCAGACATTATTACTTTGGCGAAAGGCCTAGGGGGTGGACTACCCCTGGGTGCCACTATCGGTATTGGCAAAGCTGGCGAGCTACTCCAAGCAGGAAGCCATGGCTCTACCTTTGGTGGAAGTCCAACTTCTGTCGCCGCCGCACTTGCTGCTATCAAAATTCTCAAGAGTGAGAATTTATTGGAGCAAGTTAAAAAATTAGGTGAGGTGCTGATTCACGAAGGAACAAAAATTCAGGGAGTCAAAGAGGTCCGTGGTAGAGGTTTGCTCATTGGGATTGAACTAGATAAGGCTGATGCGAAAGAAGTTCAAAAAACCTTAGAGAAGAAACATATTCTTGTTAATGCTGCCAATGCCAAGACGATTCGCATTGCGCCTGCCTTAGTTACCAATCTTTCCGATGTCGAACATTTCCTCGCCACTCTACGCGAAGTACTCGAGGGCGCCCAATGATCGGAATTCTGCACACCAAAATTTCTCGACAAGAACTTATAAAAGAGTGGATTGCGGCAGGCTTAATCCACTCCCAAGCTGAAGTAGTTGAACGTTTGAAGAGTTCAGGTTTTGTGGTCACTCAGGCAACTGCTAGCAGAGACTTAGAAGAGATAGGTGCAGTTCGCGGCCGCGACAGTAAAGGACAACTGCGCTACCAACTTGCATCTGAGAGCCAAGAGGAACCTTTGTATCGGGTCGGTAAATTACTCAATGAACTCCTTGTTCAGATTCAGAGCAGTGGAAATATCTTGGTATTGCGTACGCCTCCCGGAGGAGCACAGTTGCTCGCTAGCACTTTGGATCGCGCTACTCGCGCCGGGGTGTTGCATCAGATCATTGGAACTATTGCCGGGGATGACACGGTAATGGTGATTGTAAGTGATCTCTATAAATCAAGCGACGTCCTTAATTTTCTTACCGCGCTTGCCGAGGATGTCGATACCGAGAATTTAGATGAGACCCGGAAGAATAATGCGAAGTCTTTAGGCAAAGTTGGCAGCAAATCACAGGTTAAGGGAGAGCGATGACTCTTTGGGGAGGACGATTCACGTCGGGTAGCGCAGATGCGATGGCAGCGCTATCACGAAGCGTTCACTTTGATTGGCGACTAGCGCCATATGACATTGTGAGCAGTAAGAGCCACTGTCAAAATTTAGTGAAGAGTAAAATTCTCAGCGCTGCTGAAGGTAAAAAGATTTCGGCAGCCCTCGATCAATTGCGTAAAGATATCGAGCGCGGAATAGTTGCCCCCGCTGAATCGGATGAAGATCTCCATGGTGTTATTGAGCGAGTACTTATAGATCGACTTGGGGAGCTTGGTGGAAAATTGCGAGCTGGTCGATCACGAAATGATCAGATCGCTACCGACCTTCGCCTTTATTTGCGAGAAGTGTCATTGGAGTTAGTTTCACAATTACTCTCGCTTGCTCAGGCATTTCTCGTGCAAGCGAAAAACCACCATCAATCATATGTTTCAGGATTTACTCATCTGCAACATGCCCAGCCAATAGTCTTTGGCCATGAATTAGCAAAGCATGCCCATTCCCTCTTGCGTGATGTCCAACGCTTAGAGCAATGGTGGGAGCGAACCGGAGTGAGCCCGCTCGGTTCTGGCGCACTTGCGGGCACTGCGCTCTCGGCAAATCCCGAAGGAGCGGCAAAAAGTTTAGGTTTTCACTCCGCGGCGGGAAATAGCATCGATGCGGTAAGCGACCGTGATTTTGCAGCTGAATTTCTCTTCATTGCGGCGATGATAGGTATTCATCTCTCACGAATTGGCGAAGAGTGGATATTGTGGAGTTCATCTGAGTTTGGTTGGGCAAAACTCTCTGACTCGTATTCAACTGGTTCGTCGATAATGCCTCAGAAAAAGAATCCCGATGTTGCTGAATTAGCTCGCGGCAAGAGCGGTCGATTGGTTGGGAATCTCACCAGTTTGCTGGTAACTCTTAAAGGTCTGCCTTTTGCTTACAATCGTGATCTTCAGGAGGATAAAGAACCAGTCTTCGATTCGATAGATACGCTCTTATTACTACTTCCAGCGGTAATTGGAATGGTGGAAAGTACCAAGTTTGATGAAAAGGCTATGGCTGCTGGCGCGACATCAGGTTTTGCCTTAGCGACAGAAGTAGCCGACTATCTAGTGCGCAAAGGTGTGCCATTCGCCAGAGCTCATGAGCTTTCAGGGAAGGCGGTATCGCTCGCTGAGAGTCGAGGTGTAGCTCTTGAAGAGTTATCCCTTGCAGATTACCAATCCCTCAACAAACTATTTAGCGTTGATATCTTCAAGGTGCTAAAGGTTGAAACCGCCGTTGCATCTCGAAAGAGTAGGGGAGGAACTGCTCCTGTCGCACTCCGCACCCAGATCGCCGAATTAGGTACTCTTATTGCAGCGGCAAAACGAGGGAATTCCAAGAGATTGGCACATACCGCAAAACTTTGGGGAGAGCCCGGAGCGCGAAAAACTTCCTCGTTGAAAGAAAATGCAAAATCAGGGCGTAAGTCAAAGAGTAGGCGAGGGTAACGAATTGGCTAGCGGTCGTGAATTACTAGAAGATCTTGAATGGCGCGGACTAATAGCGCAAACAACTGATCGCGATGAGTTAATCGCTGCCCTAGATCGGGGTCCAATCACCCTATATATCGGCTTTGATCCAACCGCTCCTAGTCTGCATATCGGTAGCCTTGCTGTACTCCTGGTATTAAAGAGATTTCAGTTAGCAGGGCACAGACCAATTGCACTTGTTGGTGGCGCTACTGGGTTAGTTGGGGATCCAAGCGGAAAATCCGAAGAACGAACGCTCAACGATGAGAGCGTTGTTGCTGATTTTGTTGGCAAAATAAGAAAGCAAGTTGAGCCTTATCTTGAATTCAATAGTTCTAACACCGGAGCCCTCGTTGTAAATAATTTAGATTGGACAGCTCCACTATCTGCCATCGCGTTCTTGCGTGATATTGGAAAACATTTCAGCGTTAATCAAATGTTGGCAAAAGATTCAGTATCTTCTCGCCTTAATGCAAATGGAATTTCGTACACTGAATTCTCCTATCAGGTACTACAAGGCTATGACTTTTTAGAGTTATATCGCCGTCATAACTGCACCTTGCAAATTGGTGGCAGTGATCAATGGGGAAATATCGTCGCTGGACTAGATCTCATTCGCAAGGTTGAACAAGGTTCTGGCCACTGTTTAACAGTTCCATTGGTCACAAAATCTGACGGAACTAAATTTGGCAAGACCGCTTCTGGAACAGTCTGGCTCGACGGTGAGTTAACTTCACCTTATGCGCTTTATCAATATTGGCTAGGTGTCGACGATCGAGATGTCATTTCCTACATCAAGATTTTCACCTTCGCCTCACGTGAAGAGGTGGCAGAGCTAGAAAATGAAGTAGCTACCAATCCAGGTGCACGTAGCGCTGCTCGTTTCTTAGCTCGTGATGTCACTGCCCGCGTACATGGCAGCGATGCGATGGAGAAAGTTGAAGCAGTATCGAAAGCGCTCTTTGGCCAAGGAAATTTGATAGAGGTTGATGGCAGAACGCTTTCCGCTGCAGCTGCTGCACTTCCAAATACTCTCTACACAGAAGGTCTTCTTGCAATTGATGCATTCACCCTCTCAGGTCTCTGCGATTCCAAATCAGCCGCCCGACGCCTAATTAAAGAAGGGGGCGCCTATGTCAATAATGAGCGAGTCGTTGATGAAACCTCAGTTCTGCAAAAAAGCCAATTAATTCAAGGTAATTTGATCCTGCTCCGTAAAGGAAAGCGTGAACTTGGAGCGGTAATCGTAAAATAACCGAAAATTTCCCCTTTTTAGCAATTGGAAGATTTCACTGCAGATTGGGTGGCTGGGCACGCCTCTCCGGAAAGGGTCTTTGACCTGCTGGATTGGGGGCGGGAGAGGCCCGATTTGACCCCCTTGGCCGCCAGGGCATAATCTTTCCCCCTCGCTGAGAAGCGGACAGAAAGCGGTTAATCCGTGCCTGGCCGTTCAGCACACTTCCTCTCGATTAGCTTGTCGCGTTTGCGTCTTGCATCGAATACGAAGTGAGCCCTCATCAAAACATGAGAATGTTTAGTTGAGTGCGCATCCGTACCTTGAGAACTCAACAGCGT
>DAIRSQ010000034.1:1621-8139 GCA_036804325.1 Candidatus Nanopelagicaceae bacterium | reverse complement strand
AGGTGAGCGCATGCTTCATCCTCTCCGTTGATGACACGATGGATTCAATCCTCAACTGGTACCGCGAAGAGGGAATGATCTTCAAGGGCGGTTCAGGCGCTGGTCTAAACCTCTCTCGTATTCGCTCCTCCAAAGAGCTCCTCAAATCTGGCGGTACCGCTTCAGGTCCAGTCTCCTTCATGCGTGGCGCTGATGCCTCCGCAGGAACTATTAAGTCCGGTGGCGCAACTCGTCGCGCGGCGAAGATGGTTGTCCTCGATGTTGATCACCCAGATATCGAAGAGTTCATCGAAACAAAAGTTGCAGAAGAAGAGAAGATTCGCGTCCTCCGCGATGCAGGTTTTGATATGGATCTCGGTGGCAAAGACATCATCTCTGTTCAATATCAAAATGCAAATAACTCTGTTCGCGTAAGCGATGAATTCATGCGCGCTTACGAAGAAGGAAAAGAGTTTGGTCTTCGCGCTCGCTCCACTGGCGAAATCATCGAACAGGTCAACTCGCGTTCACTCTTCCGCAAGATGGCAGAAGCGGCTTGGGCTTGCGCGGATCCAGGAATTCAATATGACGACACCATCAATGATTGGCACACCAACCCAGAGACCGGTCGGATCAATGCATCCAATCCTTGCTCTGAGTACATGTCACTTGATAACTCTTCATGCAACCTTGCTTCACTTAACTTGATGAAGTTCCTCAAGGCAGATGGTTCTTTTGATGCGAAGACTTTTGTTAAAGCAACTGAAGTAATCATTACTGCAATGGATATCTCCATCTGCTTCGCAGATTTCCCAACAGAAGCAATCGGCGATACCACCCGTAAATATCGCCAATTAGGAATTGGTTTTGCCAATATCGGAGCGCTCTTGATGGCCTCAGGTCTTCCTTACGATAGCGAGGGCGGTCGCGCGCTAGCCGGTGCGATTACCTCACTTATGACCGGTACCTCTTACCGCCGCTCTGCAGAAATCGCCGGAATTGTTGGCGCTTACGAGGGCTACTCACGTAATGCAACTGCACATACCCGAGTAATGCGTAAGCATGCCGCAGCATCTGTTGCTGCTCGTTCAGTCACCACTCTAGATCGCGATGTCTGGACTGAAGCGAATAAGCAGTGGGATGAAGGTTTGAAGATTGGCGAGAAGAATGGCTGGCGTAATGCCCAAGCGTCAGTTCTTGCACCTACCGGAACCATCGGCTTGATGATGGATTGCGATACCACCGGTATCGAGCCTGATTTCTCGCTCGTCAAGTTTAAGAAACTTGTTGGCGGCGGTTCGATGCAGATTGTTAACCAAACAGTTCCTGCGGCGCTCCGTAAACTCGGATATACCGAAGAGACAATTGAAGCGATAGTTGAATATATCGCGGCAAATGGACATGTCATCGATGCTCCAGGGTTAAAGCAGGAGCACTACGACGTATTTGATTGCGCACTTGGCGCTCGATCAATCGCCCCAATGGGCCACGTGCGAATGATGGCGGCATGCCAACCATTCCTCTCCGGTGCAATCTCCAAGACCGTTAACCTCCCTGAAGAGGCAACTGTTGAAGAGGTCGAAGAGGTTTATTACGAAGGCTGGAAACTTGGCCTTAAGGCGCTCGCCGTCTATCGCGACAACTGCAAAGTTGGTCAACCACTCTCTGATGGCAAGGCAAAGAAGAAAGAGGAGCCAGTTGTTGCGAGCACCGCTCCAGCGCGAGCAACTCGTAAGCGTCTTCCTAAGTCCCGCCCATCACGAACCACCTCCTTTAATGTCGGTGGCGCAGAGGGTTACATGACTGCAGGCGCGTATGAAGATGGCGCGCTTGGCGAAGTCTTCTTAAAGCTTGGCAAGCAGGGTTCAACTCTTGCCGGTGTAATGGATGCTTTCTCTATCGCGGTATCGATTGGTCTTCAATATGGCGTACCTCTCGAGACATACGTTCAGAAGTTCACTAACTTACGATTCGAGCCAGCAGGTATGACTGATGATGCTGACATTCGCATGGCGCAATCGATGATGGATTACATCTTCCGTCGCCTTGCACTCGATTACCTTCCTGCCGATGAGCGTGCAGCGCTCGGCATCTTCTCTGCAGCAGAGCGTGCTCGCGCACTCGATGCAGGGAGCTACGGCGTAGCTGAGACAACAGAGAGCGCACCAGCGATGGATGAAGTGGCAATCGAAACGCCAGTTGCTCCAGTAGCAAAAGCTCAAGATATTGCCATCACAGCAGCGCCAGCGGCTCCTGCTCAGATCGGCTCTTCAACCGAGCTGCTCGAGGCGATGATGGGTCGGAGCGCGGATGCGCCAATGTGTATGACCTGCGGCGTCAAGATGCGCGCTGCCGGAGCTTGCTACGTCTGCGAAGGTTGCGGATCAACATCGGGATGTAGCTAATCTCTAAGTAATTGATGGGTACTTTCTCGATAGGGGCCGAGCGCGCGCTAATAAACGGCGAAATAACCTCGGCCTCCATCGAGATTTCTCATGGCATCATCACCAAAGTCATCTCTAAGCCAGCGGAACTCACGGGCGATATTCTCATTACTGAAGGTGTATTAACGCCGGGTTTTATTGATTTACAGATCAATGGCATCGCCGACATTAATTTCTTTGATGCAGATAAAAAAACTTTAGAACGCGGACTTACTCTCCTTGCGCAACATGGCGTGACCTCTTGTACGCCTTCGATGATCTCCGCACCCATTGGTGAATTAGTTGCGGCGATTGAATCCTCTGATTGCGGAGAGAGTTCGAGTGGAACGCTCGTGCGCTCGCGCCATCTGGGTTATCACATCGAAGGGCCATTCCTAGCCGACACTTTTTCGCGGGCGCACGATGCGCGCTACTTTCTTGATCCCACTCCGCAGAATTTAGAGCCACTTTTAGATACCGGTCGAGTATCCATTCTCACGCTTGCCCCAGAGCGCGCTCATGCTCTTGATGCCATAAGCGCGTTAAGTGAAGCAGGAGTTATTGCCAGCGCAGGTCACTCAGGTGCAACGTATGCACAGATGGTTGATGCAGTTGCATCTGGACTTTCTATGATCACACATTTGTTTAACGGTATGGATAAAAATGTAAATGAGGGAATCGTTCGCGCTGCGAGCGAGTTGCGAGAGTTAACTATTGGATTTATCGGCGATGGAATTCATAATCAGAGCGACCGAGTGTTATGGGCTTTTGAAAACTTAAACGATCGGATTGCGTTGGTAACCGATGCCTTAGGAACGATGTTGGGGGATAAGCCAGTCAAAGTTGATTCAGGGGGTTCGGGTGGGGCATATCGTGAAGATGGCACCCTCGCTGGCTCCACATTGACCCTCGACAAGGTTGTGGCCAGGACCGTTGCGATGGGCGTACCGCTTAACCAGGCCTTAGTGAGCGCAACTCGCACCCCAGCTCGCCTACTGGGGCGCTCTGATCTCGGTGAAATTAAAGAGGGCGCTTTGGCCGACCTCACCCACTTCGCCACTAGTGGAAGTATTCGTGCCTGGATCGGTGGAATGGAGGTGGGCAGATGACCATTATGAGCTCGGAGATAAATGAGCAAGCAGATGCGATAGAAGCAACTCTTACCGCCCTTGCGCCATCGCGATCAGAGGTAGCGAAGTTATTTAATGGCGCCACTGCAGTTCTTTTTATGGCGCGCGGCACCAGTGATCACGTCGCTGATTACGGTCAATACCTGCTCGCTAATAAAGCTGGGTTACTAGCAACAAGCGGGAGTCCATCCATTGCCACAACTTTTAATGCAAAAGTTAATCTTGCTCATCATGTCGTAATTGGAATTAGCCAATCAGGTTCCACTAGTGAGATTGTCCAATCACTTGAATGGGCAAAGCGTTCAGGTGCGCGCACACTTGCGCTAACAAATGTTGCTGATAGCCCACTCACCAAAATTGCAGATCTCACTCTTCTTACCCACGCCGGAAGTGAGCGTGCAGTTCCGGCGACCAAGAGTTTTTCCAGCGCGATGGCGGCGATGGCATGGCTCTCATCTTCACTTGCCGCAGGAGAGCTCGATGGCGAACTTAGCGAGTTGGCAGGAAAAGTTCGTGAAGTCCTTGCGACAAATTTTCATTGGGCAGAGATTGAACACGCCATCGGCACCGCTCATACCCTTGTTGTCTCGGGACGCGGTTATGGGCAGTCGGTCGCGCGAGAGATCGCTTTGAAATTAAAAGAGTGTGCCTTGATTAACGCATCAGGGCTCTCTTTTGCAGATTTACGCCATGGCCCGGTTGCTGTTTTTAGCCAAGGATTTCCCCTTATTTCACTCGGTCTCTCCAGCAAATCACCTTTACTATCCGGCCTTCATGATCTGCAAAAAGCGGCGCATCAAGCAGGTGCACCAATCATCAACATTGGCGGTGAGAGCGCGCCAGGGCTTCCAGTTCACCATCTTGCGCTACCTGAAATTTCAGATGAGTTACTTCCAATTCTCCAAGTGATACCAGGGCAGAAAATTGCAGAGCGAATTGCTCTTTCGCGCGGATTTAATCCAGATCAACCTCGTGGTTTAAATAAAGTTACGCAGACGATTTGATTTATCCAATGGCGCTCACTCTTGGAATTGATATTGGTGGCACCAAGATTGCTGCCGCATTGGTGAAAAATGGCGAAATTGTTAAAAAAGTAGAGCGCTCTTATCACCGAGAACGAATCATCGAGGATCTTGCCACGGCAATTCATGAGCTAGATCCTGCGCGAGCAGTGGAGCGGGTAGGAATTGCTTGCGCTGGGTTAATTAATTCTGAGCAAGGAATGATTACCTTCGCTGGGAATTTAGATTTTGAAAATTTCCCGCTCCGCGATTTGCTATCGCCACAAATTAATCGCGAGATTTTGCTTACCAATGATGCAAGCGCTGCAGGTTGGGGCGAATTCCGTTATGGAGCTGGGCGAAGTTATAGTCACATGGCGCTTCTTGCCGTAGGCACGGGAATTGGTGGGGCACTTATCCTCAATCGCTCACTTCTCCTTGGCGCCCATGGGCTGGCGGCCGAATTAGGGCACCTACATGTCCCTGGCGCCACCGAGAAGTGTCCCTGTGGCTTAATCGGATGTGTTGAAGCGGTCGCAAGTGGTCGTGCGATGGAGCGTCGAGCGCGCGAGAGTGGTTTTGACTCTACACAAGAGCTGGCAGATGCTGCGCGCGCTGGCGAAGCGAAAGCAACCGCACTTTTTGATGAGATGGGTTGGGCGATTGGTGCAATTGCAGGGCGCTTAACGAATGTCGTTGATTTACAAGTAGTAGTTATTGGCGGGGGCTTTGGTGCAACTTTCGATCTCTGGGAGTCCGGTGCACATCGCGGGTTAAATGAAAATATTGTTGCTCCGCACCTACGCACTATTCCGGAATTTAAGCGGGCGCAGTTAGGTAATGATGCCGGCGTTATTGGCGTTGCCGATTTTGCTTACGGCAAGGTGTGAATTAACTCCAATAGTTTCAGCCAATTTTTTCCAAATGCAGGATGAAGCGCGAGCGCGTTGACGCTTTCTCGCTCAACCCAGCGCACTTCAATCGATTCTTGATTTGCCGCGATGGGATCGCATTGCGCAAGCGCTCTAGCGATGATCGTGTGATAGCGCCACGCGCCATGTTCCTCTGAACTTTCGGATATGACTTCCACTTCACTCGCCGTGATACCAATCTCCTCATGCGCTTCGCGAAGAGCTGCCTCAAGATAACTCTCATGTGAGTCGCGCGCCCCTCCAGGGATGCCCCAGGTGTCGCCGTTATGTACCCAAGGCGCTCGATGCTGGAGAAGTACTAGAGAGTCGCGAATCAGAAGGAGCCCCGCCGCGCCGTGAAGGCCCCAATGTTTACCGCCGCAGGAGCACTCAATCCATCCATCTCCATCGCGCACAGCCATGGCTATTGGTACCACAGCGGACTTTCTTATCCCAGTTGACATTCCATCCACAGCGCGATCTCTCTGAGGGAACTTGAGAAAAAATCAACTTTTACCCTCGCGTGTATGTCGTTGAAATATTCGGTACCTGCGATTTCTGCACTTGCACTCGCGTTATGCGCATGCGCAACGCCTCAAATCTCTGCAGTAGATAGCAGCACAAAGAAATTAGGGCCTACAGGTTTTGTTGCCGAATCAGTTGTTGAAACTCGTGAGAGCTATCTCATTCCTCCGGAAATTCCCACATCTCTTCTTACCTATATTTTTCAGCGCGATTTAGAAGATGGAAAAATGGAGGAAATAGTCGCTATTTCGATATACGACCAGAGCGAGAGAATGTGGGCTCTTAGCATTCTTCGCGAGTCTCCACCTGATGGAATCTCAGAGCGAGTTCATCGCTATGTACCCGCAGGAACTTCATGGCGCGAGCTTTAAAAACTTTGACTCTCATTATTTTCCTAAGCGCGGCGCTCTTTTCAAAAATCGATTTTGCAAACGCGGGTGATTGCGCTCAAACCTGTGTCACTGTCACGCGAGAAGGGGGAGAGCTTGTTATTACTGCTAAACGCGATCCGGTGAAACGCAAACCGCTAGCGAGCGCGAGCCCCAGCCC
>DAIRSQ010000034.1:0-1521 GCA_036804325.1 Candidatus Nanopelagicaceae bacterium | reverse complement strand
TTGCCAAGAAGCGGCGCGCTCATTTGGGAGCCGCTGTTAATCCATCAAGCAGGCTGTGCTCCAGTTCGCAAAACGCTGCCCATTCTCGATACCTCAATTACTTTGGATTTACAGCCCACCATTAAATGGAGTTGGGGCGATGGGTCAGGAGAAAGTTGGGAGGGCGGAAGGGCGCGGGGAGCGCATATCTATCAACGACCAGGGCGCTATCTGATTGATATCCGCTGTGCTTGGCAGGGGCGTTTTCGCACACCTTCGAGCAATTGGATGGAAATTCCGCCGGGAATCATCTCCTCTTCACGGCAGAGCGTTGAGTTATTTCGGGCGCGAGTTTTTTTCACTGAGTGAAATCCTCCACAAGGCTTCTTTGCCATGAAGGGGCTCGTCACTGGGGACGCGCACCCTTTGCCCATGACAATTATTTCCACTCCTACTCAATTAATTACTGCAGTTCCATTTTTATTAGATATGCAACCAGAGCAAGCCCTGGTATATATCGCCCTTCGTAATGGCTTGGTCGAGACGGTACTTCACAGTGAAATTCCAGAGGATTTACAACGCTTTGAGATTGCAAGTCAGGTAGATCTCCTGGAGCAACTTAAAGTTTCTGAGCCTGAAGAGTTACTTATCCTTGCCTATCTGCCAACGCACTGTGATGATCAAGTAGTTGCGAAATTATCTCGCGCCATTAGCTCTCCTTGCGAAGAGATTGCGCCGGTTAAAGACTTTTTACTTATCAAAAATAATCGCTGGCGCTCATTTCACTGCGCTGATGAGAGGTGCTGTGATCCAAAAGGTGAGCTCCTTCCCGATATTCAATCGAGCGAGATAGCAGCGGAACGTGTTTTTCGAGGGTTTTTGGTGCCTTCATTTCTAGGGTCGGAGCAGCGCTCACCTTTGAATGAGAGTGGAGAGGTTGCACTCCATCTTCTTCAAGCTGCCCACGCTGAAGTGGCGCGCTGCGAACCAGCGCTCCGCTCTAAAAGAGGGGTTGTCACGCTCCTTCGTTTTATCTCTGCCTTCACGATCAGCAAAAGCATCGATGATTTACCACTTGC
Source organism: Candidatus Nanopelagicaceae bacterium (assembly GCA_036804325.1). Taxonomy (GTDB): domain Bacteria; phylum Actinomycetota; class Actinomycetes; order Nanopelagicales; family Nanopelagicaceae; genus IMCC26077. Next base: position 463 of record DAIRSQ010000034.1, on the reverse strand, counting down.
TGCGCGAGCACTGGTGGCCTTTACAGATATACAGGTGCGAGATTTCGCAATTGGTTCTCATGGCGATGAGAACTTGCAGTTACACCTTCTGCTCTGGCGCGATCTGCTCGAGGTTGCCCCCAGCGGATATCGAGCGCCGGTTGCCACCGTTCTTGCGCTCCTGAAATATGAAAGCGGCGATATCGAAAGCGCCCAAGCAACTCTTGAAGTAGCGCTCTGCGACGATCCGCACTACTCACTTGCACATCTTTTGCAGAAGAGCTTTTCCGCTGGGTGGCCACCCGAGGCATTCACCACGATGCGCCATGAACTCCACCCCAAGCTCGCTGCACAGCTTCTCGATTGATGCAGGTAACGGCGCTGGCCGGTCAAGCATTGGACATTTAACGGAGTTTTCTTTATCTTTTTCCTAGGTCATGAGTTCCAGTTTCAAGCCCCGGCTAACTGGACGGCAACCCTCCAC
>DAIRSQ010000033.1:5279-8203 GCA_036804325.1 Candidatus Nanopelagicaceae bacterium | reverse complement strand
CATCGGAGACGACTTCATTGACAAAGCCAACTTCGTAACCACGTTGCGCAGAGCAGGCTTCACCAAACATAAAAAGTTCGGCTGCTCGATGATGTCCAGCAATTAATGGGAGTAGGTAAGAGGAGCCAGCCTCTGGTACCAAACCGAGATTAACAAAGGGCATGGAGAATTTTGACCCTTCACCCGCGATAACGTAATCACAATGGAAGAGCATTGTGGTGCCCACTCCTACCGCTCGACCACTAACCGCAGCGACTAACGGTTTGGTGAAATCGCGAATGGCAGTGAGAAAGTGCCACACCGGTGACTCATTCCCCGTTGGTGGATGCTCCAAGAAGTCATTGACATCATTACCTGACGTGAAGTCATTACCTTCACCGTAGATCAGGACTGCGCCAATCTCATCATCAGAATTAGCGGATGAAATTTCTTCAGCAAGAATGGAGTACATCTGTCGAGTAAGCGCATTCTTCTTCGCTGGTCTATTAAATCCAAGTGAGAGCACGCCCTGATCTTTTGTAACAATGATGTCCATTACTTCTTGATTGCCCATAAAGATTTACTCTCTACTATCTCTCGATCGATCCTGCGATAAATTCTTCAGTTCGATTTCGAGCGGTCTCGTCAGAGTATTGCTCTGGCGGTGACTTCATAAAGTAGCTCGAAGGTGAGAGCAGCGGTCCACCAATACCTCGGTCAAGACCGATCTTCGCGCAACGGAGCGCGTCGATGATTACTCCTGCTGAGTTTGGTGAATCCCATACCTCTAATTTGTATTCGAGGTTGAGTGGGACATCGCCAAAGGCGCGACCCTCGAGGCGAACGTATGCCCACTTTCGATCATCGAGCCATGAGACATAATCTGAAGGGCCAATGTGAACATTTCCTTCGCCCATATCGTGATCTAGTTGCGAAGTCACCGACTGAGTCTTTGAAATCTTCTTTGACTCTAAGCGATCACGTTCGAGCATATTTTTAAAATCCATATTTCCGCCAACATTGAGTTGGAGGGTGCGGTCAAGATGTACGCCACGATCTTGGAAGAGTTTTGCCAAGATGCGGTGCGTAATAGTTGCGCCGACCTGACTCTTGATGTCGTCGCCAACAATCGGAACTTTCGCATCGGCAAACTTCTTAGCCCAAGTTGGGTCAGATGCGATAAAGACTGGGAGCGCGTTTACAAATGCGCAGTGGGCATCAATTGCCGCTTGCGCGTAAAAGCGAGTTGCATCTTCAGAGCCAACAGGTAAGTAGCAGATTAAAACATCTACCTTCTTCTCTTTTAATGAGGCAACGATATCCACTGGCTTCGCATCAGATTCCTTGATTGTCTCTTTGTAGTAACGACCAAGCCCATCAAGGGTGGTTCCACGTTCAACGGTTACTCCAGTTTTGCCAACGTTGCAGAACTTAATAGTGTTGTTCTCACTTGCCCACATGGCATCAGCAAGATCAAGGCCAACCTTCTTGGCATCCACATCATATGCAGCGACAAATTCGATGTCGCGGATGTGATATCCACCAATTACCGCGTGCATAAGACCAGGAATCTCCTGATCTACTGCTGCATCTTTGTAATAGGTCACACCTTGTACAAGTGAATTGGCACAGTTTCCCACACCAACAATTGCTACTCGGATCTTGCTCACTGGGATTTCCTCTCTGCTTTTATCATTTCATCTAACCAAACGATTTCCCGCTCGGCTGAATCAAGTGAGTGACGGCGCCACTCAATGAAATATTTATCAAGACCAATCGGCGAGCGCTCTAATTCATGTCGAAGTAGATCTGCCTTTTCCCGAAGGCGACGTCTGCGCGCTTCAAGAATTCGTACCCTATTGATATGTGATGTAGGACCAAAAAATGCGAAGTGAACGCCAAAGGCTTCATCCTCTGTTGCATCAATTGTTTCGGTCAACTCTTGGAACCGTTGCAAACCGCTTTTTGTGATCTGATAAGCGATGCGAGTTCGTCGAGATTTACCGGAATTACTTTCAATCACCTCAATCAAGCCACTATCTGCCATCCGCTTCAGTAAGGGATAGAGCGAGCCAAAGGAGAGAGCCCGGAACGGGCCCAAAATGGTGAGTGAGCGTTTGCGCAGCTCATACCCATGGAGCGGGCCGCCAGCGAGCAAGCCAAGGAGGGTGAACTCCAAGGGTTGACTCCGTGAGGCCATACGCCACTAACTCCTTTTCCAATATCCGGCTATATCCGGATTGTGATTGAAGATTGGGAAGTTCCGACACAGTTTCGATACAGTTTCAATACATTTTCGATACATCAAGTCGATACATCGAATAGCTATATCTAAGCGGAGGCGCTGGCACTCGGCAAGTTCTGAGAATTATCGGCGCGCCGAGCCATTTCTCCCCATTTATGCAGGTCCTGGCCCTTACCCTGGTTACTACGTGAGTCAGACCACACCTTAACAACCGACCCCAAGGCTCACTCAGAAGGGATCCATCACATGGCATCGCTCTTTTCCTGGAAGCTCCACACCTCTGGCGAGGTAGTCGCACCCGATGAGCGCCTCTCCTGGCCTCGAACAATCGGTATTGGCCTCCAGCACATCGCCGCAATGTTTGGCGCAACTTTCCTCGTTCCGATTATCACCAAAATGCCGCCCACTACCACCCTCTTCTTCTCCGGTGTGGGCACCATGCTCTTCTTACTTATTACCCGGAATCGAGTCCCTTCCTATCTCGGCTCTTCCTTTGCATTCTTGGCACCGATTGCCGCGGCAACGGCAAAAGGCGGCCCAGCAACAGCTCTTGGCGGCGTTCTCATCACTGGCGTCATTCTCGCGCTCGTTGGATTGATTGTTCGCGCTATCGGCATTAAGTGGATTGAGTGGATGTTGCCACCAATTGTCACCGGAACAATCGTCATGCTCATTGGTTTCAACCTTGCTGGCGCAGCGA
>DAIRSQ010000033.1:0-5179 GCA_036804325.1 Candidatus Nanopelagicaceae bacterium | reverse complement strand
ATTGTCACCGGAACAATCGTCATGCTCATTGGTTTCAACCTTGCTGGCGCAGCGAAGAATAATCTTGCAGCTGGCCCTCTCGTTGGAATCATTACCCTCGCTGCGATTGGCGTAATTGCCGCAGTCTCCCGTGGCTTTATCGGTCGAATCAGCATCTTCCTTGGAATTATTGTGGGTTATGTTGTCGCGCTTCTCATGGGCGATGTAAATACCGATGGCATTAAAAGCGCAAAGTGGGTTGCTGCTCCTACATTTATGAGCCCTACCTTTAATGGCAATGCAATCATTCTCTTCTTGCCAGTTGTACTCGTGCTCATTGCTGAAAACGTCGGTCACGTCAAAGCTGTAGCTGCAATTACTGGAAAGAATCTCGATAGCGAAATGGGCAATGCGCTATTTGCTGATGGTGTAGCAACCACACTTGCCGGAGCTGGCGGTGGCTCGGGAACTACCACTTACGCTGAGAATATTGGCGTCATGGCAGCAACGAAGGTCTACTCCACTGCTGCATATTGGATTGCTGGTCTTGGCGCAGTATTGCTCTCACTCTCACCAAAGTTTGGTGCAGTCTTGAGCGCAACTCCAACCGGTGCACTTGGTGGCGCTGGCGTAGCGCTCTTTGGCATGATCGGATTACTTGGTGCGCGAATTTGGATTGAATCTAAGGTTGATTTCTCCAACCCAGTCAATCTGATTGTCTGCGCATCAGCGCTCATCATCGGCATCTCTGATGTTTCATGGACTCGAGGTGACTTCACATTCAGCGGAATCATTAATGCGACCGTTGTTGCAATTGTGGGCTACCGCGTACTTCATGCGCTAAGAAAGTAATCACTGCAACTAGAGAAAGTAAGGTCAGGGGCGAGAGCGAAATCTCTCGCCCCTCTCCATTTGTTAGGCTAAAGCTATGTCACCTTTATTCTTGGGAATTCCAATCCCCTCTAAGGTTGGCGAATTTATTGTTGTCTCAATTGCAATCATCATCGCTCCAGGCCCCTCAGTGCTTTTTACAATAGCGCGGGCTATCTCTTGGGGTCGCAAAGTTGCTGTTTTAACGGTAATCGGCAACGCCACAGGTTTTTTTGCGATGTCGACACTCGTTGCAGTTGGCGTTGGTCCGATTATTCAAAGTTCAGATTTCATCTACGCCGCGGTGCAATGGGGTGGCGGTCTATACCTCATGTATCTGGGTTTTGATGCGATTCGAAAACGAAATGAAGATACCCATTCGATGCTCGAAGCTGGGTCAGCAAACGCGCCTTCCACGTTACGAACGATACGAGATGGCTTTGTAGTGGGAATTTTAAATCCCAAGGGAATCGTCTTCAACGCAGCTGTCACTCCGCAATTTATTGATCGCGGAGTAGGAAAAATAACTCTTCAATTAATGCTGCTCGGCGCCATCTTCTCGCTTTTAGCGCTTGCGCTCGATGGAACGTGGGGCTTGCTAGCAGGAACTGCGCGAACGTGGCTAGCCACTAATGTGCAGCGAATCGTAATCTTGCGGAGTATCGGCGGCACCGTGATGATTGTTCTGGGAATTTTGGTTTTAATTCAAACTCAGTGAACTACTCACTATCTTCGTCGATCTCTTCCCCTTTTTGGATAAGCTCCTTAGCGCGTGTTGCGTAGATATCTACATACTCCTGCCCGCTGAGCGTTTGTATCTCTTTCATAATGGAATCAGTAATACTTCGTAGAACAAAGGGATCGGCTGGATCGCCAAAATCTTTGAAATTCATCGGCTTGCCAAAGTAAATGCCGACTCGCATGATTTTCGGAATAACTTTTCCTGTTGGTTGAATTTTTTCAGTATTAATCATGGCAACGGGAACAACTGTTGCTCCAGATTCAAGCGCAAGCCTGGCGATACCAGTTCGCCCGCGATAGAGGCGACCATCAGGTGAACGAGTCCCTTCTGGATAAATTCCAATGCACTCCCCATTTTCCAAAAGCTCTACACCAGTTCGCACTGCCGCTTCACTCGCGCGACCGCCAGAGCGGTCCACGGGAACCTGTCCGAGCGCAATGAAAGCCAATTTCTTAATCAATCCTTTTAGGCCGGGTTGCGTGAAGTACTCCTGCTTTGCAAGGAAGGTTACCTTTCGCGAGACAACAAGGGGCATAAATATCGAATCGCTAAATGAGAGATGGTTTGAGGCAATGATGACTGGCCCTGAACTTGGCACGGAATCTAAGCCACGAACCTTGGGGCGAAAAAGAATCAGGAGTATTGGGGAGAGGAAAGATTTCAATAATCGGTATGGCATTTATGCCCTCGCTAAATCTGCGACGCCAATTAATCCAGCATCATTTCCCAAAGAGGCAGCGACAAGTGGTGGGAGCGAATGGCCAGAGAAGGAAGCGCTCCTGCGAAGGGATTCTCGTGCAGGTGCAATTAATATCTCCCCCGCTTCAGACACTCCGCCTCCTAAAATAATTAAATCTGGATCTAGCGCGACCACTAACGATGCCAGTCCAAGACCAAGCCACTCTCCCGTTATCTTAAATGCAGTATTTGCGATGCGATCACCATCATGTGCCGCGGTGGCTACATGTTTACCCGTTAACCCAGAGAGAGTGCCATCTCCATATCGGAGCAGCTCAAAGGCTCGCTCTGGCGCAGCGGCTATCGCCTCTTCCACATGGCGCATCAATGCCGGCCCTGCGCAATACTGCTCGAAACATCCACGCGCGCCACAGCCGCAGAGCGGTCCATTGACATCTAATCGCATATGGCCAAATTCAGCCGCTGTTCCATGTGCACCGCGAAAGAGTTCGCCGTTGGTAATTAACCCACCACCTAGCCCTGTACCTAATATAAGAAAGATCAAGTTCCGTGAATCGCGACCTGCGCCATAGCGATACTCGCCCCAACATGCCGCGTTAGCATCATTTTCGACAATGATACGTGTTCCGATGAGCGGCTCTAGCTCTTCTGCGAGATTAACTCCAGTCCAACCAGCGATATTTGTTGCAGCCAACATTCGTTCGCGATCAGCAGAAACAAATCCCGCGGCGGATAACCCAATATGAGAAATTTTTTCGCGAGTATCTTTCTGTAATTGATGAACCAATTCGGCGACTAGTTTGGTGAGCGCTGTGCCGCCTTCGCGCGGAGTTTCCCTGCGCAGCCGCGCGATGACTCGCCCATCATCATCAACAACGCCACCAAGTAGCTTTGTTCCGCCAACATCAATACCAATTGCAAGAGTCATTAGGATAATTTCAACTTATCTTTGCAAGGTGTAGGAATTATTTTCTAGTTATTCTCTAGTTATTCGCTAGTTATTCTCGATGTGAGCTTTGAGCTCTTTGAGAGTCTGATCGACAACTGCTTTCTCTGCTTTCTGTCGCATCATCTCTGGAACTGGCATCGACAGCGCGACGGTGAGCGAGTAACTCACTTCAGTTTCACTACCAATACTCTTTAACTCTTGGTGCCCATCCATTGCTGTAAGAAGATCGGCGCTCTCGAGCGAGAAAGAGAGGGATGCTGGAAATGCGCTCCAATCAAAGAGGAGCGTTGCCTCATCTCGAAGGGCTCCTGAGGCTAGTGACATCTCAACCTTGGTCGGCTTCACGGAATCACCGTCAATAATTTTGACGGCTTTCATGGAACTTGACCATGAGGGGTACGCGCCAACAGCGGCAATCGCTTCGGCAACTTGGTCAATAGGGGCATCGATGATGATGGAGGAACGGGTCTGGCTCATGGCAATAAGGCTACTCTTCTCAGCAAGCGGATGCCTGCGCTAGCGTCTACCCTGCTACCAATCTTTAGCTCTCTAGCAGAATCCAACTAGAGGAGCCCGTGTCGCCACTAAGGAGCGCGCAATGAAAGAGGTCTCAGTACCGGCCCTTGTTCCACCAGCAACTGAAGGCAATCTCACCGATCTCATCACCAATCGCGCCCACTTTGAACCAGAGCGCGTCATGCTCTCGCGTCCCGTTGGTGAAGGGTGGCAAACAGTTAGCGCACGAACGCTTGAAGCAGAGGTGCGTGCTGTTGCTAAAGGTTTAATTGTAGCTGGAATTAAAAATGGTGATCGAGTTGGTTTGCTCTCGCGCACTCGATACGAGTGGACCATCATGGATTTTGCCATTTGGTTTGCAGGTGGCGTTGTAGTTCCCGTATATGAAACCTCTTCAGCAGAGCAGATTCAATGGATTCTTGAAGATTCCGCTGCCGTTGGCATCGTTGTCGAAACTCCAGCCCATGCCGCTCTAGTAGAGAGCGTACGCACTCCTAACGTAAAAAATGTCTGGGTCATCACCGAAGATGCGCTTGCTAATCTCTCCCAAAGTGGAACCAGCATCTCGGATGATCAAGTTACAGAGCGGAGAAACTCTCTCCGTCCAGAGACTCTTGCAACACTTATTTATACCTCTGGCACTACCGGTAAACCGAAAGGCGTCCAACTTACCCACGGCAATTTTCTTGCAGAGTGTGGAAACGTAGTCGAAGGCGCATCAGATCTCTTCTTGCGACCTGGCGGCTCCACGCTTCTCTTCCTCCCTCTCGCCCACGTCTTCGGTCGGATGATTGAGATTGGCGCAATTCGTGCCGGTCTTCATCTTGCACATTGCAGCGATCCTGTTGGGCGCTTAATGGGCGATCTTGCAAGCTTTAAACCTAACTTCGTTCTTTCGGTGCCACGTATTTTCGAAAAAATTTATAACGGCGCCGAAGCTAAAGCTGATGCTGCTGGTAAAGGAAAGATTTTCCGCAAAGCTGCAAACGTTGCGATTGCCTATAGCGAAGGAATGCAAAACGGCCACATCTCTCCAGGTCTTCGCGTGCAACATGCGCTCTTTGACAAACTTGTCTACAGCAAGATTCGCCACATCATGGGTGGAAATGTTGATGCCGCAATCTCAGGTGGCGCTCCGCTGGGTGAACGATTGGGCCATTTCTTCCGAGGCGCTGGTGTTCGCGTTCTTGAAGGTTACGGCCTCACCGAAACAACAGCAGGTGCAACGCTTAACCTCACCTCTTCCGTTCGAATCGGTTCGGTAGGGCGTCCTATTCCAGGTACAACTATCAAAATCGATGAAGATGGCGAAGTTTTGATTAAAGGCCCAATCGTCATGAATGGCTATTGGCAGAACGATGCCGCCAACCGCGAGGTATTTACCGCTGATGGCTATTTCCGCTCTGGCGATCTTGGTCGACTAG
>DAIRSQ010000032.1:0-8763 GCA_036804325.1 Candidatus Nanopelagicaceae bacterium | reverse complement strand
CCTTATCAGGGAAGCGCTCTAACCAGGCTGAGCTATAGGCCCATTTTCAGTAGAAACGGAAGGGTACCCCAAGGTTTTGGCTCGAGGCTAATCCGCTTTATCTACTCGTCATCTCCCTCGGCTCCCTCGGCATTACGCGCGATGGAAACCACAACTGTCTCAGGATCGAGATTGACCAGGCGCACGCCCATAGTGTCTCGGCCGGTCTGCCGGACTTCATCTACTCGAGTTCGCATCACAGTCCCCGCTGAAGTAATCGCAAGGACTTCATCAACTTCAGTGACAATCAATGCGCCAACAACTACTCCTCGCGACGCTTCATCAACCTTCGCTGCCTTAATTCCTAATCCGCCTCGACCTTGAGGGCGATATTCCACAACAGGTGTTCGCTTTGCGAATCCACCATCGGTTGCAGTGAAAACATATGCATTAGCAATATCAGAGACAGATGCCATCGCAAGAAGTTCATCACCAGCGCGGAATTTCATTCCAATTACACCGCTAGTGGCACGGCCCATTGGTCGAAGCGATTCATCGTCAGCTGTAAATCGAAGAGACATAGCGTTCTTTGAAACTAGGAGAATGTCATCTTTCTCCCCAACAAGCACCGCTGACACAACTTCATCACCCTCGCGAAGATTTATGGCAATCAAACCACCGGTTCGATTGGAGTCGTACTCATCAAGCGGAGTCTTCTTCACTAAACCTGACTTAGTTGCAAGTACTAAATACTTCGCCGCGCCATAATTTTCAATCGCGAGCACCTGTGCAATTTTTTCATCCGGCTGGAACGCTAAAAGATTTGCAACGTGCTGTCCGCGTGCATCGCGTCCTGCCTCTGGTAATTCATGAGCTTTCGCACGATAGACCCGTCCTTTATTGGTAAAGAAGAGAATCCAATGATGAGTCGTTGTGACAAAGAAATGTTCAACGATGTCATCTTGCTTCAGCGCAGCGCCACGAACTCCTCGGCCGCCACGTCGTTGTGAGCGATAGAGATCCGCCTTCGTTCGTTTGGAATATCCACCGCGCGTGATCGTGACAACAACATCCTCTTGTTTAATTAAATCTTCAGCAGCGAAATCTCCTTCAGCTGCAATAATCTGAGTACGTCGAGTATCACCATATTTAGAGGTTAGTTCCGCGAGCTCGGTTGAGATAATCTCACGTTGCCGCTTAGGGCTTGCTAAAATCTCATTTAATTCAATGATTTCCTTCATGATTGCGTCATATTCATCTTGAATCTTCTGTCGCTCTAGGGCAGCCAAACGACGAAGTTGCATATCAAGAATCGCATTTGCTTGAACTTCATCGACATCGAGAAGTTTCATCAAGCCAGTGCGGGCATCATCAGTACTCTCACTCTTTCGAATTAAAGCAATAACATCATCTAGCGCATCGAGGGCTTTCACATATCCGCGAAGGATATGAGCACGTTTTTCTTTCTCAGCGAGTCGGAATTTAGTCCGTCGGACAATCACTTCTACTTGGTGATTGATGTAGAAGGTGACAAATTCATCAAGACGCAAGGTGCGAGGCACACCATCAACAAGTGCCAACATATTTGCGCCGAAAGTTTCTTGAAGTTGGGTGTGCTTATAAAGGTTATTGAGAACTACCTTGGCAACTGCATCCTTCTTAAGAACGATTACCAATCGTTGTCCAAGACGTTCATTACCTTCATCGCGAACATCCGCAATTCCAGCGACTTTGCCATCCTTAACAAGATCGGCAATTTTTAAAGCCAAGTTATCGGGGTTAACTTGGTAGGGAAGTTCACTAATAACCAAGCAATTTCTATTATTAATTTCTTCCACTTCCACGACTGCACGCATCGTGATGGAGCCCCGCCCTGTTCGATACGCCTCTTCTATTCCACTTCGACCGACGATTAAGCCCTTAGTTGGAAAATCCGGGCCTTTCACGAAGGTGAGAAGTTTCGCTAACAACTCTTCCTGTTTGGCATCAGGATTTTGTAGCGACCATTGAATACCCTCGGCGACTTCATTGAGGTTATGTGGAGGAATATTTGTTGCCATACCAACAGCAATACCTGCACTGCCATTAACAAGAAGGTTAGGGAACCGGCTTGGTAGCACAACCGGTTCTTGCGAACGGCCATCGTAGTTATCGGTGAAATCGACAGTCTCTTCATCGATATCGCGCATCATCTCCATCGCAAGTGGAGCAAGTCGCGCTTCGGTGTAACGCATTGCAGCTGCTGGATCGTTACCCGGTGAACCAAAGTTTCCATTGCCATCAACAAGTGGATAGCGAAGAGACCATGGTTGAGCTAACCGAACCAATGTGTCATAAATCGCGGAGTCACCATGTGGGTGATAGTTACCCATAACATCACCGACGACGCGCGATGATTTGTAATAACCCTTATCTGGTCGATAGCCAGCATCAAACATCGCATAAAGAACGCGGCGGTGAACAGGTTTTAATCCATCACGTACATCTGGAAGAGCTCGACCAACGATAACGCTCATCGCATAATCTAGATAGCTTCGCGCCATCTCTACTTGAAGATCGACTAACTCAATTCGATCTGACGTATTCTCCATGGTTCACTCTCCTCTCATCTGTACTTACTAAATATCCAAGAACCGAACATCTTTGGCATTGCGTTGAATAAAATTTCGTCGCATCTCGACATCTTCTCCCATAAGAACGGAGAAGAGATCATCTGCAGCAACTGCATCTTCTAATGTGACTCGGATAAGAACTCGGGTATCGGGATCCATCGTTGTATCCCAAAGTTCCTTCGCTGGCATCTCACCTAAACCTTTGAAGCGTTGAATTCCATCCTCTTTTGGTAGCCGTTTACCGCCATCAAGACCAATTTTTATAAAGGCATCACGCTCTTTATCAGAGAAGGCATATTGCGGCTGCTCTTTTCCGCCCCACTTCAATTTATATAGCGGTGGCTGTGCAAGATACACATATCCACCTTCAATAAGAGGGCGCATAAATCGGAAAAGAAGCGTCAACAACAACGTTCGAATATGTTGGCCATCGACGTCAGCATCTGCCATGAGAACAATTTTGTGATAGCGGAGTTTTGCAATATCGAATTCATCATGCACACCTGTGCCTAAAGCTGTGATTAACGCCTGTACCTCATTGTTCTGCAACACTCGATCAATACGTGATTTCTCAACGTTAAGAATCTTTCCGCGAATAGGCAAAATTGCTTGGAATTTTGAATCTCTTCCACCTTTAGCAGAGCCGCCCGCCGAGTCACCCTCAACGATATATAACTCGCATTTCTCTGGTTCAGTCCATTGGCAATCAGCCAACTTTCCAGGCATGCCACGCCCTTCAAGTAGCCCTTTTCGAGAGCGTGATAGTTCCCGTGCTTTCCGTGCAGCTACACGAGCGGTCGCCGCATCAATACATTTTCGGACGATATCTCGACCCTCAGAGGGGTTGGCGGCAAACCAATCACCTAATTTGTCATTAACAATCTTCTGTACAAAAGTTTTTGCTTCAGTATTACCAAGTTTTGTCTTTGTTTGCCCTTCAAACTGAGGCTCACCTATCTTCACCGAAACAATCGCAGTTAAACCTTCGCGAACATCATCGCCAGTTAACCGATCTTCTCGTTTTTTAATTAAGCCCCACTCTTCGCCGTACTTATTAACGATCGAGGTAAGTGATGCTCGGAAGCCTTCTTCGTGTGTTCCGCCCTCTTGTGTATTAATAGTGTTAGCAAAGGTATAAACAGATTCGGTATATCCCGCGCTCCATTGCATTGCAATTTCAGCGGAGATCTTTAATTTCGTATCTTCGCTCTCAAAGTCGATTACGTTTTTATGCGCTTCGCCTTTTGTTGAATTGAGGTGGCGAACAAAGTCAGATATTCCACCATCGTATTTATAAATAACTTTAAGTGGCTCGCCCTTATCATCAACGTGTCCAGCGCGCTCATCGGTAAGCGTGATTGTAAGTCCACGATTGAGAAAAGCCATTTCGCGAAAACGCGTTGAGAGAATCTCAAATGAAAATATAGTCGTATCAAAAATTTCAGATGATGGCCAGAATGAAACTTTTGTTCCATTGTTATCAGATGCACCAATACTCTTAAGCGGAGCATCAGGAACTCCTAATTTATAACTTTGAAAATACTTTGATCCATCTCGTTCAATCTCAACATGAAGCGCGGTGCTTAACGCGTTGACAACAGATGCGCCCACTCCATGAAGTCCACCTGAAACTGAATAGCCACCGCCGCCAAACTTTCCACCAGCATGAAGAACAGTAAAGACAACTTCGGCAGCTGGTTTTCCTTCGCTTGCAACAATATCTACGGGAATTCCTCGACCGTTATCGCGAACGCTTACGCCACCATCACTTAAAAGAACAACGCTAATTTCGCTGCAATATCCGGCGAGCGCTTCATCGACTGAGTTGTCGACGATTTCATAGACAAGGTGGTGAAGGCCTCGCTCTCCAGTGGAGCCGATATACATGCCGGGACGTTTACGAACGGCATCGAGCCCTTCGAGGACTTGGATCGCGCTGGCGTCGTAACCGCTCTTGCTCGCCTTGCTAGCTTTATCGGTTGGAGCTTTTGGGCTCTCAGCCATTGGGTCACCCGCCTTATCGCCTCGCATGTAGCCCCTAGTGAAGCCACAGCCGCTTATCCTAGGGGATTTTTACAACTCCTATCCCTCGAAAAAGTACCTGGTAGCGCCGTAGAGCGATTGACCCCCAAATCTAGTGTTCCCCTACCAATCAAAGAGAGGAACCTGAGGCTTGCGGGAGGGAGCTGAGTAGAGAGATCGTGGCGATTTGTCGTAATTACCCGTATGTATCGCGCGGGCCACGCCCGCCTTTAACGCTCCACCCGCCTTTACGCCACGAGGGCGCCTGTGGACCCTTGATTCGTAGCTCTCGGACCTCGAATCCACCGCCTGCTAAGACGCCTATCAGCTGCTGATCTATTAACCGTAATTGGGTGGCCCACGCGGTGCTCTCTGCGCTTACCGTCAGGACGCCATCAGCAAAAGTGATTGGTTGAACATGATCCGAGATTTCTTTTCCAACTAACTCATGCCACTTGATAAAGAGATCGCTATCTCTCACCCGTTCGCGCCAGCCACGTTCAGCAATTAACTCCGCCAGAGATTCGTTAAGTAATTGTGGTCCTTGATATTCACCATCAATACTACTGCTCTCACTATCAGAGCGATTATTTCTCGATTTCTCCTGCTCTCGCTTAAATCTATTGGAACGTCGTCGCGCAGCGGCGAGCAAGGAACGTGCCAAATCTCGATTCTCACTCATTTACTCTCGCACGCTCCCTTCGCGAACATACAATCTGCGATCAGAAAACTCATTTGGGAGATCGCCCTCGACTGCCGCCGTTACAAATACCTGCTCTGTAGAGTCAATTAATTCCAAGAGCGCATCTCTTCGCAAACTATCTAATTCAGCAAAGACATCGTCAAGTATCAATATTGGTTCACTGCCTAAACCAAGGCCCTCTTCTGCAAGAAGTCGATAGGAGCCCATACGAAGCGCTAGCGCAAATGACCATGATTCGCCTTGACTGGCATATCCCTTAACAGGTGATGGCCCAAGTGTTAGTAATAAATCATCGCGGTGTGGTCCGATAAGAGTTACGCCACGCTCTATCTCCGCTCGGCGAAGCGTTGGAAATAATGAAAGTATTTCGCTTTCCAACTCTTTAGCGCTCTTGCCTTGTAAATCTTGTGAGCTTTTATATGTGCCATTAATTTCGTCGCCAGAGGAGATTCTTTGATATGCCTTAATTACATGAGGCATAAGAACAGATATTAATTGCAGTCGGGCGGCAATCACTTCAGCGCCATAACGAGAAATGTGTTCATCCCAAGGCACTAAATCCCGCTCATGTGGTCGATTCTTTAGTAGAGAGTTCCGTTGCTTTAGCGCTTTTTCATAATCAGCAATAACACCTGCGTAACGCGGGGTGCGTGATATCAATAATGTGTCAAGGAAATCTCTTCGTTCGCTGGGATCGCCCTTTATAAGCGAAAGATCTTCTGGAGTAAAAAGAATTGCGCGTAAATGACCGAGCAACTCACGAGTTGATCGAACTGGTTGCTGATTAATCCGCGCTCGATTTGCTCTCCCTTGATTAATCTCAACTTCTAACAGCTCTTCACGCCCGGCGGTATTTACTTTTGCGCGTATATAAGCTTTTTCGTTCTCAAGTTTGATTAACGGATTATCAGAAGAGGTTCGATGCGACCGTAAATACGCTAGAAAACCAATTGATTCAACGATATTGGTTTTTCCCTCGCCATTACTACCGACAAATGAGGTAATGCCCGGACGTAGTTCTAACTCTAAGTTTTCGTAAGACCGAAAATTAGTGAGCTGTATGTATGAGAGATACACAGATTATGAGGCGTACCGCATAGGCATGAGTAGGTAGCGATAACTGGTATCACTTTGACCATCAGCGCTCTCTCTTCCTGAGAGCACTGCCGGCTTGCTTGGTCCAGTAAAGGCCATATCCACATAAGCGGTACCTAGCGCAGATAATCCATCGACTAAGTACGTTGGATTAAATGCAATAGTAAAACCCTCACCATCAAAGGCGATTTCGAGCTCCTCCGTTGCAGATGCTTCTTCACCAGCCCCCGCTTCTAAAGTTAATGAGCCTGGCGCGAAAGTAAGACGAAGTGGGATTGTTTTATCAGCGACTAGCGCTACCCGGCGAACTGAATCAAGAAATGGCGCTACCTCGACAATTGCTGTTGCACTTCGATCACTTGGTAATAAATGACGATATGGCGGGAAAGTTCCATCAAGCATTCTTGAGGTCATTGACTTTCCTTCAGTAGCAAAACCAATTAACCGTTCTTGAGCATTTGGCGCAGCTAGCGCCAGGCTCACTTGGCTACTACCTACTAAAGATTTTGATGCATCATGAAGAGTTCGCGCCCGAATAAGTGCAGAGGCGCTTGCGCGTGGCGCCTCCCAATCTAATTCACGTACCGCTAACCGATAACGATCGGTTGCCGCAAGAGTTAATTTATTCTCTTCAATTTCAACATGAACACCCGTTAATACTGGGAGTGAATCATCTTTTCCAGCAGCAATCGCAACTTGGTGGACTGCTTGAGCGAATAACTCTCCGGATAATCTTCCAGTCTCTGTAGGTAGCTCAGGAAGTGTTGGGTAATCGCTAACTGGGAGAGTTGGTAGCGCAAACTTAGCTGATCCAGAAACCACACTCACTCGATTACCATCTAAAGAAATTGTTACTGGTTTATTCGGAAGTGATTTAGCAATATCTGAGAGAAGTCTTCCGGAGACTAAAACTCGACCTTCTTCTTTAACATCTGCATCAATTTTTGCTTTAGCTGAGGTCTCTAAGTCATACCCTGCAAGATGAACACCATTTTTTTGGGCATCAATAACAACACCAAGTAGTACTGGCATGATTGGTCGTGAAGATAGAGAGCGAGAAACCCAAGCAACGCCATCTGAGAGCGCATCCCGCTCAACAACAAATCTCAATCCCATGTAATTTTCCGCTCGCTCTCGTAAAAGATGTTCCTTATCTTCCCGCACTTATGAGGAAAAGGGCTATCTAGTTTTTAACCATTGATAAAACCTAAAAAAGCTGTAATCCCCAGATCTATCGGAGGTGGGAAATTCTTTAGATATAAAGATAGAGAGATAGTAATAGGAGTAACCAGTGTGGATTCTGGGGAAAAGTGGTATTTCCGCAGGTCAACCCAGGAATAGAACCCTCTCTAACTTGTGGATAAACCAGTGGATACTGTGGAGAAGTAGGAAATTGGCGGGGTCTAGCGCTTTTTCCCCACACATAAAACTCTCAAGGAGGGGTTTACCCCCAAGGTTATCCCCAAGTGTGGAGTAGCTTATTTGGGGTCATCCCTGGCTTCGGGCCTGCTGCCTAATCCGGTTGGTGAGCTCGGTAACTTGGTTATAGATCGATCGGCGCTCTGCCATGAGCTGGCGAATCTTCCGATCAGCATGCATCACAGTGGTGTGATCACGTCCACCAAAGGTCTGTCCAATCTTTGGTAGTGAAAGATCTGTTAATTCGCGGCAGAGGTACATCGCAACCTGTCTTGCATTTACTAGTGCGCGTGAGCGAGAGGTGCCACAGAGATCATCAATGGTGAGACTGAAGTATGCAGCGGTCTGCGCCATGATTGTTGCGCCAGTAATTTCTGGACCTGACTCATCAGGAATGAGATCTTTAAGAACTATCTCAGCAAGAGATAAATCAACGCCCTGTCGGTTAAGGCTGGCAAATGCGGTAACACGGATAAGCGCACCTTCAAGTTCACGGATATTTGTTGAGATCTTACTTGCGATGTATTCAAGAACATCGTCTGGAGCATTTAATCGATCTTGCGCAGCCTTTTTACGGAGAATTGCAATTCTGGTTTCCAACTCTGGCGGTTGAATATCAGTAATCAAACCCCACTCAAAGCGAGAGCGAAGTCGATCTTCAAGCGTTGCTAATTGTTTTGGTGGTCGGTCGCTTGTAATAACGATTTGCTTATTCGCGTTGTAGAGAGTGTTAAAGGTATGGAAGAACTCCTCTTGAGTTCGCTCTTTGTTCTCAAGGAATTGAATATCATCAACTAAGAGTAGATCTACATCTCGGTAACGCTTTTGGAATACCGCTGATTTATCATCTCGAATCGAGTTAATGAAATCGTTGGTGAATTCTTCACTAGATACATATCGAACGCGAAGATTTCCATAGAGCTCTTTAGCGTA
>DAIRSQ010000031.1:0-8978 GCA_036804325.1 Candidatus Nanopelagicaceae bacterium | reverse complement strand
TCGACCATGGACCATTCGAATATGAAGCGCTCGATGATTACCCAGTCTTCTGTCTTCGCGCAGCCGAGGCAATCGCAGCAGAACCAACTTCACTTGGCATCGTCCTTGGTGGCTCAGGTAATGGCGAGCAAATCTCTGCAAATAAAGTTGCCGGAGTTCGCGCCGCACTCGCCTGGAAACCAGAGATCGCGCAGCTTGCTCGACAACATAACAACGCAAATGTCCTTTCTATCGGCGAGCGCATGCATAGCGAGAAAGAGGCTCTTGCAATCGTTGACGCATTTCTCACAACTGACTACTCAGGAGAAGAACGACATACTCGACGCATCGACATGATTAGCGAGTACGAAGAGAGTAAGAAACTTCCACCGCTGTAAGAAATTACTTCTTGAAATAAAAGAAGTCTGCTACTTCATGCTCTTTTGTTAACCCTTGCTCTTCAAAGCGCGTAAGCGGTCGATGAACCGGTCGTTCAACTTTGCCGCCAGAGAATTCTTTTACCTTTGCAAACTCTGACTCAATCCACTGCGCATATGGCGCCCAGTCAGTCGCTATATGTAAGAGACCGCCTGGAATTAATTTCGTTGCAAGTAACGGTAGAAAATCTCCTTGCAATAAACGGCGTTTGTGATGTCGAAGCTTCTGCCATGGATCTGGGAAATAGATTCGGATCTCATCAAAACTCTCATCGGCAAAACCTTGCTCCAGTACTTCCTTAACATCGCCATGGACGATGCGAACATTTTCTAGACCTAGCTTTTCGATGCGCCATAAAAGCGAGCCAACTCCCGGCTTATGAACTTCGATCGCGATGATGGCAGTCGCTGGATCGGCGGCAGCCATCTCGGCAGTCGCTTCGCCCATGCCACTTCCAATTTCAAGCACCCTTCGCGATGCACCGGGAAAGAACGTTCGCGGATCAAGAGGTGCGCCAGTAATGGGAAGAATGAATCGCTCACCTAAACGTTCAATGGCGCCCTCTTGAGCGGGAGTGATGCGGGCGCCTCGTAATTTGTATGTCCGAATGGAGTTGGGGTGCTCGTGGCCTTCCATAAGGCAAGGGTGCCATCAATGGGACAGATTCAGCGCACTGATGGTTGGATAGTGGCGCCTTTCACTCGTATCAGTCGCATAAGGAGCCAGCCCGTGCCCGGAATAAATCTCACTCGCGAAGAAGCCCTCTCCCGCTCTGCTCACTTGAGCGTAGATAGCTACCAGGTCGAACTCGACCTTACGACCGGTGCTGAAACCTTCCGCGCGAAAACTACGGTGAAATTTCGCAGTAGCAAACCTGGCTCAAGCACATTTATTGATGCCGTTGGCAAAACGATGCATGGCGCAACCCTTAACGGAGTCACACTTGAGCCTTCCGCATTTGATGGCGAGAGTATTCAATTAACAAACTTGGCGGCAGAGAACACGCTCATTGTTGATCTTGAGGCAATTTACTCGGTAACGGGAGAAGGCCTTCATCGCTTCGTGGATCCTTCTGACTCAGAGGTTTACCTCTACACCCAATTTGAAGTAGCCGACGCGCGACGCATGTATGCATGTTTCGACCAACCAGATTTGAAAGCCACCTTCACCTTAAGCGCAATTACTCCCTCCCATTGGGAAGTAATCTCCAATAACCCAGTCGCTGCGACAAAAGAACTTTCCGATAACAAGAAGCAGGTCTCTTTTTCAACAACGCCGGTTATGTCTACCTACATCACCGCGTTAGTTGCCGGGCCTTATCACAAAGAATTTGATGTGTATAAAGGTGAGAAAGAAGTACCTCTTGGTATCTACTGCCGTAAGTCGCTTGCAAAGCATCTTGATGCCAGCGAAATCTTTCACATCACCAAACAAGGCTTTGAATATTTCGAGCGTGAATTTGGTCTTGCTTATCCATTTGAAAAATATGATCAACTCGCCGTCGCAGAATTTAATGCGGGTGCAATGGAAAACGCTGGTTGCGTGACTTTTGCCGAGGATTATTTTGTATTCCGCAGCAAAGTAACGGATAAGAATTACAACTGGCGCGCAAACGTCATCTTGCACGAGATGGCCCATATGTGGTTTGGCGATTTGGTCACTATGAGCTGGTGGGATGATCTCTGGCTTAACGAATCATTTGCAGAGTGGGCTTCGTACACCGCACTTGCCGATGCGACGAAATTTAAAAATTCTTGGACTACATTCAATGCTGAGCGAAAGAATTGGGCCTACCGCCAAGATCAACTCTCCTCAACGCACCCAATCGTTGTCGACATGCACGATCTAGAAGCGGTCCGAACCAACTTCGATGGCATTACATATGCAAAAGGCGCTTCAGTACTTCAACAATTAGTGGCGCACGTAGGTAAAGCAAACTTCGTCGCTGCGCTCAAGAAGTATTTCGCAAAGCATGCGTGGAAGAACACCACCCTCAACGATTTACTCGTTGAACTAGAGGCAACAAGTGGACGTGATTTGAAGCCCTGGGTTGCTACCTGGCTCTGCACTGCAGGAGTAAACACTCTTCGACCAGAAATTTCTGTTGCTGATGGAAAATATTCTTCTGTTGTTATCAAGCAAGAACCGCCAAAAATGCCGGTTGGTTCCAAAGAGTTACGCCCACATCGGATGTCGGTTGGTATTTACGATTTAGTAGGAGAAAAACTTCTCCGCCGGGTAAGCCATGAACTTGATGTCACTGGCGATGCTACTTCAGTCGATGCATTCAAAGGCGAGCGCGAAGGCGATCTCATTCTGATTAATGATGGCGACCTCTCATACGGAAAGCTCCGCTTCGATGCCAAGTCAGTTAAGACGTTGATTGGTAACTTATCTGGAGTCGAAGAACCACTCACCCGAGCACTCTGTTGGTCAGCTACCTGGGACATGCTTCGCGATGGCGAACTGAGCGCAAGTGAATATGTGCCCATGGCAGTCACTGGGTTATCAACCGAGAAGGATGTTTCGGTCGTTTCAATGACTTTAATTCAGCTGGGAACTGCAGTTGAACTGTATGCATGCGATGAGAACCGCGACAAAGTTCGCGAGCAAGTTGCAAACGGCGTAGAGATTTTGCTCGAGCAAGCAAAAGAAGGAAGCGATATGCAATTGCAGTATGCGCGTTCCTTTGCCTCGTTTGCATTCTCTGACCGACAACACTCACGAATTAAGGACATGCTCGATGGCAGGCTTCCAGGTTTAGTTGTAGATGCAGATCTACGTTGGCATTTCATTAATGCTCTCGCCGAGCGCGGAAAGATTGCCGCTTCGGTTATTGAATCTGAGCTGGAGCGTGATAACACCGCAAGTGGCCATAAATATGCCGCTTCAGCACGCGCCTCACTTCCGACCGTTGAGGCAAAAGAGAGCGCATGGCAGAGCGCCCTTGGCGGCGAGCTTTCTAATCACATCCATGATGCAACAATCGCTGGATTTAACCGACCATTGCAACGTTCACTAACGAAGGCATACATCGATAAATACTTTGATTGCCTGGTATCTGTATGGGAGAAACTCTCCTACGAATTAGCTTCAACAGTTGTCACTGGATTCTTCCCTGCATATCAGGTAAGTGACGAAGTATTGGCTAAATGTGAAAGTTGGCTAAGCGGTGTAGGCAAAGATGCGCCAGCTGCGCTACGACGCTTCGTGAGTGAGAATCGCGATGCGCTAGCAAGAGCGCTCAACGCTCAGCGAGTTGATGCTCGCTTTTAAACTCGTATTTAGTCGTTGAGATTAAAAGAAGGGTATTCATCGGTCACGAGTAAAAACGCGTACCCAATGACCCGATTCCAGAATCTAGTCGCGCCAAAAAGTACCTCTGCAACCGCTTGTGGCATTTCCTTTGTGAAAATCACCGCAAACCAGCCGACCACTAACATGACGAGCGCATAAACCGTATAAATCAATCCAACGAGATATAGCGGAATTGCTAGCAACCATTTCACCAACGGGAGAAGGCGATTAAGTTTTTTGCCCCCTTCAACATCAGGGAAAACCACTCGAACTGCACTATTTGCCTCTATAGATGGATAGTTGTCATTGAGTAAGAGCGCATAAGCGGTAATCCGAGTTGAAAGTTCCAAGAGCGCCTGGTTAAAGCGAAGCGCGTAGCTTGGATACACGCCTCGAAAAACAATCGCCAACAGAACCGGCACCACAATCATGCCGATACCGAAACTAAAAGTTTCGGCTCCCCCAGGTGCAAAGGCTGCAGCAAAAATAAGAATTGGAACAATCAGGATGTAGCGAAATAGAACGCTAACTTGATCTCTGTTCTCTAATTTAACTTCGATATACGTCTCAATTTGATTAGACATATCGCGCTACCTACCTGATCTCAGAGAGAATGTTCCCCGACTTGATTCGCTTTTCGCGTGGCCGATGAACTGCATAGCCGATAACCACGATTGTAAGAAATAAACTAAAAGGTGCGACAAAGAAATAGAGCGCAGTTTGAACCGCGGTGAGCCCCACACCTGGATCAGAAGTTCCCTCTTGTGGAACGGCAAATGCTGGGCTCGCTACAAAAATTGAGGCGAAAACAAAAAGTGCATTGCTCCACTTAATAATTAATTTTTTCATAGTGGCAATACCTTATCCGAATTTGAGTTAAGCCCGTTGGGCGGCCACGCCAAATGGTTCGAGGTAAGGCACCCAACGAGGGTCAGCGCGCCCGGTTCCAAGAATTCGCCATGCGGCGCCTGATGGTTCATGTGGTGGACGCTTTAGTTTCCATCCCAAATCTTTAAGTGTGCGATCAGCCTTCGCATGGTTACAACGATGGCATGCCGAAACTACGTTCTCCCAGGTATGTCCCCCACCACGTGAGCGAGGCATCACGTGATCAATGCTCGCTGCGGGAGCCTGACAGTAAACGCATTTTCCGCCATCACGCGCAAAAATTGCTCGACGAGTAAGTGGGACAGAGTTGCGATAGGGCACACGGACATATCGCTGCAATCGAATAACAGTAGGAAGAGAGATATCTCCTGCTGGGTGTTGGATATACGTTCCAGACTCTTCAATCACCGCTGCTCGATGATTAAGAACAAGAACTAACGCACGTCTTTCAGACACGACACAGAGCGGTTCAAAGGTCGCGTTG
This sequence comes from Candidatus Nanopelagicaceae bacterium, assembly GCA_036804325.1. GTDB lineage: Bacteria > Actinomycetota > Actinomycetes > Nanopelagicales > Nanopelagicaceae > IMCC26077. Next base: position 3,892 of record DAIRSQ010000031.1, on the reverse strand, counting down.
AGGACTAGGGCGTTAGGCATCACTACTCCCCTCTGGAACTCGGGAACCACCCGATGGGGCTATCTTGGTGAGAAAGGGTGGAGAACTCCAGCATTGACGCGTAGGAAATAGGTAACTATCCGATGAAGATTTGCCTACGCTAGAGGGGTGATACCGCCCGTTGCGCGCCGTGAGCCGCTCGTTGACGAGATCTTTGGCCGACCAGTAGCCGACCCGTATCGCTGGCTAGAAAAGAGCGATTCTGACGAGGTACGCCAATGGTCGAGCGCGCAAGAAGCGCTATGGCAGGAGCACCTTTCAGAGCTACCAGGACGTTCTGAATGGAGCGCACGGCTTCGCGAATTGCTCGGCGCGGGATATCAGACACCTCCAGTATGGCGCGGTGCGCGCGAGTTCTTCATGCGTCGCAGTCCAGAAAATGAGTTAGGGATTCTTTACACAAGAAAGGATTCTTCAAGTGAACTTGAAATCCTGCTTGATCCGCTTGCGATTAATCCCGCTGGTACAACAACTTTGGATTCTTGGCAGCCTTCAAAAGAGGGAGATCAACTCGCCTATCAACTATCAACAGGTGGCACTGAAGAGAGCACGTTATATGTGCTCGATGTGGATACTCATGAAATTATCGATGGTCCGATAGATCGAGCGCGATACTCCCCGATTGCTTGGCTGCCTGGTGGAAAAGCTTTTTATTATGTTAGGCGCCTTGCTCCAGAGTTACTCAAGGAAGATGAGCGGCAGTATCACCGACGAGTCTATTTTCATATCGTCGGAACAAACCCTTCTGAAGATATCGAAATATTTGGCTCTGGCCTTGAGATGACAAATTACTACGGTGTCACGCTCTCTATGGATGGACGTTGGTTAACTCTGAGTGCAAGCGCGGGCACTGAACCGCGAAATGATCTTTGGTTAGCAGATCTCCATGCCTCTTCACCAAGCGCACCTAAATTTATTCTCATTCAAAGCGCGGAGAGCGATGCACAAACTTCTCTCGAACCTCTCCGTGATGGGCGAATATTAATCGGAACGAATTTTGATGCGCCGCGAGGTCGGATCTGCATCTCATCACCAAAAACACTTCTCTCTGTTGGCGAATCTGCAGAGTGGCGAGATTTAGTTGCCGAAGATTCTGAGGCTGTAATGAGCGGCTGGGCTGTTCTTGATGGACCATTAATGCCAGCGAGTATGTTGATTGCGCTTTGGACGCGCCATACCGTCAGTGAAATTACCGTTCACTCACTCGAAACTGGAGAGCGACAGAGCACCATTCCCCTTCCAGGTCTTGGCACTGTTACTGGAATTACTGTTCGCCCTGAAGGTGGACATGAAGCGTGGTTTGGATATACCGATCACATCACACCACCAACTATTTATTCGTTCGATGGTAGAACGCTTGAGGTAAAAAAATATGCAGATCCTCCTGGCGCTGTAGTTGTGCCAAAAGTTTTTGCACAATTAGTTACCTATACCTCTTTTGATGACACAGAAGTTCGCATGTTTATTCTCTCTCCAACGCAAGAGGCGATTACATCTCGTCCAACTGTGCTCTATGGATATGGTGGATTTGGTGTTGGTTTAAACCCGGCATTTTCGGCAAGCGCTCTTGCTTGGGTGGAAGCGGGTGGCATCTGGGCTGTTGCCAATATTCGTGGTGGCGATGAAGAGGGCGAGGAATGGCATCGCCAAGGTATGCGCGGTGAGAAACAAAATGTCTTTGATGACTTTATTTATGGAGCGAAATACCTCATTGATAATGGCTGGACTACTCCAGAGCAATTAGCAATTGAAGGTGGATCAAATGGTGGCCTGCTTGTTGGCGCCGCGCTCACGCAACGACCAGATCTCTTTGCCGCCGTTGTTTGCTCTGCACCACTACTGGATATGGTGCGATACGAATTACATGGGCTCGGAGCGACGTGGAGCGATGAGTATGGCTCGGCCGCAATCGAAGAGGAATTTGAATGGCTCATTGGCTACTCGCCCTATCACCAAGTTCGCGAGGGAGAGCGCTATCCAGCAACCCTCTTCACCGTCTTTGAGGGTGATACTCGAGTGGACCCGCTCCATGCGCGGAAGATGTGTGCTGCCCTTCAGTACGCACAACATCCATCGAGCAATAAGCCAATAGTGATTCGCGCCGAACGGAATGTGGGACACGGATCGCGTTCCTTGTCCCGCACTATTGATTTAACCGCAGACTCTCTAGCATTTATCTCTAGATGGACCGGGCTTTCCAATGATGGAGGGATGAAAAAGTGAGTGAAGCATTCTCTCAATTCACAGATTGGTTTGCTGGTGCGCCCTTGCGGATAGCAACTGTTGTTGTTATCACCATCATCATCCAATTTTTAGCAAAGCGTGCGATCACTCGCTCAATGAATAAATTAATTGCTAAGACTGATCGGGGTGCTGAGAATCGAGCTGCAGAGCGGGCACGCACAATCGGAGCTTTGTTGCGGAGCTCAGTTAGCGCTCTGACTTTTATTGTTGCTGGTGCCATGATTCTTGATCAGCTTGGCTTCAATCTCGGACCGCTTTTGACATCGGCTGGCGTTGTTGGCGTTGCACTAGGTTTAGGTGCGCAAACAATTGTTCGCGACATACTCTCTGGTTTGTCGATGTTAATCGAAGATCAATATGGCGTCGGAGATCGCGTTCAACTTTTAGATGTAAGTGGCGTAGTGGTAAATGTCGGCATGCGTATCACGACTATTAGAGATGACAACGGGGTTCTGTGGTACTTACGTAATGGCGAAATATTAAAAGTTGGAAATCACTCGCAATAATTACTGATTCATCAAGAAATTAGCGGCACCCTCAAGATAGCCCCAGAGTTCTTCATGTAGCTCTTCATTTAATTTCATCTCATCGACTGCAGGCTTCATGCAGGCAAGCCAGGCATCCCGCTCTGCAATACCGATGGAATATGGCGCATGCCGCATTCGTAGACGTGGATGGCCACGTTCGTCGGAGTAGGTATGAGGCCCGCCCCAATATTGCTCAAGGAACATACGTAGACGGCGCGCTGCAGCTGCAAAATCCTGATCGGGATACATCGGTTTGAGGAGATCGTTTACTTTTACATTTTCGTAAAAGGTATCTACAAGCTTTTCAAAGGCAGGGGCTCCCCCAAATTTTTCGTAAAAGTTCTCACTCACCCTCGAAATACTCCTGCAGGAATTCTCGTTCGTTCTCGGAGAGCGGGCGGGAAGTTTTGGTATTCATATCAACTGCAACTTGTACGGTGCGCGCTTTTGCAATGACCGCGCCCTCTACATGCACTTCATAGGCCAACCCAAAAGATGAGGTACCAATTCGATGTACCCATAACTCCACATGAGCATTGACGCCGCCCTCATAAATTGGAGCGATGTAATCAACTTCAGCGCGCGCGACCACCATGTCGAAGAGAATTGGTGATTGATTCTTCCGCTGTCTGGCATACACAGTGAAATCCACGCGAGCCTCTTGGACAAAGGTTAAGTAAGTGGCGTTATTAACATGGCCGAATCCATCGAGATCGCCCCAACGAACTTGCAATGGGTAAATGTGGCGCATTATCTCGTCAACTTTCTGTAGGTAACTCGATGTGGACGGGATGCCTCAGGTCCAAGTCGATCAATCTTGTTCGCTTCATATGATTCAAAGTTTCCTTCGAACCAGAACCAATTGGAATCTCCCTCGTAGGCGAGGATGTGGGTTGCTACACGATCAAGGAACCAACGATCGTGCGAGATCACAACTGCACAACCAGGGAAATTTAAAAGTGCGTTCTCTAAACTTCCCAAGGTTTCTACATCTAAATCGTTTGTTGGCTCATCGAGTAGCAAGAGATTGCCACCCATTTTCAAAGTGAGCGCTAAATTCAAACGATTTCGTTCACCACCAG
>DAIRSQ010000030.1:0-9042 GCA_036804325.1 Candidatus Nanopelagicaceae bacterium | reverse complement strand
AACTTCTACTTACAGCGGGCCCGGGTCCTCCGGAGTCCTACCCCATTACCCCAACGTACTTTCCGTTAGTTCTTCGTAATGGCCTCCTCTAACTCTATCGGCTTTTCTTCGCCTTTGCACGGCCAACTAATTGCGCGGCGATAACTATCGCCAAAGCGATAAGGAACATCGCCGAACCTATGACATTTGCTTGCGCTGGAACACCGCGCGCTGACGAAATCCAGACAAATTTGGGGAAAGTCGAGACGGTTCCAGAGTTGAAGTTAGTGATGATGAAATCATCGAAAGATAGTGAGAAAGCAAGGAGCGCCGCTGCGGCAATGCCCGGTAACACCAAAGGAAAAGTTACCCTTCGGAAAGTTTCAAATTCATTTGCATATAAATCACGCGCCGCTTCTTCAAGTTTTGGATCGAGGCTAGCAACTCGCGCCTTCACTGTTACCACTACAAATGAGATACAGAACATGATGTGGGCAATTACAGTAGGCCAAAAGCCGGGATTAATTCCGAGATTGAGAAACATAGCTAGGAGCGAGGCGCCCAAAACTATTTCAGGAGTTGCCATCGGTAAGAAAATTAGAAGATTGGTACCGCTGCGACCGGCGAACTTATAACGTCCTAGCGCAAATGCAATCATTGTTCCTAAAACAGTTGCTACAAATGTTGAAATCGCACCGATCTTTAGCGAGTTGCCGAGAGCAGTACATACTTCAGGCGCGCCACAGGGGTTGGCCCAATTCTTTAAGGTAAATCCAACCCAGATGAGATTACGTTTGCCCGCATCGTTAAAAGAAAACGCCATCGTGTACGCCACGGGAATAAAAAGATAGATAAAAGCGAGCGCTGCATAAATACGAATCAGGTTACGGGAGAACCACTTGGTCACTTCGCTCATACCAATTCATCCGTTCCTGAGCGACGAATGTAAACGGTGACCAGAATGAGAATTACTGCCATTAACGTGAACGACAAAGCCGCGGCCGTTGGGTAGTCCACGATTCTAAAGAATCGCGAATCGATGACATTGCCAATCATTTTGGTAGTGGGGTTACCCAAAATCGCGGCATTAACGTAATCACCTGCCGCCGGGATAAATGTCAGCAACGTGCCGGCAACCACTCCAGGCATCGAGAGTGGCACGGTCACTTTGCGAAAAGTTGTAAACCCGTTCGCGTATAAATCACTCGATGCTTCCATTAAGCGTGGGTCTATGCGATCCAGGCTTGCGTAAATAGGCAGCGTCATAAAAGGGAGAAAGTTATAGGTCATTCCCATCACGACAGCGAATGAAGTTGCGGTGATTGTTGTATCTGGACCAATGATGTGTAGCGTTCGAAGTAGATAAACGACCGGACCTTCTGCGCCCAGAATCTGCTTCCATGCAATTGTTCGAAGGAGAAATGATGTGAAGAAGGGAGCAATAACTAGGACCAATAAAATATTCTTATATTTTCCTGCTCTAAATGCGATCGCATAAGCAAGTGGATAAGAAATTGCTAGCGCTAAAAAAGTTGCCAGAAATGCGTAAAGAAAGGATCGTGTGAATTGCGGTTGATACTCGATGAAGGCGTCGATGTAATTAGCAAAACGCCAGGTTTGGACGAATTCTCCGGTCTCTTGAGAAGCCGCCCTAGTCTTGGTCGAAGTTTCAGCAAGATTTACTAGTGGCAGGATAAAGAAAACCATTAACCAGAGAAGTCCTGGCAGTAAGAGTAAATAAGGAATTTTACGACCAGTACGCTCAGGTTTTACGTGCGCAGTTGTGCTTGGCGATACGTGAGCAATCGCCATTTACTTCTCGCTATCGAGGGCAAAGGTGAAATGTGGCTCCCAGGATAAGGAAACTTGATCACCTTTACGAATATTTGGTGCGCCGCCATCGTTCTGTTCAAAAACCATAAGCTCTTGCTTCCACGGCATCTCAACTTGGTACTGAGTACTCACTCCAACAAAGGAAATATCAGTAACAACTCCTCCATGAAGCACATTCTTGCCAGAGACGCTCTCAGCCGAATGAATATTTATTTTCTCTGGGCGAATTCCAACAAGCACTGAACTCTTCGATGATTTATTTCGCGAAGAGGGAAGCACAATTCGATTTCCGTGAACATCCACTGAAGTTTCTGCGCCAGAATTTGAACCAACTGTTGCCTCAATTAAGTTAGATTGTCCAAGGAAGTTAGCAACAAAAACGGTCTCTGGATTCTCATATAGGTCAACAGGTGAACCCATCTGCTCAATCCGACCCTTATTCATAACAGCAATGGTGTCGGCCATCGTCATGGCTTCCTCTTGATCATGCGTAACGTGCACAAATGTGATGCCGACCTCAGTTTGAATCCACTTCAGTTCAATTTGCATTTGGCGACGCAACTTGAGGTCAAGCGCACCTAGAGGCTCATCTAGAAGCAGAAGCGCTGGACGATTAACAATTGCTCGCGCAACGGCAATTCGCTGTTGTTGTCCTCCTGATAACTGCCCTGGTTTACGATCTTTCAAATGTGCCAATTCAACAAGGGTGAGAACTTTCTCCACCGCTTCCTTTACCTCTTTGATACCTCGCCGACGGAGTCCAAAAGCAACATTTTCAAAGATGGTGAGGTGCGGGAAAAGAGCATAATTTTGAAAGACGGTATTTACCGGCCGACGATACGGTTTGGTGTCAGTAATGTCGGTATTACCGATTGAAATAGTTCCAGCGGTTGGCTCTTCTAAGCCGGCAATCATTCGCAGAGTCGTAGTTTTGCCGCACCCTGAAGGGCCGAGCAGAGCAAAGAATGAGCCTTTCGGAATTGTTAGCGTTAGATCGTCCACAGCGACGAAGTCGCCAAATTCTTTGCGGATATTACGGAGTTGTAAATCACCGGTTGCCGAAGCGGCGACATCGACCATAACTAATTTCCGGAAGCGGCTGCGAACGCTTCACCAAAAGTAGTCTCTTCTTCTGGTGACAGTGGACGGAAGACCTTTACCTTTGCAAGCGTTGCTTCATCAGGGAAAATAAATGGACTTTTAGCCAAAGCTGGGTCTATCTTCTCCATCTCTGCCTGTGCTCCAACAACTGGACAAATGTAGTTGACGTAGGCAGCGACTTGAGCAGCTACTGCAGGATCGTAATAGTTGTTGATAACAGCCTCTGCATTCTTCTTATTCTTGGAGGTTGTCGGAATCATGGTGTTATCGCTCCATAGCGTTCCGCCCGATTCAGGGATTGCAAATTCAAATTTGCCCTCGTTCTCATTTGAAAGCGAGAAGATGTCACCTGACCAACCAATGACTGCTACAGCATCGCCATTGACCATATCTTCAAGATAGTCGTTTCCTTTTACTTGGCGAATCATGCCATCGGAGACTTGCTTCTCGAGGAAATCAATCGCATTCATAAATTGATCTTCAGTAAATGGCTGCGAAGGATCAACTCCTTGGTATTGCATGATGATGCCCATCGTGTCGCGCATCTCGCTCAGCACTTCAATTCGTCCCTTATATTTCTTATCGAATAATTGATCGATGCTTTTGATGCCACCGGGAACCAGCTCTTTGTTCCATCCAAAGCCAGCAAAACCTGATTGCCACGTCAAGGAACTCTTTCGTCCAGGATCAAAACCTACATTTGCGAGAGTAGGAAGAATATTCTCTTTGTTTGGAATCGCGCCTTCATCAAATTCTTGTGCGTATCCCAATCGAATCCATCGACCTGCCATCCAGTCAGTCAAGGTGACAATGTCATATCCAATATCTTTTCCGATTTTTAACTGTCCTTGAACTTTTCCATAAAACTCATCGTTGTCATTGACATCTTCTTTGTAGACAACATTGATTCCGGAGGCAGCAATAAAAGTTTCCAGTGATGGATACTTCTTTGATTGTGCATCGAAATCTAAATATGCAGGCCAGTTAGCCCAACGGACCGTTCCTGATGTATCGGCGCTCGCGCTCTCACTTGCGCTTCCCGCCTCTTCTTTCGAACCACCGCATGCAGCAAGAACTGCAGTTGCACCAACGGCACCAGCGCCCGCAAGGAAACGCCGACGAGTAAGTTGTGCGCGGATTAACGCTCGTGTCTCTGGCGAAAGGTTTTCGTTCATTCCATGCTCCTTCAGATAGAGAGTGGGCAGCGGTTAAGGTTCTCGATTATGCCTGTAGATTAGTCATTACATGCTTAATTCGGGTGTAATCCTCGAATCCATAGCTCGACAAGTCCTTGCCATATCCCGAGTGCTTGAAACCACCATGAGGCATCTCGGCCACCATCGGGATATGGGTATTAATCCAGACGCAGCCGAAATCAAAGGCTTTAGCCATCCGCATCGCACGACCATGGTCTTTGGTCCACACGCTTGAAGCGAGGCCATATTTCACGCCATTCGCCATCCGGACCGCTTCTGCCTCGTCGGAGAATTTCTGGATAGTGATGACCGGAGCGAAGATTTCATTTTGAATCATTTCATCATCTTGCTTGAGATCTGCCACCACCGTTGGCGTCCAGAAATAGCCAGGTCGCCTGATCTGACTTCCGCCCGCAGTGACTCGAGCGTGTGCTGGGGTTCGATCTAAGAAGCCTTGCACCCGGGCAAGTTGATTGGCGTTATTAACTGGGCCCACCAAAACATCTTCATCCGGTGAACCAACTTTGATGTTGTTCTTTGCTTGTTCGGTGAGGAGCGCTACGACATCGTCATATGCGCTGGCTTCCACGATAACGCGCGTTGCTGCAGTGCAATCTTGTCCCGCATTGAAATACCCAGCGACTGCAATCCATTCACATGCTGCTTCAAGGTTGGCATCATCAAAAATTACAACTGGCGCTTTGCCACCAAGCTCTAAGTGAACCTTCTTTAGATCTTTCGCTGCTTCCTTCGCAACTTCCATACCTGCGCGAACTGAACCGGTGATTGAAACAAATTGTGGAATCTCGTGATCAACTAAAGCACGACCAGTATCCCGGTCTCCGGTGATGACATTGATAACGCCAGCAGGAAGAAACTCCTGCATTAACTCAGCCATCCATAAGGTTGAAACCGGAGTGGTATCGCTTGGTTTAAGTACGACAGTGTTTCCTGCTGCAATAGCAGGCGCCCACTTCCAAACAGCCATCATCATTGGATAGTTCCATGGCGTAACTTGCGCGCAGACGCCAATAGGTTCCCGCCGAATAAATGAGGTATGGCCTTTTACATATTCCGCTGCAGAGCGACCTTCTAGATTTCGTGCAGCTCCCGCGAAGAAGCGAATCTGATCAAGCATCGGACCAATCTCTTCTTGCCTGGTGACCGCAATCGGTTTACCCGTGTTCTCTGATTCAATTCCAATTAATTCCTCTGAACGCGCTTCAATTGCATCAGCAATTTTATTAATTGCTCTCTGTCGTTCTCCGGGAGTTGAATCGCGCCACTCTTCAAAAGCTGCTGCAGCTGCATTCATTGCCGCATCGACATCAGCTTGATTAGAAACTGGCGCCTTGGCAAAGACTTCGCCAGTGGCGGGGTTAATCAAATCTTGGGTTTTTCCTGAAGCGGAGGGGACGCTTTTGCCATTGATGAAATTGGTGAGGGTTTTCATGGCCGTCAGCGTACGCGCCACCGCAAAAGAGGGCCAGAGCCGCCCTGTAACTGGCGGAGGGCAATATCTACGATATGACCTGGATTTTGGCGAGAAATCTACGAATATCGTAGCAATTTCCTCGCAAAACTTCGGATTCAGTTGCTTTGCAGGCAAGGGGCGTGAGAGGCTGGGGCTCATGCGCCAAAAGAGCCGCTCGGTACACCTTGATGATGCCTCTAAGGCAATCATTGAGCAGCTACAGGGAGATGGTCGAAAGCCCTATGCGGCAATCGGAACGGCAGTTGGCCTCTCTGAAGCTGCGGTTCGGCAGCGGGTGCAGAAGCTCGTTGATTCCGGGGTGATTCAGATTGTTGCGGTCACCGATCCGTTAACCGTCGGATCATTTCGAATGGCAATGATTGGCGTTCGCGTGGAAGGTGATATCACCTCTGTCGCTGACCACTTAGGCAAATATCGTGAAGTGGATTATGTCGTTGTCACTGCAGGAAATTTCGACATCCTTGTCGAGGCAATCTGCGATGACGACGAGCATCTTCTCGAACTTCTCCAACGAATCCGGGCAATACCGTCCGTACGAAGCACCGAAAGCTTCGTCTATCTCAAGCTACAAAAACAGCTATATAACTGGGGAACATAAATCATGGCAACAACAAGTGAAGCAGACGTAGTTCTTTATCACGACGAAGATCATCACGAAAATTGGTCAGAGCGTGCAAAGGAAAATCTCTGGCTGGCATTTTCGCGTATGGGAAATTATGAGCAAGGTGGCGCAATACCTGTCATCACTCGCGGTGAGGGTGTTTACATTTGGGATGATCGCGACAAGAAAATATTCGATGGCCTCGCTGGACTATTTACCGTGCAGATCGGCCATGGCAGAGAAGAGTTAGTCGAAGCTGCCGCAAAACAGATGCGACAACTCTCGTATTTTCCACTTTGGGGTTATGCCAATCCCCCCGCAATTGAACTTGCCGAACGTTTAACTTCATTTACCCCTAAAGGTTTAAATCACGTTTTTTACTCGGCAACTGGTGGTGAATCGGTAGAGAGCGCAATCAAATTAATCAAGCAGTACTACAAGATGACTGGCAAGCCGCTAAAACATAAAGTGATTTCCCGTTCGATTGCCTATCACGGCACTACCCAAGGTGCGCTATCTATCACCGGTATTCCTGCGGCAAAACAATATTTTGAACCGTTGATTGCCGGACACTTCAAAGTGCCAAATACCAACTTCTATCGCGCACCATTAAATCATCGCGATGACTACATGGAGTTTGGTCAGTGGGCTGCCAATCGCATTGAAGAGATAATTAATTTCGAAGGTCCAGATACGGTCGCTGCGGTCTTTGTCGAGCCGGTGCAAAATTCGGGTGGTTGCTTTCCACCACCTCCTGGATACCTCGAACGCGTTCGGGAGATCTGCGATAAATACGATGTAATGATGGTTTGCGACGAGACTATTACTGGCTTTGGTCGCATTGGCGATTACTTCGCCTCACGGCTCTATGGAATTACCCCAGACATCATTACCTGCGGTAAGGGAATGACTTCAGGCTACTTCCCGATGGCAGCGATGATTGCAAGCGATAAGTTATATGAGCCATTCCTCAAAGATAACAATGCATTCCTTCATGGTTTCACTTTCGGTGGCCATCCAGTCGGTGCCGCTGTTGCGTTAGCAAACCTTGATATCTTCGAGAAAGAGAAGATTAATGAACATGTGTTAGCAAATGAAGGAAACTTCTACGCAACGTTAGAGAAGCTTTATGACTTACCTATAGTCGGCGATGTTCGTGGCGCCGGTTTCTTCTATGGCATTGAAATGGTGAAAAATCGTTCTACCCGTGAGACATTTAACGCTGATGAGAGTGAGAAATTACTCCGCGGCTTCCTCTCCAAGAAACTCTATGACTCTGGCTTATATTGCCGGACCGATGACCGTGGCGACCCCGTCATTCAACTTGCACCACCATTAATTGCCAATCAAACTCATTTTGATGAGATTGAAGGAATTCTCCGATCAGTTCTTACCGAGGCGTGCGAGCTGATTTTCTAATGGAATCTTCTAACGCACCGCTTGGCGCCACGAAACGAACAACCCTCCACCGAGTACCACATAAAGAGATTAAAGATAGAGATACTCTCTATCAGATTCTTGATGCCGCCCTCGTTGGGCATGTGGGATTTATCCAAGATGGTCAGCCATTTGTTATCCCGGTTGCTATCGCTCGCGATGGCGATTGGCTCTTGCTCCACGGCTCCAAAGCTTCGAGACTCTTTAAAACTCTTGCGGGTGGCGCCCCCTGTGCAGTCTCAGTAACACACCTGAACGCGCTCGTCCTTGCTCGCTCTGCTTTCGAATCTTCGATGAACTATCGAAGTGCATTAGTTCTCGGAACTGCCGTTGAACTTGATGGTGAAGAGAAAGTACGTGCATTCGATGCGCTAACAGATCACTTATTTCCCGGTCGCCGTTCATCGCTTCGACCGCTAAATGACCAGGAGATTAAACAGACCAGCATGCTACGTCTCTCGCTCGAAGAGGCGAGTGTGAAAATTTCCTCCAAATTTCCAGCGGATAGCGAAGAGGATCTCAGCTGGCCGGTCTGGGCGGGAAATATTCCCATTGAACATCGTTATGGCACACCAGTTCCCGACCCACGGATGACAACAGTCCATCCACTCCCTGGATATCTCAAGGAGTGGCCTGAAGGTCGAACGTGAACCTATGGAGCGACACGCTCCTCTACAACGAAGAGGAGCGCCCGCCGCTAACTAGCGCAATTGATGCTGATGTCGTGATTGTTGGCGGTGGATTTACCGGACTCTGGACTGCCTATTATTTAAAAACTCTCGATTCCTCGCTTCGAATTCTTATTCTCGAAGCAGAACGTATTGGTTTTGGCGCTAGCGGAAGAAATGGCGGCTGGTGTTCGGCGCTCTATCCCACTACTGCGGGGTATGAATTGGTTCGCCCGCACTTATTAACTTCGATTGAAGAGATTGGCACATTTGCGCATCAATATTCCCCCGAAAGTGGCTTTGTAAAAAGTGGAACGCTCACTATCGCGCGCAATAAAGCCCAACTCTCTCGCTTGCGCGAAACAGTAACCGATGATGTAGCGCTGCTAAATAAAGAAGAGGTGCGCTCTCGAATCCATATGCGCGGCGCTATTGGTGGCACATTTACTCCCGATTGCGCCGTGATTCATCCTGGACGTTTGGTGCGAGCACTTGCCAGGCAGGTAGAGCAACTTGGAGTGAAGATATTTGAGAAAACTCGAGTCCTGTCAATTGAACCGAACTTAGTGACGACTGAGAAGGCAAGCGTGCGTGCGCCATCAATAATTAAAGCAACGGAAGTTTTCTCTAAAAACCCACGCCACCATGCACCGATCTATTCATTGATGGTGGCAACAGAACCGCTCTCTAACGAAATGTGGCAGGAGATTGGCTTAGCTCATCGAGAAACAT
>DAIRSQ010000029.1:0-9146 GCA_036804325.1 Candidatus Nanopelagicaceae bacterium | reverse complement strand
ATTCTTTGGCTTGGACAAGTTTTTCCAGTTAACGATGTAATACGAATGTTATTTAGTTGACCAATCACTCTTCCAAGAGCCAGGGCTTCGTCAGCAAAATCGGTATGAACATGAACTTTCCAAAAATTACTATCTCCGACAATTAACAAGCTCTCACCAATTTTTGCAAGATTTTTTCTGAGTTCCTCAATTACTTCGTTAGCAATATTCGTCAGTTCATACATCACCTCAAAGTTTCCATCACTTATCGGTACTGTCAGTTGAGAAGTGGCAGTATTAAAAGTTTTGGATTGTAAAAATGGTAAATCTTCTAAATCTTTTCGTTCACTATCTAGAACAGCAACAAGTGCTCGGTACAAAAGCTCAACACCATGGGCTCCAGCATCGATGGTGCCACGGGATGATTCGCTCGGAGGATTCTCGGCGCTATCCAGCGCTGCTGCTCGAGCGCGCTGCCAAGCGGCGAGCGCAATCTCGGAACTAGAGCTATCCACTCTATTTTTTTGCGCAACGCCCTGAGTTGCAGCGCGCGCGACAGAGAGAATTGTTCCCTCGCGTGGATCAGAAACTGCTCGCAACGCATATTCATATGCACGCGCAAATGCAGTCGGTAAATCTTCTGTTAATCCATCGGCGAAACCACGGAATATTTGGCTAAGGAGTACCCCAGAATTTCCTTGTGCGCCGCGAAGCGCACCCTCTGCTGCTGCATTGGCTACCTCTTCAACTGTCACCAACTCTTCCTTTGCCGTTGCAGCGACTGCTGCTCGCAAGGTTGCTTCCATATTTGAGCCGGTATCGCCATCAGCTACTGGGTAGAGGTTCTCTTGGTTAAGTCGCTCTCTGGAGCGGGAGAGCTCCTCCTGGGCGCGGTGCAACCAAACGCGAAATCGCGCTCCATCAAGCTCCAGGTGGGCCATAGATGGTGAGGTTACCGGCTGATTAGACCGAAAAGGCCGGTCCGCGCTACCCTTCGGTGCTCGAATTCACTAGCGGGCGCTCAAGACCTGAAATACCGCGAAACCCAGCTATTAACCGGAGGCGATCATGGCAGCGAAGTGCGATATCTGTGGCAAAGGCCCACAGTTCGGAAACAGCATCTCGCACTCACACCGTCGTACCCGCCGCCGCTGGAATCCAAATATTCAGCGAATCCGCACCCTTGTTAACGGTGTAACTCCAAAGCGTCAAAACGTTTGCGCCGCCTGCCTTAAAGCCGGCAAAGTTTCTCGCTAAAAGCGCTTATCGTTTTACGTACGAAGTCTTATCCAGCTTTAATTAAATCAACGACGAATATCAACGTTTCATTTGCAGCGATAGGTCCGGTCGCGGTTGCGCCATATCCAAGTGCTGGTGGAACGATAAGAAGTCTTCGCCCACCTTCGCGCATTCCTGGAATGCCCTCTTGCCAACCTTTAATCACTCCACTTAGCGGGAAACTCGCTGGCTGACCACTGGTCCATGAGGATTCGACAATTTTTCCTGTAGACCATGCCATCAATGTGTAATGCACCGTTACTGAAGCTCCAGCGGCAACTGTTGCACCGCCACCTATAACGATATCTGCAGAGAAGAGCGATGTTGGCGGTTGTCCCTTTGGTTTTCCGAGCACTGCTCCAGTAGAAGTATCGCCAGTTATCTTGATGTACTTTGAATCTAAGTTTGCAGGAATAGTCACTTTTGTAATCACCCAAAGATATTTCTTGCCAATTCGACCACAGGTAAGCGTTTGTTGCCCCTCTTTCGCATCTTTATAACTTGCTTGCACTCCTAAAGCGGATGGAGCACAGGATTTACCAGGGGCGGAGGTCGCAGCGTGAGAAGTTGGCGCAAGTGCTATCAGAGATGATGTTGCAACTAGTCCAACCAGCGCGTTGATTGCTGTAACTGACTTCATTCGTCTTTTCATCTCTAACTCTCCCCTAGCTCTACAAGAACTTATTGCCAATGCCACGATGTACTATGAAATGGTAACGATTTACCTCTATAAGTAATACCGGCACCCTCCACAACTTCGCCAAGCATAATCCAATCAGATGGAACTTTAGGCAGATTCTCAGCGGCTACTACAACAATAAAGGAGTGCTCTTCACCACTTCGCATAAAGAGCTCTAAAGGAGAAATTCCAACCTCTTCACTCAAAGGTGTGAGGTAATTCAGCTGATTCTCATCAATCGTTAAATTTATTTGCACTCCACTTGCTTTTGCGATTTTCGGGAGATCTGCGAGCAGACCATCGCTAACATCCATGAGCGCCTCAATATTTTCAAATCCAAGAGCGGTCAAGTCATCTGGATGAAAATCTGGGCATTGGAAGGTCCGTACCTTTGCTGAATCTGAACTTGCGATGCCCTTAGTAAGGAGTAATAGCCCGGCTAGAGATCTACCAGTTCCTCTAGTGAGAAAGACCTTCTGGCCAACTTTTGCACTTGAACGAAGTATTGGCGTAACCACTGAACCTATAGCGGTAATTGAAATTGTTAACGAAGCTCCTGCAACTAAGTCACCACCAACAACGCTCACATGAAAATTCTCTGCCACTGATTCAATTCCACGCGCGATGTCTAACAAGAAAGAGACTTCTTCCTCTGCGGAGACAGATAGCGCGATAATTAAGTACTTGGGGATGCCTCCCATTGCGTAAACATCTGCCAGATTTGCAATAGCAATTTTTGCCCCAATATCCCGGCCACTACTCCACGCGCGGTTAAAGTGAATGGCTTCAGTTGCCATATCTTTAGTGACTACCTGGAGCGAACCGTCAGCGGAGATGATCGCGCCATCGTCACCAATGCCAACGAGAACCCCTGATCTGGAGCGATAAATCTCAGCAAAGGCAGAAATCAGCGCCTCCTCGCCTATTGCACTTACCCGCACAATCTCTCCTAGCCTTCCTACTGCTCACCCGGCGCTGGAAAAACCAACTTTCTACCGGAGCCTATCCTGCGATAGCGTTGCCTCACATCAGCACGGCAAAAGGGACGGAATAACATGTCGATTCAGACGTACATTCTCATTCAGACCGAAGTTGGCAAAGCAGCTGCAGTTGCAAAAGCAGTTAGCGCTATCGCTGGAGTAAACATTGCGCAAGGAGTAGGCGGGCCATACGACGTCATCATGCGCGCTGAAGCAGGATCGATGGAAGAGTTTGGTCGGACCATTCTGGCAAAAGTTCAAGCCGTTCCAGGAATTACTCGAACCCTCACTTGCCCAGTCGTCAACGACTAATTTAAGGTTCCGCTCGTTCGACAAGTTCGATTAATTTGGTAATTACCTCTTTGTAGGCAAGCCCGGTCGCGCTCCAAAGGCGTGGGTACATAGAGGTTGCCGTAAAACCAGGCATGGTGTTTATTTCATTAAGAATTATTTCGCCATTTTCCTGAAGAAAAAAATCTACTCGAGCAATTCCTTTGCCATCGATTAAGGCGAATGCATCTAACGCCAACTGTTGAATCTCTTTTTCAATTTCAGCTGGAATATTTGCAGGCACAATGAGTTCCGTTGAATCATCAAGATACTTTGCTTCGAAATCATAAAACTCATGATTACCAAGAATTCGGATCTCACCAACTCGCGAGGCGCGATCACCCAGAATTCCACATTCAACTTCCCGTCCTGGCGCGAATGCTTCGATGAGTAGCTTTTCATCGAAATCTTTTGCAAGTCGAACTGCTGCATCAAGTTCAGACCAAGACTTCACTTTGCTAATTCCATTACTCGACCCGGCGCGTGATGGCTTCACAAAAATTGGTAACGTAAATTCTTCCTGTATGCGCGCGGAAATCTCGCTTTTGAAACCCTGCCATTCACTCCAATAGAAGACATCAAATTCAACCGAAGGTATGCCCGCCTCCATAAACAACCGCTTGCAGGTCGCCTTATCCATTCCAATTGCCGAAGCGAGTACGCCAGCACCCACATACGGAATATCAAACATTTCAAGTAATCCCTGGACGGTGCCATCTTCACCATACGGACCATGCAGAACTGGAAAAATTAGATCAACCTCTAAATTTTTATTATTAGCAAAGATGCCATCGCGATTTACTGTTACCGGCGGAGCGCTCTCTGGCACCGTCGGTAAATTTCCATCACTGATCACCAGTTTCTCCGTCAAACCCTCTAAATAAACCCACTGCCCCGTTTGAGTTATTCCAAGCGGAACCGGGTCAAATTTTTCGCGGTCAATTGCGGCAAGGAGACTGGCTCCAGAGAGGCAAGAGATGGAATGTTCACTACTTCGACCGCCACAGAGCACGCCAACGCGAACTTTTTTACGGGAATCTGTGGCCACGTTGTTAAGGGTACCGGCTCTTAATGCTCAGACCGAGTTGTTCGACTCATTAACTTGCGCACGACCTCTTTTGGTGGCAAACCATTGGCCACAACATCAACTACCGCTTCGACGATTGGCATATCGACGCCATGTTCACGTGCGAGATCAAGAACTGCAGCAGCAGAAGAGACGCCCTCTGCCGTAGTTTTTGTTTCGGTTTGCGCTTGTGAAAGCCCTAAGCCGCGGCCAAGGCGCTCACCAAAAGATCGATTTCGAGAGAGCGGCGAGGAGCAAGTTGCTACCAAATCGCCCATTCCTGCTAAACCAGCAAAAGTTTTGGGATCTGCCCCAAGCGCAACTCCCAGCCGCGTAGTCTCGGCAAGACCGCGAGTAATCACCGTTGCTTTGGTGTTATCGCCCATCCCTAAACCACTCGCCATACCCACTGCAAGTGCCATCACATTCTTAATTGTTCCGGCGACTTCGCAACCGACGACATCAGTAGAGGTGTATGGGCGAAAATATGGAACTGCCAATGCATCTTGAAGTTCAACAGAGACCTCTTCTTTTGCTGATGCGATTACAACGGCCGCAGGTTCGCGCTTGATAATTTCGCCAGCTAAATTCGGGCCAGTAACAACTGCGATTTGTTCTGGTCCAACGTGCAACTCCTCAGCGATTACTTCACTCATTCGCGCATGAGTTCCTCGCTCAAATCCTTTGAGCAAGCTGATCACAATCGCTCCTTTAGGTACCAACCCTCCCCACGTTTTAAGATTTTCACGAAGGGTCTGCGCAGGAACAGCAAGCACCACTACATTCGCTTGCGCTAGCGCAACTTCAGCATTGGTTGTTCCGCTAATTTTCTCAGGCAACATCGCGCCCGGATGAAATTTTGCGTTGGTATGAAGCGTATTAATTTCGTTAATCGTCTCTTGATTTCTACCCCAAATAATTACTTTATGACCATGAGCGCTATCAGCAACAATTTGAGCAAACGCGGTGCCCCATGAGCCTGAACCCATAATTGCAAACTTCAACTCCATTAGACACCTCCGTTTTCGCTATTTTTCTTACGCTTCTTATAATTGCCAACCCGAGGATGTTCACTCAAAGCAGGATCGAAAGAAATCTCCGGCGCTCTTTCGCCGCGCATCTCCTCCAACAATTTAGTGAGGGCGTTCATCGCGAAATCAGTTGCCTCTCTTATGGCAATAGGGTCATCTTCCTTGCCGTACCACTTCGAAAAATCTAGCGGCTCTCCAGCCCAAACATGGAAAGTTTTACGTGGAAAGAGGGAAATTTTCCGACCATAAGGTGGGAGTACATCTTGAGCACCCCATTGCGCACAGGGAACAACCTTGCACTGTGACATTATGGCAAGGCGCGCGATCCCCGTCTTTGCCTTCATCGGCCATATTCCCGGATCTCGAGTGAGCGTTCCTTCTGGATATACCCCGAGTAAGTGACCTGCTTTTAAAAATGCAATCGCATGGTCGAGAGCGTGGCGCGCATTTGCACTCTCACGTTCGACTGGAACTTGCCCTGCTCCACGTAACACTGTTCCGATAAATGGAATCCGAAAGAGCTCCGCCTTGCCAAGAAATCGCGGTGCCCGTCCATTGTCGTGGAGAAAGTGCGCGAAAACCAAGGGGTCAAGGTAGGAAATGTGGTTGGAGATACAAATTATTGGACCACTTTTGGGAATGTTCTCTACTCCGCGCCAGTCGCGCTTTGCAATGGCAAACATCAAGGGGCGAAGAAAAAAAGCGGCAAAGCGAAACCATGGTGTGACGCCGAGCGGATTACCAGTTGGCGGCGGGTAAGTAATAGCAATTGCGCCGGACTCTGAGGAATTGCCCGCCTGCTCAGCCATATCGAAACCCTACTAGCCTTCGGCGATTAACTTCTCGTGAAAATCCCGGAAAGCTCAACTATCGAGAAATGCTAGATGGGGGCCGCGAGTATCCGCGACCCCCATCTAGCGTTAACGCTAAAAAGAGTGAGTTATCTCTTCTTCTTTGCAGCCTTCTTGGCGCCCTTCTTAGGAGCCTTCTTTGCTGCTTTCTTAGCGGCTTTCTTTGGAGCAGCCTTCTTTGCTGCCTTCTTTGGAGCAGCCTTAGCAACTGGCTTTGGAGCTGGCTTTGGAGCTGGCTCCATCTTGCGAGTACCAGCAACGATCTCCTTGAGAACCTTTGCAGGGGTAAAGCGTGCAACTGTCTTCGCCTTTACCTTTACTGGCTCACCAGTGAATGGGTTGCGAGCGACGCGAGCTTTACGTTGAATTTTGCGGAACTTTCCAAATCCAGCAATGCTGACATCTTCGCCTTTTGCCATGTTGCGAGTAATCGCGTCAATCACGATTTCTACTGCATGGGTGGCATCTTTCTTGCTGTCATTGAAGTGTGGCATCAATGACTTGATGAACTGGGCCTTATTCATGAATTCCCCTTTTGTATAAGTGTCAGAGTGAAAACTCCAACATTGAGCGCAAAAATACGTACCTAACGACAAATCGTCCAATACCGCGTTGGCGTGTCGGGAAAGAAAAAAAGCGAAAATTTCCCACTCTCAAGCAGAAGTTGAGAGAAATTACCGTTTATTAACTTCGGGCTGGAAGGGTTTTCACCTTAAAATCAGGGCGTTTTTCCTCATATTGAGCAATCGATTCGACATTTCGAAGGGTGAGCCCAATGTCATCGAGACCTTCCATGAGGCGCCAACGGGTGTAATCATCAAGCTCAAAACCTACTTTTTTACCGGCAAATCGGACTTCTCGCGCCTCTAAGTCGACCGTAACCTCAAGAGCTGGGTCTGCCTCAATGAGATCCCACAACTCTTCGATGACCGGTTGCGGAAGGATGACGGTAAGCAGCCCTCCTTTAAGTGAGTTATTACGGAAGATGTCAGCGAAACGACTTGAAAGTACCGCCTCAAAACCATAGTTCTGTAGCGCCCAGACGGCATGCTCACGTGAAGAACCGGTACCAAAATCTGGCCCGGCGACAAGGATTGTCGCTCCTTTATATTGCGGCTGATTGAGAACGAATTCCGGGTCTTGTCGCCAAGCGTTAAAGAGGCCATCTTCGAAACCGGATCGAGTAACTCGCTTTAAGTACTGTGCCGGAATAATTTGGTCGGTATCAACATTACTTCTGCGGAGCGGAATCGCGCTTCCGGTATGTGAGATAAAAGCTTTCATTGTTACCTCTACCCTTCCAAATCATCTGGACTTGAGAGCGTGCCTCGAATAGCAGTTGCTGCTGCAACGAGTGGGCTCACTAAATGAGTGCGGCCACCTTTACCCTGACGCCCTTCAAAATTTCTATTACTCGTTGAAGCGCTCCGCTCCCCTGGCTTTAGTTGATCGGGATTCATGCCAAGGCACATCGAGCATCCAGCTTCACGCCACTCTGCCCCCGCATCGAGAAATACCTTGTTTAATCCCTCAGCTTGCGCTTGTTGGCGAACTCGAGCTGAACCTGGGACAACTAACATTCGAAGGCCCGAAGCAATTTTTCTTCCTTTAATTACCTCTGCGGCGGCACGTAGATCTTCAATCCGCCCATTGGTGCATGAGCCAAGAAAGACCGTGTCAATCTTCACCGACTTCAGCGGTGTATGAGCTTCAAGTCCCATATATTCGAGTGCACGTTCTGCAGCATTTCTAGCGCCCTCATCCGAGAAATCACTTGGCGCAGGAACAACTGAATCGAGCGGAGCGCCCTGCCCTGGATTAGTTCCCCAGGTAACAAATGGTGAGAGCGAATTGGCATCAAGATCCACTTGAACATCAAAATGAGCATCGCTATCGGAGTAGAGGCTCTTCCAGTACTCAACAGCGCGCTCCCATTGCGCACCTTCAGGTGCATGTGGACGTCCCTTGATGTAATCGAAAGTGGTTTGATCTGGCGCAATAAGCCCTGCTCGGGCTCCTGCTTCGATCGACATATTGCATATTGTCATTCGCGCTTCCATGGAGAGCGCGCGAATTGCGCTACCGCGATACTCGATTACATAACCTTGCCCACCACCGGTGCCAATCTTTGCAATGAGCGCCAAAATAATATCTTTGCTCGTTACTCCTTTTCGGAGCGTTCCTTCGACATTTACTGCCATCATCTTTGGCTTTGATTGCGGAAGAGTTTGCGTTGCTAAAACATGCTCAACTTCGCTAGTGCCAATACCAAATGCGAGAGCGCCAAAAGCGCCATGAGTTGATGTATGAGAATCGCCACAAACGATTGTCATACCAGGCTGAGTAATTCCTAGCTGTGGTCCGACGACGTGAACAATTCCTTGTTCGATATCTCCTAGCGAGTGAAGGCGAATGCCAAATTCTGCAGCGTTTTTTCGAAGCGTATCTACTTGAAGTTTAGAGATTGGATCAGCAATAGGCTTATCGATATCGATTGTCGGAGTGTTGTGATCCTCAGTTGCCAATGTGAGGTCAGGGCGACGAACTTTCCTTCCCGTTAGGCGAAGACCATCGAAAGCCTGCGGGCTTGTGACTTCATGGATCAAATGTAAATCGATATAGAGGAGATCAGGTTCGCCAGGAGCGCTATGTACGACATGGTCGCTCCAGATTTTCTCGGCTAAAGTCTTACCCATCGCACCACTTCCATTGCTATTTTATTGATATTGAAAAATAATCATCTCAAATAGTCATCTCACCATTTGAGATGCTAATATCATATCATGAAAAGCACAGTTGGTAGTGGGGTCGGTGTCCTCGATAAAGCGATCGCCATACTTAACGCGCTTGAGGCTGGCCCGCTCACTCTTGCCGAACTAGTCGCTGCAACAAAAATCGCTCGCCCAACATGTCATCGTCTTGCTGTTGCTCTAGAACATCATCGCTTCATCG
>DAIRSQ010000028.1:0-9268 GCA_036804325.1 Candidatus Nanopelagicaceae bacterium | reverse complement strand
GCATTGTGATGAAAGTAAAAATTTCGCTCAGCATCGACTACCTGTCGCGGTTTTTGCGAAGTCGCACCGCTATCGAGATAAACCAACTTCTTTCCGTTGCGCACCAACCGCGCGAGAATTGGAAAATCCTCTCGCAGCACATTCACATTGAAAGAAGCCATTAGTTTCGGGTGTACTCCGCATAGCCCTGCGCCTCAAGACGGTCGGCAAGTTCAGCTCCACCTTGTTCAACGATTCGTCCACCTGCGAAAACGTGAACAAAATCTGGCTTGATGTAGCGAAGGATTCGGGTGTAGTGAGTAATAAGCATTACTCCAACATCACTCTTTGCCTTAATCCGGTTAACGCCTTCAGAAACAATTCGTAACGCATCAACATCTAGACCGGAATCAGTTTCATCCAAAATTGCGATTTTTGGCTTCAATAATTCCATTTGCAGAATTTCATGGCGCTTCTTCTCGCCACCAGAGAACCCCTCGTTAACATTTCTCTCGGAGAATGCTGGATCCATTCCCAATGCGCTCATCGCATCTTTAACTTCGCCAACCCATGTCCGAACTTTTGGCGCCTCTCCTCGAATCGCGGTTGCTGCAGTGCGTAAGAAGTTAGAGACAGAAACCCCGGGCACCTCAACTGGATACTGCATCGCAAGAAAGAGCCCTGCTCGCGCGCGCTCATCTACGCTCATCTCAAGGACATCAACGCCATCGAGCGTGACGCTGCCGTCTGTGATTGTGTATTTAGGGTGTCCGGCGATGGAATATGCAAGGGTTGATTTCCCGGAACCATTTGGCCCCATGATGGCATGTGTTTCACCACTCTTAATAGTGAGGTCAACACCTTTGAGGATCTCGCGCTCGCCATTTTCAGCCTCAACCGAAACGTGCAGATTCTTAATCTCTAATACGGACATCGCTCTACTCTCGCTCTCTTGTTCTCTGGTGATCTCTAGTTCTTTGTCACGGTGACTTCATCACCGTGTACTTCGACGTGAAAAGTTGTTGCAGGAGCAGTCGCTGGTGGCGTTGCCACCGCCCCAGTTCGAATATCAAATTGCGCCCCATGAAGCCAACATTCAATAAGCGGGCCATCCATTTCACCCTCGCTCAATGATGCATCGGAGTGGGTGCAGGTATCGGCTATCGCATAGACCTGTTCTTCAAAGAGCGCCACACAAACCGGCGTTCCCTCAACCATCACCAATTTTGGAACCCCTGGAGTAAGCTCGCTCTTTGCGAATGTTGTTGTCATGCATTCACCTGCGAAAGCTCGCGATCAATCCGCGCCATCAACCGCTCTTCGATTGTGTCAATTTTGATATTTCTCAGGAGCTCTGCAAAGAATCCGCGTAACACTAAGCGACGAGCTTCTGTTGATGGGATTCCCCTCGACATGAGATAAAAGAGCTGGTCGTCATCAAATCTTCCAGTTGCGCTGGCATGGCCAGCGCCAACGATTTCGCCCGTCTCAATTTCAAGATTGGGAACAGAATCAGCGCGCGCACCATCAGAGAGTAAGAGATTCCGATTTAGCTCGTAAGTATCAGTTCCGACAGCGGTTGGTCGAATTGCAACATCACCAAACCAAACGGTACGAGCTGACTCACCGAGTAGCGCTCCTTTGTAGGTGACACGAGAGCGGCAATGTGGTTTGTCATGCTCAATATGAACTCGGTGTTCAAGGTGTTGCCCACTCGTTGCAAAATAGAGGCCATATGCATCAACCTCGCCGCCAGTTGCTAAGAAATTAACGCGCGGTAGAAGTCGAACCGTTGCGCCACCAAGAGTTACCTCAATCAAAGTGAGTTTTGCATCTTTCCCAATAATTGCTTGATGGCGACCTAAGTGCGTTGCATCGTTTTCCCACTCTTGAAGTGAGATAAAGGTGAGGTGCGCGCCATCGCCTAATTCAATCTCGATATCTTCGGAGAGAAGAGCTGAGCCTGAATTATGAATAATTACCGTTGCTTGAGAATGTCGACCAGCTTTCACTGAAATTCTCTCGTAATTTGTCTGCGCAAGTGAAGCGCCCGCTCGATCAATAATTATTGGTTCAGAAACGCGCTCATCTGCTGGAATTTCTACAGACAATACATTCTTCGCCTTATTAATGGCAGTAGCGGCCGCAAAATCTTCAGGAGTAATTACGGGAGAGGTTGCGGTGCCAGTTGAAATTTTTACGCTAACAGGCGCCGAAACATTACTGACAAGGCTCGAGCCAACATCAATGCTGCCATCGAGCAAGCCAATAATTTTCGATAGCGGAGTAAATCGCCACGCCTCTTCTCGACCGGTAGGTAGCGTTAATTGTGCAGTTGTCATTAACCGACTGCCCCTTCCATTTGCAATTCAATGAGTCGGTTTAGTTCCAGCGCATATTCCATGGGAAGCTCTCGAGCGATCGGCTCAACGAATCCGCGCACAATCATCGCCATTGCCTCGTCTTCAGAGAGACCTCGAGACATCAGATAGAAGAGCTGATCGTCGCTGATTTTAGAGACGGTTGCTTCATGTCCCATTTGGACGTCATCTTCTCGAACATCAACATATGGATAAGTATCTGAGCGCGAAATAGTGTCAACTAGAAGGGCATCGCATTTCACCGTGCTCTTTGAGTGATGCGCCCCTTCCTCCACTTTAACTAGTCCGCGATAGGAGGTTCGCCCACCGCCGCGTGCAACTGATTTGCTAATAATTGTTGAGGAAGTGTGTGGCGCAGCATGGACCATCTTTGCTCCTGCATCTTGATGTTGGCCTTCTCCAGCAAAAGCGATGGAGAGCGTCTCTCCCTTGGAGTGTTCTCCCATAAGAAAGACCGCTGGATACTTCATCGTCACTTTGGAACCGATATTTCCATCGATCCACTCCATTGTTGCGCCCTCTTGGCAGACCGCTCTCTTAGTTACGAGGTTGTAGACATTGTTTGACCAGTTTTGGATTGTCGTGTAACGCACGCGAGCATTTTTCTTGACGATAATTTCTACTACTGCAGAGTGCAAGGAGTCAGAGGAGTAGATAGGCGCGGTACATCCCTCTACGTAGTGCACATAAGAATCCTCGTCAGCGATGATGAGGGTACGTTCAAACTGCCCCATGTTTTCGGTATTAATGCGGAAATAGGCTTGGAGTGGAATTTCGACATGAACGCCTTTGGGAACATAAACAAAAGAGCCACCCGACCAAACGGCGGTATTCAGTGCAGCGAATTTATTGTCCCCAACTGGAATGACGGTACCGAAATACTCTTTGAAAATATCCTCATGCTCGCGAAGTGCAGTATCGGTATCTAAAAAGAGAACGCCTTGCGCTTCAAGATCTTCGCGAATGGAGTGATAGACAACCTCTGATTCATATTGGGCTGCGACACCGGCAATTAAGCGATTCTTCTCAGCTTCTGGAATTCCCAAACGATCATATGTATTTTTGATGTCATCAGGTAGCTCTTCCCATGAAGTTGCTTGCTTCTCTGTTGAGCGAACGAAATATTTGATGTCATCAAATTTAATTCCCGATAAATCAGAGCCCCACTCCGGCATGGGCTTTTTGCCAAAGAGCGATAAGCCCTTTAGGCGAAGGTTGAGCATCCACTCTGGCTCACTCTTTTTCGAAGAGATATCGCGAACTACATCTTCGTTGAGGCCACGACGAGAGTTCGCGCCGACATCATTGGCATCTGACCAACCATATTGATACTTACCAATTCCTTCTAACTCTGGATGTGTGGTTGCGCTCATGCGATTACCCCTTTAGCTCTCTGGTTGTCTTGCCGGTTTTAGAACTTGATTTCATGCTGGATTTAGTACTGGATTTAGCGCTGATTTTAATTTGGTTCTTTGGAATCACCGTCGTGCAGACGCCATCACCATGTGCGATGGTTGCCAAACGTTGCACATGTGTTCCAAGGATTTTTGCAAAAACTTCGGTCTCGGTCTCACAGAGCTGTGGGAATTCGGCGGCAACGTGTGCGATAGGACAGTGATGTTGGCATAGCTCAACACCAATCGGCACGTTGTGAACGTTTGCCGCATACCCTTCAGCGGTAAGAAATTCGGCGAGCGCGACTGGAGAGATATCAATTGTTTTTGATGGCGCTTTTGATTTTCGTTGCATTTGGAACTTGCGCTCCATATCTTCAGCACGCGCGCGAGCAAAAGCGCTCACTCCCTCAGGTCCTGCAATAGCTACCTCACTTTGCGCGATGAAGCGAAGGGCAGAGATCGCTAAATCATCATAGGAGTGCTCAAATGATGCTCTTCCTAAATCTGTCATCACAAAAACTTTAGATGGTCGTCCGCGGCCAATATTTTTTGAACTTACTCGCGGTTCGCGCGCTTCAATAATGCTTTCGTCAACGAGCGCGTCGAGGTGGCGGCGAATTCCCGCCGGGGTAATCCCCAATCTCTCTGAGAGGGCAAGGGCGCTCGAGGGGCCGTTCTCCAAAATGGAGCGGGCTATCGCCTCTCGCGTCTTGATCTCAGGGGTAGCTAATTTCACAACGATATTGTGTCGTAATTCGCTACTCGCTGCCACTTACGAGGCTCTCTGGCGCCTCTTGAGTGAGTCGGCTCGACTAGGCTCCTGGCTTATGTCGTCGTCTTCGGTCAGCAGAGCTCTCGTTCTCCTCACCCGCGCGCTCTTAGTCGCCCAATCAGCGCTTGTCGTCACCGGTGGCGCTGTCCGCTTAACCAAATCGGGTTTGGGGTGCCCCACGTGGCCCGAATGCGCCCCGGGCTCCTTCCTCCCCTCACCTCACCAGGCTGAAGATCCGCTCAATATCTGGATTGAATTTATCAACCGACTACTAACTTTCCTTCTCTTTGCGATCTCTCTAGCCGTCTTAATCGCTGTTCTCCGTACAAAACGAAAAGATCTTCGCTTGCTCGCTGCCCTACAAATTCTCGGAATTCTTGGTCAGGGGGTCGTGGGAGGGATTACCGTTCTTACCAAACTTCACCCCGCTGCAGTTGGCTCTCATTTCATCCTCTCCATCGCGCTCATCGGCGGCGCAGTTTCACTTGTAGAACGCGCTAAGCGATACCCAAGTCGAGGTGAGGTCGCTCCCGTGGCTCGAAATATCGTTCGCGGGTTACTACTCCTGGGCTTGATAGTCATCGCCCTAGGAATCATTGTTACCGGTAGTGGTCCGCATGCAGGAGATTTAGCTGCGCCCCGATTTGGTTTCGATATTCGCACCGTGGCGTGGCTCCATGCTGATTTCGTCATCGCATTTATCGGACTTCTCACCGCATATTTATTACTGCTCCACTTCGCGCCAGTGGTACGTGATGAAGTGCAGAAATCTGCGCGGACGAAAGAGGCCCGAATACTTCTTGCTATCACTTTGGCGCAAGGAGCGATCGGTTATATTCAATACTTCACCGGAGTGCCTGAGTTGCTCGTAATGGCCCACCTCCTTGGCGTAGTTATTCTCTGGAGCGCCCTCGTTCGCCATGCGATTCGCATCGCAGCTTTTGGGGCGCCCAAGATCTAGATGGGCCAGATGAGCTAGGTCAAAGGCTTTTGGGCGAGTTGCTCCCAGGCGCTAGGAAGTGCTTTAGATAGGGTCTCAATGTGTCTACAACGACGACCAATTCAGCAAAGACCAATGGCTCAATACAAATCCCTGGTTGGACGGAGTTGGATAACCGCGCAATTATTTACGCACGTGCGCTCGCCGCAGATGCGGTGCAACGCGCCGGTAATGGACACCCAGGAACAGCGATGGCGCTTGCGCCAGCTGCATATCTACTCTTTCAAAAACATTTGCGACACGATCCCAACGATCCCAAGTGGGTTGCACGCGATCGATTCATTCTCTCGTGCGGACATTCATCGTTAACTTTGTATACCCAGCTTCTTTATTCCGGTTATGGATTAACCCTTGAAGATTTAAAGAGCTTTCGAAAAATGGGATCAAAAACTCCAGGTCATCCGGAGTATGGCCATACCGCTGGAGTTGAAACTACAACTGGCCCGCTTGGACAGGGCATTTCCAACGGCGTAGGAATGGCGATGGCTGCGCGCTATGAACGGGGATTGTTAGATCCCGATGCGCCGAAGAATAAAAGTATTTTTGATCATTACATCTATGTCCTCGCCTCAGATGGAGATTTACAAGAAGGTGTGAGCGCTGAAGCTTCTTCACTTGCTGGCTTACAGAAGCTTCATAACTTGATTGTTATTTATGATGATAACGACATCACCATTGAAGGAAATATCTCCCTAGCCTTTAGAGAAGATGTCGATGCACGTTATCGCGCCTACGGCTGGAATGTGCTCAATGTAAATACCGCAACCGATGGCAGCGTTGACATCCAAGCGCTACATCTTGCGCTGGAAGCAGCGCGCGCTCAATCAGAGAAACCAACGCTCATCCGCCTCAAAAGCGTCATTGCTTGGCCAGCCCCTGCTTTACAGGGAACCTCTAAATCTCATGGAGCAGCGCTTGGAAAAGATGAAGTTTCTGCAACCAAAGTTGCTCTCGGATTAAACCCTGAAGAGGATTTTCAATTGCCGGATGAGGTCCTCGCCCATGTTCGAAAAGTCAGTGATCGTGGAGCAGCTCTACATCAAGAGTGGAACGCACACTATTTAACCTGGCGAAAAGCAAATCCAGGGCGAGCGCAGGTTCTCGATCGAATGGAATCAGGAGCGATTGACGAATCTATCCTCAAGGAGATTCGCGCGGAGTTTTCGCATGAAAAAGAGGTCTCTACCCGTAAAGCATCAGGCGATACGATTGCAAAAATCAGCGCGCTACTTCCAGAATTTTGGGGAGGGTCTGCAGATCTAGCCGAGAGTAACAACACCACTATTGAAGGTGGGGGCGATTTTCTTCCCGAGAATCCCTATGGTCGAATAATTCACTTTGGCATCCGTGAACATGCAATGGGTTCATTGATGAATGGCATTGCGCTCCATGGTGGAACGCGAATATTTGGCGGAACTTTCTTAGTCTTTAGCGATTACATGCGACCAACAGCTCGTCTAGCGGCGTTGATGAACCTGCCGGTGACTTTTATCTGGAGCCACGACTCAATTGGCCTTGGTGAGGATGGTCCAACACATCAACCAATTGAACATACTGCAGCCCTTCGAGTCATTCCAGGCCTTGCCGTAATTCGTCCCGCTGATGCCAATGAAGTGGCTATTGCATGGCGAGAGATCCTTACTCGAAATTCACCAGCAGCTCTCTTGCTCTCACGCCAGAATTTGCCAGTATTTAATCGAAGTGAAGTTGCCAGCGCTGACGGTGTAGGTAAAGGCGCATACATTCTTCATGAACCTGCTAAGACTCCCGATGGCATCATCATCGCCACTGGTTCAGAGGTTTCACTGGCAATCGCCGCTGCACACCTTGCCGCTAACGAAGGAATTAATCTTCGAGTTGTGAGCGCCCCATGCCTGGAATGGTTTAACCAACAGAGCAGTGAGTACCGCGAAAGCGTTCTCCCCCGATCGATAGCAGCGCGCGTTAGCGTGGAAGCAGGAGTTGGGATGGGCTGGCGCGAATATGTGGGCAGCTCGGGCGAAATACTCTCCCTCGAACATTTTGGCGCTTCGGCCTCCGGACCAGAACTCTTTAAAGAATATGGTTTTACTCCAGAGAATATTCTCGCCTTGATGAAGAAATCACTCACTGCAACAGGTAATAAGTAGCCGGACATTTACCAATGACTTCGGCGCTGGCGCAGATCTCCCAGTTGGGAACCTCGGTCTGGCTCGATGATTTATCTCGTTCACGCCTTATTAATACCGACCTTGCACCTGAAAAATCTCTAGCTCACTTAACCCAGAGCGCTCACGTTGTTGGTGTAACAACAAATCCAGCAATCTTTGCCAACGCGCTCAAAGATGCGCAAACGTACTCTGAAGCAATAGCAAAGCTCCGTGGCAAAAGCGCCGATGAAGCGATTCGACTAATTACGACAGAAGATGTCCGAATAGCATGTGATCAACTTCAAGATATTTTTGAGAATACCTCTGGAGTTGATGGCAGAGTAAGTATCGAAGTTGACCCAAGGTTGGCTCACCAGGAGCGCGAGACAATTGTTCAGGCTCGAGAACTGTGGCGTGAAGTTGACCGCAAGAATCTCTTTATCAAAGTGCCCGCGACAAAAGCTGGATTGCCGGCAATCACAACTTTGATTCGTGAGGGAATATCTGTCAACGTGACATTAATATTTTCCCTAGAGCGTTACCGTGAAGTATTAATGGCATACCTGCACGGACTAGAGGCGCGACTAACTGATGGCGGTTCACTAGATGGCATTCAATCCGTGGCATCCTTCTTTGTTAGTCGAGTAGATTCGGCTATCGACCCAATTCTCGATCAACTAAATGACCCACGAGCTAAGCAATTGCGCGGTAGCGCTGCGGTAGCAAATGCGCGCTTGGCTTATCAGATTTTTGAAGAGGTCACCGCAACTGATCGCTGGAAAAAAATTGCAGCGGCGGGTGGCGCCGTCCAACGTCCACTCTGGGCATCAACTGGAGTGAAAGATAAGGCATACCACCCAGCCAAATATGTGGTGGAGTTACTTGCGCCGGACACAGTCAACACCATGCCAGAGTCAACAATTTACGCCGCCAAAGAATTCGCTGGTGAAGTGAAAAATTCAATTGCGGGTAGTTATGTTGAAGCCCATAAAGTATTTGCGGAATTATCCGAGTTAGGCATCTCTTACGATGCGGTGGTGAATGAACTTGAACGTGATGGCATCGCAAAATTTAACGATGCCTGGGAAGCGCTCATTAATACAATCACGGCGCAGCTATGACTCTCTCACTTGAAAATGCGAGTAAACGACTAGCAGAGAAAGATGAAACGCTCTGGGGTTCGGCCGCCCGCGCAACTGCTCGCGAGCGATTGGGTTGGATAGATCTTCCAGAAAATTCTCGCCAACTACTACCAGCTCTCGATGCCCTTGCAGCCTGGGCGCGAAGTAACCACTTGACGAGGGTTGTGCTCTCGGGGATGGGCGGCTCATCGTTAGCGCCTGAAGTAATAGCAAAGGAAAATAACTGCGAGTTAATTCTTCTTGATTCAACACATCCTGTTGATGTGAAGAGCGCACTTGATCCTGATCCCTCGCAAACTATTTTTGTCGTCTCATCAAAATCTGGTCAAACCATCGAAACGCTTTCGCACCTCAAAGCAATAGTAAAAAGAATTGACGATGCGAAT
Organism: Candidatus Nanopelagicaceae bacterium; assembly: GCA_036804325.1. Classification (GTDB taxonomy): domain Bacteria; phylum Actinomycetota; class Actinomycetes; order Nanopelagicales; family Nanopelagicaceae; genus IMCC26077. The sequence goes on along the minus strand of DAIRSQ010000028.1, from coordinate 82 downwards.
CTTTCACTTCCGAATCATGTGGTGGTCATCTCAGATCCAGGTTCGCCACTTGAGGAATGGGCCAGCGAGCACGACGTAAGGT
>DAIRSQ010000027.1:0-9786 GCA_036804325.1 Candidatus Nanopelagicaceae bacterium | reverse complement strand
TTAGCAAACTCCGTGCTCCATGTGGAGAAAAGAGTAGTTGCTTTCAAAATGGCATCATTTGCTTTCTTCACCATTTTTTCATCGTTCTTTTTTATCGCAGGCGCGTAGAGATTTATTGCATTTGTATAATCTTTCACAAATTTTCTCAGAGTCACATCAGAACGTTTATATCCAGAAGATACTTTGATTTTAGAGAATTTTACGAGGACCTTTTTCACTCCATTGTCTGCGATTTCAGCTTTCTTCATCCAAGCTTTGTATTCTGCAGATCCAAATTTGTTTGGCGCAGCTTGGTAAGTATCTCCCCACACTCCAATAGCTGTTGAGAATTCTTGAGTTAGTTGACCGGCAGTTTGGGCATATTTTGCATCGCTCTCAGTCACGGCAGCAAAAGAAGGTGCACCAACAGTAAAAATTAAGATTAGAACAAGCGCGAGAGTTTTAAGAGGTTTTCTCATATCTCTAGCCTATCGGAATACCTTTTTATTCATAAGTAGTAAGGCAGCGCCTAAGTAGGTAAGCGCTATTCCTAGCGGCACAACCCTACTCAGGCCACTTAGGGGTAAAAAGAGCGCGCAGAGTAAGGCGCCAGAAACAATCGCTCCATTAACAATGACATCGTAAACAGCGAAAACGCGTCCACGGTAAATATCACTTGTGCGTTGTTGCACGATTGCGTCATTTGTAACTTTCACTGCTTGACCAGCCATGCCAGAGAAAAATCCCATCAAAATTAAGGTCAATTCATTCTGTTTGAATGCAAAGAGAATCGGCATCAGAGCGGCGGCAGCCATTGCAGATCTGCTCCAGGTGAAGCGATCGACATAGCGGGTAATAGGCGGAGTGATAAGTGCGCCTAAAGTAATTCCTACTCCTGAGAGAACAAGCGCTAATGCAAATCCACCCAGCCCTGCATCTGGATTTTGGACATCGTTAAAGGTGTTGCGTTCGAGAATTAACGCCATCAGAGTTAGTGCGGTTAATCCACCACGTTGAATAGCAACAACGAGTATTGCGACAAAGCTGGTTTGTCTTGCCCATAAATAGCGAAAACCCTCCCGCATTTCGTTAAAGCCCTCATACCAGGCAGGAACAATATTGTGTGGTTCTGGGCCAAGTTCACCGCGCCCCATCTGCAGCGCAAGTAGCGCTGCAAACAAATAACCAAATGAGGCAACAATCACAAGGAGCGCATCAGCTTGATCTGGACTTGTAATTACATTGAAAATTTTTCGTAAACCAACTCCAAGTCCGCCGCCTAAAACAATTGCGATGGTGCCACCGGTGACGCTGAGAGCATTTGCTCCGATGAGATTAACTTCGGAAACCAGTTTTGGAGTCGCGGCAGAAAGGCCTGCAAGTATCAATCGATTAATCCCAAATGAAATCAAAACTGTCAACGTGAGAAGTAGACCAGTATTTCCAAGTACTAATACAAGAGCAACAAAGATAAGGGTGATAGAGCGAAGTGAATTTGCAAATAAAAGAATCTGGCGCCGTGAGTATTTATCAAGCACTGTGCCAACAACGGGGCCAACGAGAGAATAGGGAAGTAGGACTACTGCAAAAGCTACTGCCGCACTTTGAGCGCTTGCGGCACGCTCTGGAGAGAAGAGGAGGAATGCAGCGAGCGCGCTTTGGTAGAGACCATCAGTGCCTTGTCCCATCCAACGGATCGCTATCAATCGCCAAAAGCGACCAAAGTGCGGTAACCATTCTGGTCGAGCGGGAGCGTTGATCCGTGCCACGTACCCAAGCCTAGAGCGTAATTTGAGATTACCCTTATCCCATGTGGTCGCAACGTTCGATAATTGATTATTCGCTCCAAAAGCGCGCCACCATTTTTAATTTTTTGAAAAATGCCTTCCATGGCACTACCAGCGATCCAACGGATGCCGATCCCTATCTTTTTAAGGCTGCAAAGTTTCATGGCGAAGAGACCGATCGCGATTGTCCACTGTGCCGACGAGAGAAATTGGTTGAGCTCAATTACATCTTCGGTGATGAATTAGGACAGTACTCAGGTCGGTTAAAGTCCAATAAAGAGTTGGAAGAACTTGAGAATGAGCATGGTGAATTTCGAGTGTATGTCGTTGAGATTTGCCAGAGATGTCGTTGGAATCATCTACATACCTCGTACTTACTAGGAGATGGCCGCTTGCGAAAACCGCCTCGCAAGGTACGAACCCTTGAGGATGAAGATTTCACCAAATAATCAGTAACCTTCTCTTATGGCCAATTCATCACGGGGCTCAGGGCGAAAAGTCTCAATTAAGCGCCTTGCCCTCCGTTGGCTTCTACTTCTTGGCGGACTTGGATTTTTCGCTGGTTCGGTACTTTTAGTTTTCTCTTATTTCACCGTGCAGATCCCTGATCCAAACTCTTATGTAACTAGCCAGGCGACAGTACTAACGTATGACGATGGCTCGGAATTTGCTCGAATCGGCGCACAGAACCGAACGAGCGTTCCTTTGGGAAAAATTCCATTAGATCTTCGTCATGCAGTACTCGCCGCCGAGAACCGAAATTTCTATAGTGAGCATGCGATTAGCCCAACCGGAATTATCCGTGCGCTATTTAATATGGCTCGAGGTGGAGGCGTACAGGGTGGTTCCACCATCACTCAACAATATGCAAAGACTGCATTCTTAACGCCTGATCAAACAATCAAAAGAAAAATCAAAGAATTAATAATCGCAATTAAATTAGAGAATACGATGACTAAAGATGAGATTCTTGAGAACTATCTCAATACTATTTATTTTGGTCGCGGCGCTTATGGCGTAGAAACTGCCTCGCAAATGTATTTTGGAAAAAGCGTTCGCGATTTAACTTTGCGAGAATCTGCTGTGCTCGCCTCGGTGCTTCGTTCACCTGGTTATTACGATCCAGGGTTACGTGAAGGCAATGGCGAACGCTTGGCAGCTCGATATCGCTACACCCTTCGTGGCATGGTTTCTGCCGGTTGGGCTGATAAGAAACTTTTGAAAAATCTTAAAATGCCAGCGGTACAACCGCGATCAAAGACTGGAATTCTCGCTGGCCCGAAGGGCTACCTCGTTGCTGCCGTACAGAAAGAGCTAAATAAACTCGGTTTCTCTGATGAGAAGTTGATGGTTGGTGGATTACGAGTTACGACAACGCTAAATAAGAAGGCTCAAGAAGCTGCTGTCTTAGCAGTAGCTAAAGAGGCGCCGACAAAAGCGCCAGATGATTTACATATTGGTTTAGCAGCAGTGCGCCCAGGAACAGGCGCAATTCTCGCGATGTATGGTGGGCCCGATTATGTAGAACGCCAATTAAATAACGCCACTCAAGGCATTGCGCAAGCAGGTTCTAGCTTTAAACCATTTGCTTTAGCCGCAGCTTTAGAAGCGGGAATTTCTATTGACACTGTTTGGAATGGTAAATCACCACAGACTTTTGACGATAATGGAAAGCCCTATGTTGTTGCCAATTATGGGAAAAAATCATTTAAGAATTTAACTTTATTAGAAGCCACTGAAAAATCAGTGAATACCGTGTATGTACCGTTAGGCATTGCTGTTGGTCCAGAGAAAGTAATTGATGCTGCGCGCCGAGCGGGAATTCCAGATCAAGTGGAGATGGTTCCTACTCCTTCAGTGGTTCTAGGAGTTGCTAGTCCTCACGTACTAGATGTTGCGAACGCTTACGCGACTTTTGCAGCTCAAGGTGTATATGCAAAACCATTTTTAGTAGTTGAAGTGGGAAGTAGAAATGGTGGCGTGCTATACAAAGCTAACCCACAAGGGCAAGAGGTCTTCTCGAAAGAGGTAATGGCTGATCTCACTTACACGTTACAAAATGTTGTGAAGTTTGGTTCTGGCTTCGCTGCCCAAAAACTCGGTCGACCCGCAGCAGGAAAAACTGGTACCAGCCAAGAGAATAGCTCTGCATGGTGGAATGGTTATACGCCGCAAATCGCAGCATCAGTAGCCTTTTATCGAGATGATGCAACGAAGTCGCTTCGTGGAATTGGTGGCATGGCCACGCTAACTGGTGGCTCTTTCCCGGCGCGTATATGGACTGAATTTATGAAGGGCGCACTTAAAGGTGAACCAGTTATAGATTTCCCAGAACCAGTTTTTATCGGAGAAGATGCGCTCGCCGATGGTTCGATTTATAACATTATTCCAAGACCACCAGGATTCGCAGATACAACGACGCCTACCGTCGCACCAACTCCGAGTCAATCACCACAGAGCCCGGCTTCGTCACCTGCTCCATCAGTTTCACCAAGTACATCGAATAAATCTGGTAATTAATGCGAATTCGTTCAGTTGCACTGGGCGCCTTCATTCTTACCGCGATTTCCCTAATACTTAGTTACTTTAAATTCATTCGCTGCGTAGATAGTGGCTGGATTTCACCAGCGGTATATCAATTAGGTTGTTACACAGATATCACTGCTCTTTATGACATTAGAGGATTTGCTCATGATGTATGGCCATACGGATTAGGAAACAATTCTCTTGAATATCCAATTTTAACTGGCATCGGAATCTGGTTAATCGCGCTAGTGACAAAAGATGGGGCAGCTGGCTTATTTCAATTCTTTACCTTGAACATTATTACGCTCTCACTTTGCTACGGGTATCTCATCTACTTAATCTCTAAAATTGAACGAAAGAGCGCCGTTCTACTAGCGCTATCACCGGCAGTAATTTCAGCGCTATTTATCAATTGGGATATCTGGGCAATTACCCCATTTATTGCTGGTCTTTATTTCCTAAATGCTCGTCGCTATTTCTTATCAGGCGTTCTAATTTCCCTAAGTATATTTTTCAAATTTTTCCCCATAATTTTTCTGATCCCAATTGTAATTTTACTTTGGCGTAGTAGCACTGAGAAAGCTCAATTCATTCGCGGCTTTGTGATAAGCATGCTGCTTTTCAATCTTCCATTTATGTCGCTAGATTTCAGTGGCTGGGCAAAGTTCTACATCTTTAATTATCAACGTGGCGTAGATTTCGGTTCACTTTGGTATGTAATATCACTTAACGGAAGTTGGATCTCCGAGTTAAATTGGATTGCAACCCCTCTAGTTCTAGCACTTCTGTCTCTGGTTTATGTTCGTTATCGAAGTGAATTAATGGGATGTATTTACCTTGCTAGCACGATCTTTTTCATTCTCAATAAGGTGTATTCACCACAATATGTTTTATGGTTAACAGTCATCACTCTCTTATTCTTTCCAAAAACAAAGGCTTTCTTTTCGCTATTTGCACTCTGGCAATTTGCAGAATTTTTATATCAAGTAGCAATCTGGCGCCACATTCTAGAAATCCTTGGTGAGCCGGGGGGAATAAGCCCCGATATTTATTTAGCGATAACACTCTTACGGATTTTTACGTTGCTAGTACTGGCAGGCTATGCTTTGTATCTACTCGAAAATCACTTCGTGAAAAGTCGTAGTCGTGAAGCGGACGTTCAAACCAATCTCTTCGCCCACCTCAGGTGGCGTGCCGGACTTCATAAAGAGTAACGAGTTATGCATATGTGGCGCCTCGACAAAAGAGAGAACTTTGCCGCTCCAACTGTATGGACTGGGGTTCCAACCAAATAGCCGAAGAAGCGCCTTCACAAAATTCTTCACACCTAACGAGGGCACTTCCAATCCAATTCCCTGAGATGTTCCACCGGCTGCAATTATTAACCAGCCACTTCCGGGAGCTTTCTGTCGATACCCAACACGCTCTCCAGCTGAGAGCTTATGTCGGTCTATAACGTGTGCAGTTGCCGTAAGACTTGTTCGTGCGCCAAGCCACAAATCTGTTCCTACTCTAACTCGCCAGCGAATATCCGATCTGACTTTCTTTAATTGAATAAGTTCATCTGCCGAGATATGAGATATCCAAATAGTTTCTGAGTAATCAGCAGGATTGATATTTTGTTTAGCGAGTGACTGCAATTGATTGGTAATCCATGTCACCACTCCTGATTTCATTTTCTTCTGGTCAATCGGAAGATGAATTGCGAGCCCTTCGCATTTTCCCGTTTGTGAATACTCGTTTAGTGCGCCCTTAATTTGATTGGTAGTGAAGCCATGACGTTTAATTGGGGAGAGAATCTCAATAACAAATCTGGCAGGTTTCTTAGCAATGAAATCTTTACTGTGTGGTGAGACGGTGTGAATAACCCATGGCTCATCGATGCTCTCCTGAGGTGATAACAGGAGGACATCACCCTCGTATTGGGAGCGAATGATTGTCGCCTCTTCGGCGCTATAACAGGCGACGCATTGAGCGCTAAATTCTTGAGATTCACGAGCAAGAGTTGGGATGCCAAACCCATAACCATTTCCCTTAATCACTGGCACTAAATCACCTTGATGACGTGCGACATAGTGAGCGATGTGATGGCGCCAGCGCTCTGCGTCAACGTGCAATATCAAGGAGCTCATCTGATTATTCTCTCATCGCCGATTGAGATATGCACGGAAGGCTAGATAAAGCAGGGGATTGAAGGAGTAATCCCATTCACCCATCACTTCAACTGCGCGACCACCGACCCCCACTTTAAATTGGAGTAGGCCAGCATGTGGGTTCTCTTTATCAAGAGTGGCAGTAATACCACGTAAGTCATATACATCTGATTGTGAACTAAGGGCGCGTTCCATCATCGCCCATTGCAACGCATTACTTGGTCGCACTTCACGTCCATGTGTGCTCGATGCACCGTAGAGATACCAACTATGGCCACCAAGTTCTACAAATATAGAAGCTGCAACAACTGAGTTCTGCCATTTTGCAAGGAAAAGAACTAAATCAGGTTGTGCGCTATCTTGATTGAAGGCATCCCACATTCGGTGAAAATACGAAAGCGGTCGTGGAGTGAAATGATCGCGAGCGGCGGTTTCGACATACACTCTATGAAATTCGCCAAGGTCCTCGCGAGTGCCAATCCGAACTTGGACCCCTTCGCTCTCACTCTTCTTTATATTTCTTCGCCACAATTGATTAAAACCTGAGAGTAAATCTGCCCGTGATTTTTCTTTAATAGGTAATTGATAAAGAAAACGAGGTTGACCTGCAGCAAACCCATCGGGATCATCGTTGCTCTGCGTAAAACCAATCCTCCGTAACGTGTGCTCAAGCGAATGTGCAACGGGGTTAACGTAAGAAGGAGTTATCTCATTAAGCGAAGAGATGCTTTCATCGGCGAGCGCGCTTTTAATTAGGTCCGCTTCCCAGCGAGCTTTAACAATCATCGGTCCGATTCGAAGTGCGAACGCGCCATGATCTTTCCCATATTTCACCAGCAGCTCAAGCGCGCTTTCATAGTGCTCGGTAGCAAGCGTTGGACCTTCGGGGATATAGAAAAAAAATCTTGGAATCCGCGGTGCTTTTCGGGCAAGGACCAGAGCAGTACCAATCAGTTGATCGCCTTCGAAGAATCCAAGTGAGCGGTAGAACCACGCCCCCTTTTTGACCTCGCCCCATGAGGGGGATTGGAGGAAGGAGGGGTCGAGATCTCTCCTATATATAAGGAAGGATTGGTGCTCCAGGCTCGATATTTCGCGAATCTCCACAGGTGGAGCCTACGGCCCTCCCCAGTGATTTCCCCCGTGTCGCTTAGGGGCGATAGATTACGCCCTACGCAATAGCCCTCCTGCTACGGAACGACCGTAGCCGTTTAGTCCAGAGGAGGTGGGGAATATGCGTCGTTACGAAATGATGGTCATCCTCGACCCAGAGCTCGAGGAACGTACCGTTGCTCCTTCACTAGAGACATATCTCAAAATCATCAAGGATTCTGGTGGTTCAGTAGATCGTCTCGATATTTGGGGTCGCCGCCGTATGGCATTTGAAATCGCAAAGAAGGCCGAAGGCATCTATGCGGTTGTCGATATGAACTGCGAACCAGCTGCGATCAAAGAGTTGGATCGCCAACTCAACCTCAACGAAGCTGTGCTTCGTACAAAAGTAATCCGCCCCGGTAAGTAAACACACACGAGTAGATAGAAGGTAAACGATGGCTGCTGGAGACACAGTAATCACCATCATCGGCAATCTTGTTGACGATCCAGAATTGCGCTTTACACCAAATGGTGCGGCCGTTGCGAAATTTCGCATCGCTTCAACGCCTCGCTACATGGATAAGGCAACTAATGAATGGAAAGATGGAGATTCTCTCTACCTTTCATGCAATGTCTGGCGACAAGCTGCTGAAAATGTTGCCGAATCACTTACTCGTGGCATGCGTGTAATCGTTCAAGGACGATTAAAGCAACGTTCTTACGAAACCAAAGAGGGCGAAAAGCGAACTGTCTATGAGATTGAGGTCGACGAAGTCGGTCCATCGCTACGAAATGCAACCGCCAAAGTATCAAAGACCAACCGAACTGGTGGCAGCTCAGCCGGATCTTCCGGTGCAAGCGCTGGTGGCAACGATGATCCATGGGCCGCATCTGGCTCTTGGGGTTCACCCGTTGGCGCCAACGATGAGCCACCGTTCTAAACCAGAAATACTGAGAAATACTGAGAATTTATAAAGATTAAGAAGGAGAAGAAAATGGGATCTAAAGAGAAAAAGGGAAAGGCCCCTCGAGGTAAGGCTGCTGCGCAGCTAAAGCCATTTAAGAAGAAGCCAAACCCACTCGATAAACTTGATTACATCGATTACAAAGATACGAATTTGCTCCGTCGCTTCATTTCAGATCGTGGCAAGATTCGTTCACGTCGCATCACTGGTGTGAGCGTGCAGCAACAACGTGAACTTGCACGTGCAATTAAGAATGCGCGCGAAATGGCGCTTCTTCCCTACACATCGACGGCTCGCTAAGGGGGATAAAAGAGATGAAACTAATCCTCACTCAAGAAGTCTCCGGCCTTGGCCAACCTGGTGATGTTGTCACTGTTAAAGATGGCTTTGGTCGCAATTTCCTTATCCCACGTGGCAAGGCAATTGCCTGGTCACTCGGTGGCGAGAAGCAGATCACTGCAATCCGTCGCGCCCGTAAAGCTCGCGAGATTCGCGATGTTGAGCATGCGCGTGAGATCAAATCAGCCCTCGAAGGCGCTGGCATTAAGGTAGGTGCAAAAGTTGGTAGCGCAGGACGTCTCTTTGGTTCTGTTACCGAAAAAGATATTGCGCTCGCCGTCAAAGCTGCGACCGGTGTTGAACTTGATCGCCATCGCATCAAGACCAATGGCCATATCAAGAGCCTTGGTCGCCACGTTGTGAAAATCTCTCTTGCTACCAACGTTTCAGCAAATGTTGCAGTTGAGGTTGTTCCTGCGTAAGAGATTGAAAATGTGATTACGGCCCTGGGTAACCCCGGGGCCGTCTTCTTTTTCGGGGGTAGGGCTGTTCATCAGGTGAGATACGAGAATATTTCCCTCTCCACAGCTTCCTTCGGCTATTTCTGCAGGTAGTAGCGAGAGTGTGGAGGTTTCTCCCCAAGTCATCCACAGGGCGTCAACAACGAAATCGGGCTTACCCACAGCGCCACCAACAATCGAGCGCACAGCGGCAACGGCCGTTGTCGCCGCTTCCTCCTATAGTCGTCTTCATATAGAGCGTTCGAGTTGAAGGTTCTGGAGTGGGGAGCGCAGATGTCAGTTGCTGAACTTCCGCAACGTGGTGATGGTTTTGAACGAGTACCGCCACATGACACTGTTGCAGAGCAAGGCGTTCTTGGTGGCATGTTGCTCAGCAAAGATGCAATTGCAGATGTTGTAGAAACTCTTCGCGGTAATGATTTCTATCGTCCAGCGCATCAAACTATTTTTGAAACAATTCTCGATCTCTATGGTCGCGGTG
>DAIRSQ010000026.1:0-10140 GCA_036804325.1 Candidatus Nanopelagicaceae bacterium | reverse complement strand
GCTCGCCCAACATGTCATCGTCTTGCTGTTGCTCTAGAACATCATCGCTTCATCGCACGCGATCTCCATGGCCGTTTCACTATTGGTGCGCGCGAAGGTGAATTAGCACAGAGTGCGGGCGAAGATCGTTTATTGGTAATTGCTGGACCCGCGCTAACTGCGCTTCGCGATGCCACTGGAGAGAGCGCGCAGATTTATCGTAGGCAAGGAGATTTACGACTCTGTGTTGCAGTTGCGGATCGACTCTCTGGATTGCGCGATAGCGTGCCAGTGGGCTCGGCCTTAACAATGCAAGCAGGTTCTGCTGCCCAGATTCTTCTTGCGTGGGAAGAGCCTGATCGAATTAGTAAGACCTTAAAAAATGCGAGATTTGATGCGGCTACTCTCACCGCAGTGCGTCGACGCGGCTGGGCACAGAGCGTTGGTGAACGCGAGGCCGGTGTGGCGAGCGTGTCAGCGCCGATTCGAGGCCCTCATAATCGAGTTATTGCAGCGGTAAGTCTGAGTGGACCGATTGAAAGGTTAGGCAGACAACCTGGGAGAACTCATGCCGCGGCAGTTATTGCTACTGCAGCGCGCATCTCGGAGTATCTCAACGGCAAGTAGTTGAAATTTCTTGCCGTTTTATATTTTCTAGGAGTAGCCCCGAAGGGATTCGAACCCTCGTAGCTGGCTTGAGAAGCCAGAGTCCTAGGCCGCTAGACGACGGGGCCATGTGTAACTTTCTATTTAGTTTTTGCTGGGGTACCAGGATTCGAACCTAGACTAACGGAATCAGAATCCGCTGGGCTGCCAGTTACCCCATACCCCACTACAGAGCGCTTAAGGATACCTGTTCTTTGCCCCACCTTTAAATCGCAGCGAGGCGAGCCAACACCCGCTCTCGGCCAAGAATCTCCATCGATTCAAAGAGCGGTGGTGAGATATGGCTACCGGTGATTGCAACGCGAATAGCGCTAAATGCAAGGCGAGGCTTGAGCCCCATCTCATCAATGAGCGCAGTGCGAAGCGCGATATCAATGGCGCCATGATTCCAGGTAGCTAATGAGGTGAGAACTTCCAGGGCTCGAGAAATTATTTTCTTCGAATCTGCATCAAGATATTTTGCAACTGACTCTGGATTGAGATCAACTTTTTCGGTAAATAAAAAGGCGAGCATCTCAGGAATCTCAGATAGCTTGATTATTCGCTCTTGAATTATTGGGAGCGCTTCACGAACCACGCGCTCTTGCTCACCAGTAATCGGAGTGGCGACAACTTTCGCCTTTTGCAAGAACGGTAACGCCCAGTTGAAAAACTCTTCAAGGGAGAGGGCTCGAATTTTATCGCCGTTGATGTTCTCTAACTTCTTCATATCAAAGCGAGCTGGGTTAGAGTTAACGCGTTCGATAGTGAATAGTTCAGTTAATTCTTTGAGAGTGAGATTTTCTCGATCATCCCCTGGCGACCAACCAAGTAGCGCCAAGTAATTACAAATTGCCTCAGGCAAAAACCCTTGCTCGCGATACCACGCAATAGATGTTTCACCATTCCTCTTGGAGAGTTTCGCGTTATCTGTTCCCATTACAAAAGGTAGGTGCGCAAAAAGTGGGTACTCCTCGGGTTTTACTCCCATTGCTTGATAGACACGAATTTGTCGCGGCGTAGAGGAAAGTAAATCCTCGCCACGTAAAATATGCGTCACTTCCATCAATACATCATCAACAGCCACCGCGAGCGTATAAAGCGGAGATCCATCTGCTCGCACAAGTACGAAATCAGGAACAAAATTATGATCGAAAGTGCAGTCACCGCGAATGACGTCAGTGAAGGTGGTGCTTCCCTCAGGCATCCGCATTCGAATAACTGGCGCCCGACCTTCATCTTTATATCGAGCTAAATCGCTATCACTAATTGCGCGACATTTACCGTCATAACCTGGCGCTTGGCCAGATTCTTTCTGCTCTTCTCTTCTTGCTTCCAACTCTTCTGGTGTGCAATAGCAATAATAAGCATCGCCCTGCTCGATGAAGCGAGCAGCCCAGTGCGCATAGATGTCAAGGCGCTCTGACTGCAGATACGGTCCGTGCGGTCCCCCAACTTCTGGTCCCTCATCCCAATTAAGTCCCAACCATTTCAACGTATCTATCGCGGCAGCGATGTACTCGTCGGTTACTCGGCTGCGGTCGGTATCTTCAATTCGAAAGAGAAAGATGCCACCGGTATGGCGAGCGTAAGCCCAATCAAAAAGGGCGGTACGAATATTGCCTACGTGCAAATCACCGGTTGGTGATGGCGCAAAGCGAACTTTGATTGGCCGATTAGCCATGTGAAACCGCTCGATTCTCTAAGGTGCCGATTTTCTCGATGGAGATAGAAACTTTGCTCCCAACGGGAATTACGCCGACGCCAGCAGGGGTGCCGGTGAGAATTACATCGCCTGGCAGGAGGGTATACACCTGGGAGACGAAATTAATGATTGTCGGAATATCAAAAATCATTGAAGAGGTTCGATCGTTTTGGCGAAGCTCTCCATCTACGGAAGCTGAGATTGCTAGATCGCTTGGATCAATATCGGTCTCAATCCATGGTCCTAGTGGGCAGAATGTGTCAAAACCTTTTGCTCGCGACCATTGACCATCAATCTTCTGTAAATCTCGAGCGGTAACATCATTTGCAATTGTGTACCCAAAAATTACATCGTTCACTCGTTCTTTTGGAACATCCTTGCAAATTTTTCCAATTACGACAGCAAGTTCAGCTTCGTGGTCAACTTTCTGGCTCATGCTCGGCCAGATAATCGCATCATCGGGACCAATCACGGATGTATTCGGTTTGATAAAGAGGACGGGTTGCTGCGGAACGACGCTATCCATTTCTTTCGCGTGATCAGCATAATTCTTGCCAACGCAGACAACTTTGCTTCGCGGAATTACTGGCGCCAGAAGTTTTACTTTATCAAGCGAAACTTTCTCACCTGTCTTTACAATTCCAGCATAGAGTGGATCACCGCTCAATATCTCAATCTCATCACCTGATACGACACCAAAAAGTGGTGAGGCAGAAACTTCTTTAGGTGGAGTGAATCGCGCAATTCGCATTGGCCAATTCTATCGGTTAAAGCGCTTGAGCCGACCCATCCGCAGTCACATGCCAAATAAGGGAATTCTTTGATATCTCGCGGATATTTGTAATTGCAATCTCAGTTGGCTGCTCGCCTACCACTACCGCTGCCTCAATTGCGTTGGCGCCGCTAGAGATTGCCATTGCTAGAGCCACTTGAAGCGCATCCAAATGAAGTGATTCGAGAGCGATGATATTTCCGACATGAGTACGCCCGGTTCCATCTCGTAGCGCTGCGCTTTGAATGACGCCAGTGCGCTGCAGCGATGCTCGTGCAAGCGTGAGCAACTTCTGATCTTCGTTATTAGTCATTGATCTCTCCGAGCTCATCATTCTCGCCTCCCTCATTTTCTATAAGAACAGTCCCGACGCGTTTTCTTCGACCAACGGGGCGCTCTGCGATAAATCGCCAGGAACCAATTGTAATCTCACTTCCAGGAATAGGAACTTGGCCAATATGTTTTCCAAGTAACCCGCCAAGAGTATCTACCGATTCCTTATCTTCATCAGCAAAAGTAATCCCGAGTTCACGCTCTAAATCTTCGAGGTGAATTCTCGCACGAGCCCGATACTTACTCTTACTTAACTGTTCTAATTGCTCATCATCTTCATCATCAAATTCATCAGAGATTTCGCCAACGATTTCCTCAAGGATATCTTCGATAGTGACTAACCCAGCAGTTCCACCGTACTCATCCACCACGATTGCGAGATGAATTTGTTCAGATTGCATCTCCTTGAGTAGTTCGTCAGCCATTTTATTCTCGGGAACGAAGTTGGCCGGGCGCATTAACTCTTCAACGCGCTCACTCTGCTCCGCTTCGCGGTAATCATGGCTTCTTTTTGCTAAATCTTTAACGTATGCAATTCCCACAATGTCATCTAAATCTTCACCGATAACTGGAATTCGTGAGTATCCAGACCGAAGAGCTAATGAGAGCGCTTGTCTGAGCGTTTTACCGCGCTCGATATAAACCATTTCTGTCCGAGGCACCATTACCTCTCGAACCAGAGTGTCCCCTAATTCGAAAACCGAATGGATCATCTCGTGTTCATCTTCTTCAACAAAACCACGTTCGCGAGCTTGATCAACGAGATCTCGAAATTCGGCTTCAGTTGAGAATGGACCTTTTTTAAATCCTTTACCAGGGGTTATCGCATTTCCGATGGCAATCAGTAGGCGGGTGACGGGCGAAAGCACGCGGGCGAGCAAAAGTGCTACGACCGCGCCCGGCAGCGCCCACTTCTCTGGATGCTGTTTACCCAAGGTGCGAGGACCAACTCCAACAAGAACATATGAGGCAACAACCATGACTAACACAGTCAATGCGAGCGCTTCGCGTTGGTTACTTATTTGATTTAACGCAATCTGGGCCACTAATGCGGCGGCGCCAAACTCAGCGCTCTTTCGCACCAAAAGCACTACGTTAAGAAAGCGAGAGGGATCGGCAGCAAATTTAGTGAGCGCGCGCGAACTTCGGCTCTTAGTTGCACTTTTGTGTTCAATAAAAACGCGAGAGAGATTGCTCAAGGCGCTCTCAGTTCCTGCTAAAAACCCAGCAAAAAATAGCAGAAAAATAATGAGTAAAATCTCAGCGAAACTCATTGAGCGTTCTCCCACTCCAAAACAATCTGCTTTTGTAGCGCAAACATTTCAGCTTCTTCCGCAGGTTCTGCATGGTCAAAACCCAAAAGGTGCAAAATCCCGTGGACCAAAAGAATTTGTAATTCTGCAGTTGTGGAGTGCGCCGCGCTCTCTGCTTGGCGCTTTGCAACGGCAGGACATAGCACTACATCTCCAAGAGTAGTTTCACCCTCTAATAAAACTTGGCCTGGGCGTAATTGATCAATAGGAAATGAAAGGACATCAGTTGGACCTTCTTCATCCATCCATTCGATATGAAGGCGCTCCATCTCGCCTTCATCTACCGCAAATATCGAAAGTTCAGCGCTCTCATCCAGTTTCATATATCGGATGGCAAAAGCTGCCAATGAGATTAATTGATTTTCTGGAAATTCAAAATCAGTCTCATTCTCAAAAAGAATGGGCACTTATCTATCCTTATGGAGCGGTAGGGGTCTAGAAGAGTGATTCTGCTGATCAAATCGCTCGTAAGCCTCGACAATATCGGCCACAATTTTATGTCGAACCACATCTTCGCTTGTTAATTCAACAAATTCCAAATCGACAACGTTTCCAAGAATATCTCGTACCACTTTCAAGCCAGATTTAATGCCGCTAGGTAAATCAACCTGCGTCACATCTCCAGTAATAACCATTTTGGAACCAAAACCCAAGCGGGTAAGGAACATCTTCATCTGCTCTGGCGAAGTATTCTGTGCCTCATCAAGAATAATAAATGAATCATTTAACGTTCTGCCACGCATGTAGGCAAGAGGTGCAATTTCAATCGTGCCATTTGCAACGAGTTTTGGAATTGCATCTGGATCCATCATGTCGTGCAAAGCATCAAATAATGGACGGAGGTACGGATCAATTTTTTCGTGAAGTGTGCCAGGTAGAAAACCTAGTCGCTCTCCCGCTTCAACGGCAGGGCGAGTAAGGATAATTCGACTCACTTGCTTTGTCTGTAGGGCTTGTACTGCTTTCGCGACGGCGAGATAAGTTTTTCCACTACCTGCAGGGCCAATTCCGAAAATAATGGTGTTCTTATCTATTACATCCACATATCGTTTTTGATTGAGCGTCTTTGGACGAATGGTCTTTCCACGGTTGCTAAGAATATTTAACGAAAGTACTTCGGCAGGAAGGGAATTGCCGCGCAACATTTTTAAACTCTGTTGCAATCCATCTGGCGTAACTTCTTGGCCGCGTTGTACCAAAAGAACTAATTGGGTAATTAATTTCTCAAATGCAGATAATTCGCCTCTCTCGCCACGAGCATGGAGCTCGCTACCCCGAAGAGTGATTTCTAGACCCGAGAAAGCGCGTTCGATCGCTCGGAGATTTGTATCCGCAGGACCAAAGAGGGCAACTAAGGAGAGCTCTTTGGGAAGGGAGAGGGTGGCCTTTTCCATTATGAGAAGTCTAGCCTGGCGGCCACTGCAGCGCCCTGCCAGCGATGAGGTGGAGATGGGCATGAAAGACGCTCTGCCCAGCCTCGGCGCCAGTATTGAAGACTAGGCGATAGTCACCGATCCCTCGTTCGCTCGTTAACGTATCTACCAAGGCGAAAATCCCGCTCAATGATTGGGGTTCGCTTCTATGGAGCGCAATCGCATTCTCTTCGTGTTTTCGCGGAAGAATTAAAAAATGGGTTGGGGCTACTGGTGATATATCCGCAATTGCGATTGCATCTTCATTAGATGCAAGATGTGGTGAAGGAATTTCGCCAGAAATAATCTTACAAAATATGCAATCGACTAAATTTGAGCTCATATCTGCCGCTTTCGCGCAATATTTTTCATCGAAGTTCTCCTCTTACCAATTTCCAGTTAGTGCATTTATAGCAGCAATAGCAAGAGCGCCAGCTAAATCAGCTCGGATAACTGGATCCCCTAACCTAATTGGCTTCGCTCCAGCTGCATGAAGCGCTGCTACCTCTTCCTCACTTAATCCACCTTCAGGCCCAACAATGACGAGCAATTCTTTTGAACTTTCTCGATTCAAAGCGTTTATCAATCTATCTCTTGCACTTTCATGGAGCACGATGGTTTTTTCGTACTTGGCGACTTTAGCAACTAAATCTTTCGCGTCTACCATCGAATTAATTTCTGGAATCATTGACCTCCGAGATTGTTTTGCTGCGGCATAAATAACTTCTTGCCACTTCTCATGCTTATCAATTGCCCCCACTGAACGCGCTGCTCGCCAGGGAAGAATGGTGTCGACTCCAGCTTGCACGAGTTGATCGAGTGCCGCTTTTTGATTCTCACCTTTGAGAAGAGCTTGCGCAACAGTGATTGATGGCTTATTGCCTCGATCGCTACCGCGCACTGATACTGAAATCAAAAATTTATCTTTT
Source organism: Candidatus Nanopelagicaceae bacterium (assembly GCA_036804325.1). GTDB lineage: Bacteria > Actinomycetota > Actinomycetes > Nanopelagicales > Nanopelagicaceae > IMCC26077. The sequence goes on along the minus strand of DAIRSQ010000026.1, from coordinate 3,052 downwards.
GCGATTGAAGTTACTTCACCTTCGACCCAATTGCCTACGCCATCAGCAAGGCGAATTACCTCACCCACTTTGATACGAAGAACTGATACCGCATGGCGACCTTCTGAGCCGCTGACTTCAATCTCACTCTGCTTTAACTGCTCTTGCGTTACAAAGAATAAGGTGAACACCGTTAGCGCCCGAGTGCTTCTTTTAGTCGAGAGAAGAAGCCAGTTTCGCCCCCAGCGGTATTACTCACCGAGACCCGCTCTTTATCCCCGCGAAGCTCAGCAAAGGAACGTAATACCTTCGCCTCTTGCTCAGAGAGTTTTGTTGGTATGACTACTTCCACGTGAACGAAGAGATCTCCGCGACCTGAACCTCGTAACCTCGTAACGCCTTTTCCTCTAATTGGAATCGTCGTTCCACTCTGTGTTCCTTGTGGAATTGTTACCTGGAGTACTCCATCAAGACTCTCAATCTCGACAGTCGTACCGAGAGCAGCATCGACCATTGAAATGGCAAGTGGTGAATGTAAATCATCACCATCACGAACTAACGTTTCATGGCTTGCAATATGAACCTCTACATAGAGATCACCACTTGGTCCGCCCCCTGGTCCGACTTCACCTTTTCCAGAGAGCTGGATTCGGTTGCCATCATCAATGCCAGCAGGAATATTTATTTGCAAGGTAGATCTGGAGCGCACACGTCCATCACCAGCGCACTCGCCACATGGTTCTTTTATCGTGGTGCCAAATCCTTGGCAATTGGCGCATGGTCGAGAAGTCATCATCTGCCCAAGAATTGAGCGCGTAACTTGTTGTACCTCGCCACGGCCGCGACAGAGTTCACATGTGGTGGGTGAACTTCCTGGCGCGCAACCAGTTCCAGTACAAACATCGCATGTCACAGCTGTCTCAACAGTCAATTCTCTTTCAGCGCCAAACGCGGCCTCTTCTAAAGTGAGATCGATGCGAATTAGCGCATCCTGACCGCGCCGAACTCGCGCTCGTGGTCCACGAGAACCGCCACCACCAAAGAAGGCATCCATGATGTCGCCAAAACCAAACCCGCCTGCAAAACCGGAATCGCCGCCCATGTCATAGCTACGACGCTTCTCTGAATCGCTCAAGATTTCATACGCGTGCGTAATTTCTTTAAAGCGCTCTTGCGCTTTCGGGTCAGGATTAACATCAGGGTGAAGTTCGCGCGCTAATTTTCGATATGCGCGTTTAATCTCGTCAGCCGATGCGTCGCGAGAAATTCCCAGAGAGGAGTAGTGATCTTCTGCCATCAGATTTCCTCTTGTAAAAATCTACTGACATAACGCGCAACTGCGCTCACTGCGCCCATTGAAGTTGGGTAATCCATTCGCGTTGGTCCAATAATTCCCAAGGTTGCAACCGCTTCTCCAGTAGGGCCATAACCTGTTGTAATCACACTTGTAGAGTGAAGTTTCTTATTCTCTTGTTCGTGGCCGATTTTCACTTTCATCTCATCGACCGCCTCACCCAATAGTCGAAGCAGAACCACTTGCTCTTCTAACGCTTCGAGTACGGGATGAACGCTTTCGTTGAAATCCGGAGCGTGGCGCGCAAGATTAGATGTACCAGAGACGACAACTCGCTCCTCGCTCTTTTCAATCGCCATCTCCAGAATTACCGCAACGATGTGGCGAATGTTTATCCGCTCCTCTTGGGAAAATTCTTCCTCAAATTTCTTCAGTAAATCTGATAGCGCAGCGAGCTTCTTACCGACAGAGAGGGTATTGAGTTTGCTACGCAAAGCATTAAGTGTCTTCTCATCTATCTCAGTTGGTAAATCAAGAATTCGCTGCTCCACACGCCCGGTATCGGCGATGAGAACTAACATCAATCGATTTGATGCGAGCGCGAGTACTTCAATATGGCGAACTGCAGAGCGTGTTAACGATGGATACTGCACGATTGCGACTTGATGTGTAACTTGAGAAAGTAACCGCACCGTGCGGGCGACAACGTCATCGAGATCAACTGCGCCCTCTAAAAACTTATCGATGGCGCGTCGCTCGGGAGCGGAGAGAGGTTTTACTGTTGAGAGCCGATCGACAAAGACTCGATAGCCTAAATCTGTAGGAATACGGCCGGCGCTTGTGTGCGGTTGAATGATCAAGCCTTCATCTTCAAGGGCAGCCATTTCATTGCGGATGGTTGCTGGCGAGATGCTTAATCCGTGGCGCGCTGCCAACACTTTCGAGCCAACTGGCTCATTGGTAGCAACATAATCCTCAACAATGGCGCGCAAGATTTCCATCCTTCGCTCCATGGATTGTCGCCTCCTCCGTGCAGATGCTATTTCGCCGGAGAACCGTCGATTTGGCACTTACCCTACGTGAGTGCCAATTTTAGTGGGAAAGCTAGATAGTTACGAGCGCAACCGACGCGACCGTCAGCAGGATAAAAGCTGGTAACCCGGAGGCTGCTTTCCCGGCACGGAAGTGAAGAATGAGCGCCACCGCCATCGTGCACCACACGCCAACGAGGGATAACCATTGAATGGCATTGGTAAACCATGAATCGTAAAGACCAATAACTAGTCCGAGGGCAAGAAGCACTTCAAAGAAACCGACTAGTCGTGCGAGGCCATCTGGAACATTAACTTCCCGTGTACCGGAGAGTCCTTTATCGTTCCCACTTGCCTTGGAAATTCCAGAGAGCAAGAAGATAAGTGCGAGTAGGCCAGTGAGGACGAGATTGAGGGTCTGCATGGCGTAATACTAGCGAAAGTTACTCTGAAAGTACTTCGCGAACGATTTGATCGGCAAGGAGCCTTCCATGTAACGAGAGCACACCCCGTCCGGCCTGCCAAGGCTCATCTAAGAAAAGCTCTCTCTTGTGGAAATTAGCCAACACTTTTTGTTGGGAATTGGTAAAGCGTGCAAGATCTAAACCTTCACGCATTCTTATCTGCAACATCACACTTTCAGTAAATTTATCATCATCACTAAGCTCTTCACTTCCAGCCGCCGGGGATTTTTTCTCAGTTAAAGCATCGAGGTACATTTTTGGATGTTTGACATTCCACCAGCGCT